>CAZVYD010000030.1:0-15908 GCA_964631575.1 uncultured Candidatus Bathyarchaeia archaeon
CAGCCACCTCTGAATGCGGTTGTCCGCCAATGGCAATGTTGTAGTCAGAGAATTCTTTCGAAAAGAATTCGGAAGGAACTTTCTGGCTTCCAACCAATACCATAACGTCACGCTGCGAAGATCGGATCTCTTGAACTACACTCATATCACCAATGTTCTGACCGTACATGGTTAGGTGAACTACGATGCCACCGTTCTCCTTCCACTTGGTGACAGCTTTTCTCCACGGAATACCCATTTCGAAGGAGAAATCGCCACCCCAGTCAATAATCACCTTCTCGATCTTCGCCCTGATGCTCTTGTCTTCGATATCGGCAAGGATGAAGCCTGAGGCGCCAAGAGCACGCGCCGTCAAGGCAACATGCGTCGTCACTCGCAGATCTCTAGGCCGATGACCCCATCTTAGAACAACTACTCTCAAATTCCAGACCGCTTGAAACGACTTCACTGGGTCTTGACTTTGTGCTTTACTCTAGCTATGTCACCCAAGGTGAGACTCGGCGCCGTAGTCATCTCCGTTAATGCGGGAATCTCAGCCCTAGGAGTAAGAAGGGCAATCCTAAGGAAATGCTCCAACTCGCGGCTGAGCTTCATATCAGGAACTATCTTCTCCGACTCAACTTTCTGGATTATCGAAAGTCTTTCCTTCACTCGTGTTGCAAGGTCTTGCTGGGTGAGCCCCATCCTTTCTCTAGCGTCACGTATCTTCGCTCCAAAACTCTCGACCACCTCAAACTCGTCAAGAGCATGAGGGGCCGCCGGCCGAGCTGATCTTGAAGAATACTGACCTATCGGGGGCCGTTGTCCCACGCGTCGCGGAGGAGGCTCAACATACGGCTTTCCAAGTTTTGCACATCGGTGACATACGACAACCCTCGCTCCTTCGATGATCACCTTCATAGGATTCCCCAGTATCGTTTCTCCGCACACGTCGCAGTTCAACACCTTCACCGCATCTTGCTAGCAAATCAGACCTATTTGGTCTTGACGGCTTCACCCATTCAAGACTGGTTTGTTTAGGAAACGACTTTGCCAATCAACTCTATAGTCTTCTCAGCTGCAACATTTCAGCTATGTTGGCTTTCGCGTCTATCCTAGGCGCTATGCGGCCTGAACTTGATGTCAGCAGAGTTGTGACTCCTGGTCCGTGCCCAGCGATTATGCAGTCGCTATGGGCAACTATGCCCACCGAGACAGCGCCCTCCTTGTATATCCTGCCAAAAGAGTGGTCTGCATCCATTATGGCCACAAGATCTCCAAGCCTTACATCTTCTAGACCGTGTTTCTTCCTTGATGCTTCATCGAACAACTGAATATCATAGTCCCCTGAGTACACCTGAGCCGCGCCCAGACCAGATCCCATGACATGGGCCGGCACCATGTGTGTCACCGGCACCTCAAGCTTACCATCGACGATCTTTGGATCCATCGACTCGAAGAATCTTGGATCAGTGTTCATGACCTTGACTTCAGGGAGGTCTAGTAGCTTGAAGCCAACGCCGAAAGCCTTGATCAATATCTTGTCTTGAAGCATCAGCTTGTCCAAGGTCTCTGGCTGGAAGTCTGCCAGAATATGCTCGATGCCTCCATGTTTTCCTGTCACTGTTCCCTTCGCGCCTTTGGCATCCCCCGATGCAACTATCGCTTCATTTCCTACACATGCCAATATGTTCAATGCAGCGTTCGGTCCTTCCGGAAAACGCTCATCCTTCTCCTTGTTCTCGACGCTCACTCCGGGCTCGACATGATCTGCTTCCCATCCCGAAGCAGGATCGCCAACCCGAACATTGTATGTTATCCCCCCTACACCTGGCAAAACCACTGGTCTCCCGTCAGAAGAGATTTTTGTGCGCGCTCTTCGACACTATGGGGCTGACAACTTCGCCCATGACGGATATTTTGACTAACTTGTCTACATTCGTCCGCATCTTCATCATTACCAACTTCCAAACGCAAACCATAGCGGGCAGTATCAGGATTTGACGGTTTCGACGAGCAGGCTCATAATTAGAATTCGCAGCTACCATGTCTGACTTTAACCGCTACGCCGCGTTTGAAGGAAAGCATCTCTTCCCCGCTGAGGAATGCTCTTCCCGTCGCCAGCAATTCACCCCTTTCGTTAACTACAATTACCTCGTCTTCTGGACGGATAGTTGGACTCGCCTGCCGGACATGTTTGGCAAACACGTTTCTGCCGAGTCTTATGAAATCTGAGACATCGGTTTGAACGGTCACAACATTCTTGAAGCAGTCTCCTCTCATCAGCAATCTTGCGCCTTCAAGAGACAATGCAAGCATTCCGTCAGTTGGACGTAGAGTAGCAAGGAGTTTGCCATCACGGTACAGGTACCTCATCCTTCCTGTTCTCGAAGAATGGGCAACGATTGTCTTCCGTGTGAAGAGGACTTCACCTGTTCCTCTGCCAAGCTGGTAGTTCGCTATCCCTTTGAGTTTGACGAGTTCTTCCGTCGTAGCCTTTCTCACACCAGATCCCTGCGATGAACTGCTTGAGGCACAGCCGGATCCTTCCACTTGTTGTGCATATTCAAGTATCTACAAGACACTCGTCGATGGGTGGAGCATAAAGTCATTTCGGCCAGGATTTCTGGAGAGAACCATGAACTCTCGCGAAGCAACAAGCCTAGACATAGAATGGACAGGCTGAGTCACACAGAAGGCTGGTTTGAGAAGCATCTCTTAGAGTGTTGGTTAAGGATCTCCATAGCCTCAGTTGTATTCATTAGGTCGGTCACGAAGAACTACGATGGATAGACGAGAGGGTGAGATGATGGCATACAAGGCTCTACGTGCGGCAAGAGGAGGAGTCCCGGGAGGAAGGGACGCGATGAGAGCGATGCAGAAGATGGGAATGCAGGTCAAGGAGATTGAAGGCGCAAGAGAAGTGATCATCATAACCAACGATAGGAAGATAGTCATCGAGGAACCCAGCGTAGCCGCTGTAACGCTTCAAGGCCAACAGATCTATCAGATAACAGGCGGGACGCAGAAGGAGGAAACGCTGACCAAGGTTGAAACTGTGTCAGAGGATGATGCTCGACTCGTTTCAGATCAGGCAAGCGTCAGCGTGGAGGAAGCAAAGAAAGCCCTTGAAGCCACCGAAGGAGACTTGGCGAGGGCCATAGTGCAGCTCAAGAAGAAAGCATAGTGCTTGCATCGTCAATTTCCCTCCAATTCTTTGGCCCAACTCCCACCAGCTTGAATCAATTCTCAGAAAACTGAGAAGAAGGGTGGACATCACATCCTGAAAGGGATCGTAACGCAAGATAAGATCAAACAGTTTAATTAGACACCAAGACATCATAGCCAGAAAAGCTGAAGGATAGACACCGATCTGGAAAACGAGATGGACCAAATGCCTTTCAGAAGCACGAACCTCCAACTGCAAGAGCTTGTGTCTGAACTCAAAAGGATTTCGAGAAAGAACAAGGTAGCAATATGGGAAAAGGTGGCTGACCATCTCTGCAAACCAAGAAGATCGAGAGTAGAGATCAATGTCGGGCAGATCGAAAGGTATGTTTCAAAGGGAGACATCGTTGCGATCCCAGGAAGAGTCTTAGGGGCAGGAACCATAGAGAGCAAGGTGACCATTGCTGCTCACAAGTTCACCGATCAGGCAAAACAGAAGATTGAGAAAGCGGGAGGACAGTGCCTTTCACTCTTGGAGTTGGCGGAGAAACATCCGAAGGGATCTGGCATCAGGATCATGAGATAGCCTGTTCAAGCATTCGCAGAACGTAACTGTCGCTAAGGGCATCAGGCGTATCTTGTCTTGTCAACCCAAGCAAATTTCCTTTGAAGTGTCTTGGGGTAATACCTCTTCCAATCATAATTGACCCTCTTACCCCACTCTGCATAGGTTCGTGGATCTATGTAGCTTCTGAGAGATGTGCCAAGATTGTAGTCTCTTGTTGATTTCAACAACTTGATTCTCTGCGAGAGGGCTTTGGCCTGCTTCTTCCTTCCCTTCTGTCTAAGCTCTTTTAGGCGCTGTAGTTTCTTTGCCATCGATTCATTCCAGTTCTTTGGAAGTTTTCGCCTGTGGTTACAGGTCTTTGCAGCTTGAAGATTTGCCAAAGTAGCAGTATGCTTCTTGAGGGTATCGTCATCTTCCGGTCTGACCTTGACGCCAGCAAGATGCTCCTTCACCACTTTCGTCGCGTGGTGTGTTCTGAAAACCTTCGCAGTCAGCCCTGGCATGACTTCGTCAAGAAATGAGTTCACCTTTTCTGATCGGACTCCTTGAAAGAGAAGAGACCTCTTCTTTGGGCCTATTGATTCCTTCAGGTTCTCTATGACTCGGGGAGGAGGTCTTATTCTTTGAAGCCACCTTACGGAGTCCTTTCCCAAGAAGTCGAAGGTTACCTCGCCATCCTCAGAGATCTTGACATGCTCTGAACGCAACGTTGTAGCGCCAACTGTGTCGGCTTCATCCTTGTCTTTCTCGTCGCCAACTCTCATCTTCAAATTATCTATCAGATAGCATACGGTTGCGATCTTTCTTCTCATGAGATCGGGGGACGAGAGATTCTCTTCTACGTGGCGCCTCACTTTCTCCAGTGTTACCTCTAGCTGCTTCGCCAGATTGAATTTCTCGATGTCTCTTCTCTGCTTGAACTCCGCTGTGTCTGCAAACCACACATATTTCTCAACGCCTCTGAGCTTGTCGTCCCATCTGGCAATCCACAGGTAGTTGGGATTGAAGACAATCTCCTTCCAGTTGCTGCCATCTGGAGGGACTGGCCTCGGGGCATCGGGCGACAGGTTGAGAGTGACGTCATTGTAGCTCACTCTTGATTTCCATCTTCCCCTTAGCGGATGATTTCCACGACCCATGAATATGCAGGGAGGCTCAACCGTGTAGTTACCAAGTTCAACTCTTTCGCCGTTCACTGTGGCGAAGCCAAACTTCTCCTTGTTCGACTCACGAATCTTCTTGCGTTCCGCTGCTTGCGTCCTCTTTTCTTCCTTGGACATCTGCTCCCTCCGTAGCTTTTCGGCCTCAACCCATCGTTGGATCTCTGAAAAGTCGAACTCCTCGATCTTGCAGGGGTTCCGTAAGTCGAGACCTTTGCAGAAGTCTGAGAGGAAGTTGCTCACGAACACAGGATCATTGACGTACTCAGTTCCGAGCTTCCTGACCCACGCCACAGCCATCTCTTCTTGTGTCGGATTCAGAGAAATGCGTGTCCCTCTACAGAAGATTGAGAACCCTTTAGGTTCATATTGAGGAATGACGACCCCGCTATGAACCAGTTGCCTTATTTTCCTAGTTCTCAACCTTCGCACCGTTTTGTAGAGACAACTTGCCTCCTCAGAAACTTGAGGTATTTGATTAAAGTTATGGCAAGAATTAGATCTGTTGCGATGTGCTCTCCACCTTGTAGCCTTCTGATTGAAGTTTAGCCAGTGATCGCAGAAATGTAGGAGGATGCTTGGAGTACGGCGTTCGCCGCACTCTCTGCGAAGCTCAAGAAGGGATAAGGATAGATGCCTATCAAAATGCATAGGAACGCTAGCAAGGATATTGGCACAAGCATTGAGAAGGGAGCCTCGCGTGCCTTTTCCACTTTCGAGCTTTCCTTCTTCAGCACAAATGTCTGGACGAGTCGCAGGTAGTATGCCACTGAGACTAGCACATTGAGAATCATGATTGCTGCGAAGATGCTCATGTATGATTGGGCGGGTTGGGTGCCCGCTTTGATTCCTGCCGTTACCAGCATTAGTTCGCTCAGGAACCCGTTGAATGGAGGTATGCCAGCTATCGAGAAGGCCCCAATTGTGAAGGCGACTGTGGTTACGGGCATTCTCTTCCAAACTCCAGAGAGCTCGTTGATGTCACGCGTTCCAGTCATGTGAACGTAGCAGCCTGCGCAGAAGAATAGGAGCCCTTTCATTATTGCGTGATTCATCACATGGAACAGGCTTGCTGTGACTCCGTAAAGCGTTGTCAAACCGAATATTACGTAACCCATTTGTGCAACACTGCTGTAGGCAAGAAGCCGCTTCAGGTCCTCTTGAAGCAACGCCATCAAGTTCCCAACGGTCATGGTTACTACTGCCGCAATCGCCAGTATCAGCTGCCAGCTCATCTGCACGGAAGGAAAGACTAGGAAAAGAATCCTGAGAAGCGCGTAGCCTCCAGTCTTGATAACCACGCCCGACAGCAACGCGCTTACCGGGCTAGGCGCCTCAGGATGCGCATCTGGAAGCCAGAAGTGAAGAGGAACTAGGGCGGCTTCAACGCCAAATCCTATCACAACCATGAGCATAGCAAGTAGAATCCAAACAGAGCTTGTGGCATTCTTCAAGCTCGAAGCTAAGAAGGCTAAGTTCAATGTCCCCGTCATTCCGTATAGGAGGGACATTGCGAAAAGAACAGTGACGTTACCGAATGAACTCATGACTAGGAACTTGAAACCTGCCTCGACTGGAGCCCATCTCTCCTTTCTGTAGGCGACCAGACAATATGAGGCTAGGCACATAAGCTCCCAAAAGACGAATAAGGTGAAGAAGTCTCCTGCAAAGACAACTCCAACCATGCCGGCAACTAGACCCTGCAGCAACACGTAGTACAGCACAAGACCCGTGTCGTGCTCCATATATCTAATCGAGTAGAGGCACGCTGTGACCCCCAAGCCGATTATCAACGATGCCATGAAAACGCTCAGCATGTCTATCTCGAAACACGCCCCCAAGGGCGGACCGTACCCCTGTAGAAATGTGATCACCACAACCGATCTGAGCGCAACTACTTGGTAAAGATCGTACAGAAAGTATGCGGAAACAAACAGTCCCAGCAGAGCGTAGAGCCCGCAGACCTTGTCTCGATGCTTGGCCAATCTTGCATATTCTATCAGCCGGCCGACCAAAGGTGTTGTCACGACAAAGATAAGCAACGTATTCAGAGGCAGACCAAACATGACGTGAATTTCTCCTTGTCAATTGAATATTCTAATGTCTTGCCGGAACGAACAGTGAGGTACCCTGACCACGTTATTTAAGAGTTTCACGTGAGCGATTGCCAATCAAAAGGCTACTCGTCGCTACCACTCTTAGAACTGCTTGAGAACATCGCCTTTCTCCATTATTCTCCTACAGAAGTGGCAACGAAGCCTCAAAGGCTCCGAGCTTTCAACACCAAACGTCGGCTCGACAGGCTCCTTCGAATTTGAAACGCAGGCCGGATTGGCGCATCGGACTATGCCACCAATTGCTGTCGGAAGTCGCACCTTCTCCTTCTTCGTCACACAGAAATCTTGGACTATGTTTATGGTTGCGCTCGGAGCTATGAGAGCAATCTTATCCAGTTCTTTAGGCGCAAGCTCCCTCCCCTCAATCTTGACAATATCCTTCTTTCCAAACTTCTTACTTGACACATTCATGGCAATGCTTACGACAACGCCTCCCTTACCGTCAATACCCAGAATCCTTAGAACATCCAGAGCATGCCCCGGAGCTATGTGGTCTATAACGGTGCCGTCTTTGATCTTCTTCACATACAGCTCCTCTCGACGCGACAAACCTACTCCTCAACGCTAGATCTCTTCAGTAATTACATAATAGTTTGTGCGAGGAGCAAAGCGACACTCAGGAAGATCAGCTTATGGAATTGAAGCACTGTTGAACCTCAGGATTCTCAGCCCGAGGCTCCTTTCGGAGGCGTATTACCTTTGGAAAGATTGGCGAACAGGCCCTAACAACGGTTTTTAACGCAACTTCTCGCTAAAGCTGTGCTGAGGATCGGTATGAATCTAAGGGGAAGAGATGTCATATCGCTCAAGGACTTCTCAAGAGCCGAGATTGACTGGTTACTGGAGAAGTCCAATTCCATGGAGGCTGTTGCAAGAACAGGCACTAATCTTCTTCAAGGAAGGTTGATGGGGACAATGTTCTATGAGCCCAGCACCAGGACAAGGCTCAGCTTTGAATCGGCAATGATGCGTCTCGGGGGAAGCGTCATTGGTTTCGCTGAACCGCGTATAACATCTGTTGAGAAAGGGGAGAATCTGGCTGACACCGTTAGGACGGTTGAGAACTATGCTGATATACTTGTGATTAGACACCCCCTCGAAGGGGCAGCCCGGCTTGCCGCAGATTTTGCGTCAGTTCCCGTCATCAATGCAGGGTCAGGTGCTGAAGAGCACCCAACTCAGGCGCTTCTAGATCTTTTCACGATAAAGAGGGAGATAGGATCGATCGATGGAACAACCATCGCTCTTGTAGGCGACTTGCGATACGGAAGGACTGTTCACTCTTTGGCGTACGGGCTTTCGCTCTACAATGTCAAACTTCATCTCGTTTCTCCCGAGCTGTTGAGGATGAGGCCGGAAGTAGTTCTTGACATCAAACATCGAATCAAGGTGACAGAAAATCCTGAGATAGAGCCTCTTCTTCCGGAGGTGGATGTGCTCTACATGACTAGGATCCAGAAAGAAAGATTCGCTGACATGGCAGAGTATGAGAAGGTCAAGTGGTCCTATAGACTCAATGCAAGCCAACTAAGCAACGCCAAGGATCGAATGATCGTGATGCATCCGTTGCCCCGTGCAGAGGAAATTGCATTTGAGGTGGACGGCACGAAACATGCGAAATACTTCAGACAGATGTGGTATGGACTATTGACGAGAATGGCGCTGCTGGCTTCGATTTTGGAGACTAGCTGACGAGTTCAATCTTAGGCCGGAGTCATTGTTCCGGTTGCATACCGCCTTCTGTCTGCAAGCTCAGCTCTCTTTCCTGCGTTCCAACCCTTAACTCGTTGATAATAGCCCGTTATTCGAGACCACCATTCTAGTTCTGGATCCACTGAACCACAGTTAGGGCATTTTGACAGGAGGCCTGATTCCACCTTTGAGCATCTGGTGCATATCGTCAGATCCTTCGTGTACGTAAAGTATGCCGCTAGTGTTCTTGTTGCTATTCTTTTCGTCAGTGAGAATATTGCTTCAGGGGTTGGATTAGCCTCGCCCAGCCAGATGTGCATAATTGCTCCGCCTCTTGTAAGCGGGTGGAAGCTTGCTTCGATCTTGACTCTCTGGCCGAACGGAATATCGGCTGAAGGCCTTACATGCGAACTGTTAGAGTAGTATACGGATCCATTTCTCAGGTCACCTTGAACCACAGCCTTGTCGCCATACAGCTTCCTGTCGATCAAGGCGAGCCTGTGACATGTGCTTTCAGCGGGAGTCTGGAGGACTCCGAACCGTGCCCCGGTTTCTTTGGAGTACTCTTGGGCTCGGTCAACCATGTGACCAATGACTTTCAAGCCGAACCTCCAAGCGTCCGGAGTTTCGTGAAGCTCCTCGTCTACGTGAGCCTTCAGGGCCTCGTTCAGTCCAATGAAGCCTATGTTCAGAACTTGCTTGTTGATCTTTAGATAGGGTTCACCGTTGCAGTCCATTGACGCAAATGGAAGCGATCCGTCGCTCAGACGCTTCTTTATGACATCTCGCTTGACTTCAAGAGCTTCCTTAGCGAGGTCCATTCTCTCGTCAAGTGTCTCGAAGAAGATTTGGTCGTCTCCATTGGATTCATAGGCTATTCTAGGCAGGTTGATTGTGATTACTCCTAGACTTCCCATCCTGACCTTGCCTTGCCGGAAGTCTTCCTCCTCTTCGCTGTCAGGGGTGAGTATTATTCGACAGCATTGGGAATTCACTATGTCCGGCATGTAGCTTGGGCACAGGTTAAGAAAGTAGGGCGATCCGAATCTAGCCGCGAGCTCGGCTGCCTTCAAGTACTCAGGATCGTAGTGGTCAATGTATTCTGGTCGAAGCTTTATTTCCGGTTTGGGAAAGTTGAAGGGTTTGCCTTTATAGTCGCCGCGCAGGTACACATCCAATATGGCGTTGAAGAACAGGTTGGCCTCGTCTGCATAGTCACCGTAAACGTCTGGGCCCACCTTTCCGCCTGGCAGAACCGCGGGGATGTCTTGAGCAACTTTTGGAACAGAGCATTCAAGAGCAATTGAGGAGAAGACTGTTTGGCCGCCCCGAGCCACGTACATCTGCGACATTTCGTAGATGAACATCTGCGCAAGCTGTTTCACTTTCTCGTATGACAGGCCGCGAATGTACGGTGCCAGCCAGACATTGAAGAAGTCGTATCCTTGGCCCCCAGCCCAGTTTGTCTGTGCCGCTGCCAACGCCTTAGCCGCGTGGAGAATAGCAACTTCAGGATGCTTCGCAGGGCCGGCCACAGATGTGTGAACGCCTTGACCGTCCACGATCAACCCGGTTTGGAGAAAGAACCTGAGATCATGTTCTTGACAGAACGGTCTCGTCACAAAATACTCGAGTTCGTGTATGTGAATCTGCCCCGACATGTGAGCGTCAGCAAGGTGCGGGGGAAGGGTTGACAACAGCGCATATTGACTGAATACGGCATCGGCAGCGAGCTTGTGAATTGTCTCGGGGTTGTGCTGCAGGTTGGCATTCTCCTTGTCGCCATTGGCGACCATTGTAGTTACGTCGTATACCGGCAGTCCGAGACGAGTGTATCTTGCCCGCTCTCTCTCCAGATTCTCTTCCAACAGCGTGACGCAGACGAGTTCACGTATCAGAGGAGACGACAGAAATGAGAGCCCGATTCGATTGACCTTATCGGCAACCTTCCCAGCAATCCTCTCTGCATCTTCGCTCGAAAGATTGACTTCTCGCTTGAGAGACTCCTTGATCTTTTCTTTATCGAAGGCTTCGAACTCTATCTTCGAAGTCCTAACAGCAGGAAAATATTTGATCGAGTCGGGTATCGCTTCTTGCTCTGTTTGCACCGTCAAGTAATAGTCAGGCTCCACGAAACGAAGGTTCTCTACTTGCTTGCTCTTAAAGTCGCATATAAGTTTTAGACAATTCTGTATAAAATGCTGTACTAAATTTCGATCCTACAACCGTCGCAGATTCAGACGAATTGACAAGATCTTGAACTTAGCAAGCATTTCTGAAGTCAAGTAGATCTCTCGTTCACCGATTCCACGGCTAGATTGTCGACAGAGAAGGGAGACTGCTTCTTATAGTCCAAAAAGGAATTCGACGGCCTATCTTCTCCTTCTTGGAGAAGGTTGCGACTTTTCGATGAGAGAGTAATCCCCTCATTCGATCTCTTGTCCGAGTTCAGGCAACTAGGAAAAAGAGTATTGAGTGAGCTTGTCTAGTGTTCGAATCTTCGCACTTGGCCAGATGGAAACCGGTATGATCGTGGCGGATGAGCGACCCATGTGTTGGAGGTTGTCTGATCCACAGAAGGTGCATGTGGGCATGACTCCTAGGGACCATCTCTGACAGCTTCTGCACAGCGAGTACATACTTGCAAAGGTGAAGAGCTCAATCTCATTGCTACAGATCTTCTCTGTCAACTCCACAAGAGACTCCGGGTCGAGTTTGGTGGGATTGAGATTGAGGGGAAGCAAGTGTCCGCCATCCGCTGGCGGCTGGAGTTTTGCCTCGATTGCCAGTCTATCGTCAAGTGAGATCTTTTCCGTGGGCGGGACCGTGACCATGTCGGTATAGCATGGATATTTCCTTAATCCTTGGACAACTGTAGATCCGATTCCGTACTCCTCAACATCAAGCTCAGCCAATCGAACGGCTGCCTCATCACCTGGACGATGGGCGAGGGCGAATCTCATACTCGACTCCTCCGCAGCTACTTCAGCGTAGCTGGACATCTCCTTCAGGACCCTCAATGCGAAATTGGTCGAGCTTCCGTCTTTGCTGCTCAAGGTCAATCCTGTGTGGGCGGCCACAGCCTCATTCAGTCCGATCGGGCTGATCGCGTAAAGCGAGCTTTCGCTGTGAATATACGAGTCGGCTGCATCTCCTGAGAGGGTTGGAAGAAGAGACTCCTGAATTCTTTGGGCAATGTATTCTCTCTTGATCTTGAATGCTTTCACCACTAAGTCCAGTGCCTTCCTGAGAAGGTCGATGAAGCGGTCATCGTTGTTGTGTGCCTCATATGCGATTCTGGGTAGATTGATGAATATCGTGTCCATGCACCCGGTCCTTTGAGAATCTGTTTCCCAGAACCCTGTCCAGTCATCGTTCAGCCTCAGACCCGTTGCAGTGTAGTCTGACTTCGCCTCTCTCCCGAGGAAGGCAAAGTATGGAAGAAAGTAGTCTGAGGCAAGACGATGCGTCACAAGTAGCTCGCGTCTAAACTGTTCCGATTGAGCGGGATCGCCTCTGATCTTGAAGATGAATCTTGGATTTGTAACAGGAGTTCCTGTAGATAGTCTATTGAGAACATCTATCACGTTGTTGAGAAGTGCGCTGGCTTCATCAAGAAAATCCTTGTATCTTCCAACTGCTTTCCCTTGGGGCCCTATGGCTTCGACTTCTCGAAGGAACGATGGGATCGTGAACTCGCATCCCAAAGACAACCCAGGCTTCGCGATTCTTCCAGACGCACCTATACTGATACCGTTCACGAACAGTTCCAGATTCTCAACAATCCGGCTTTCTGGTTCGCCCTTAATGAAGGGGGCGAGGAAAACATTGAACATGTCAAATGACTGTTCAGACGAGACTTCAGATGAGGCTAGCTGATACACATCTCGGACCAGTGCGAGAGCTGAGGCAAAGTTCTTGGGAGGCCCTGTATGGAGAAAGCCCTTCCTAAGGAAGTATCGTACATCATGTTGAAACTCGCTGGGGTTCAGGATCCATCCCCCAAGATTGTCGATGTGCAGTTGCCCTGACATGTGAGCGTCTGCGATCTCTCGTGGCAGGCAGTTCAATAGAACGTACTCCTCCATAACCGAAGCGCCGGCTGCTCTCCTGACGGACTCTGCGTCGAGCATTCGTTCACTGGCTGTTTTCAGAGATTGAGTAACATCGTAGACAGGCATTCCAAGCCTCGTCAATTTGTGCCTGTAATCCTCTAACTTCTTCTCGATCAAGA
This sequence comes from uncultured Candidatus Bathyarchaeia archaeon, assembly GCA_964631575.1. Classification (GTDB taxonomy): domain Archaea; phylum Thermoproteota; class Bathyarchaeia; order 40CM-2-53-6; family JALHTG01; genus JALHTG01. Next base: position 12,919 of record CAZVYD010000030.1, read on the forward strand.
TCGCATTTACGAACTCTCGGATGAGCGGTGCCGTTAGATAGGCCGTCTTGAGTCGGATGAGGCGTTCCTCGGCTTCGGCTGCTATCTCTTCAGCTTGCTCATAGGGAACTCCCGCTTCGGTTACAAGGGACTTGGTGATCTTGGTGCGGTCGAACTCTTCGATTGCAAGCCTTGATGTTCTGACAAAAAGCCTGCCTCTCTTAACTGCAACATATTCCTCGATGTCCCTTGCGAAATTCACGACTATGCCCCCCAGTTCGGTGAGGGAGTATTTCTTCGCCTCTTTGTCGAAGAGGATGAGCCCTGCCTCCTGCAGATTCCTCAGGTGATAAACGAACTTGCCCGCGTCTCGCAGCGGATCCAATTTTAGGGAGAACATTATTTCCGTGTAGGAGAGAGGCCCCCTTGAGGTTAGAAGGCGAAGCATCTGCATTCTGAGCGAGGAAGATGCTGCATCGAAGACCGTTGTGCCTACTTTGTCCAGTGCCTTCGACAAGACGCTCACCAAGGAGTTTAGGATGTTCAATAAATGTGTGCGTGGCCTGTTTAAAAAAGTAGAGTTTGCCGTGTCATTCAGCTTAGTGGTTATTCGTGTCTGTTGCTTGATTTCTGCCACCAATCTGCCAAAACTCCTTGAAGGAGACCCATTAGTCGTAGGAAGCCTAGGTGCTTCCTCAACCATCCTTCGGGTACCCTAACATGTCAATCTACTGATCACTATCAAACGAATCTGAAGGCTACGATTGATGACGGTCGATTGATCAGGTCCCGCTCTTGCTTTGGGATGAATGACAGAGGCGAATGACGGTTCTGAAACGACTGCAGTCAAGACAGTACGGTATTCCACCCGTTGTTCACGCTGTCCTGTGCCACTTAGCGCGGCTTCAGATTACGTTTGCGAAGACAGTCTTCTGTTCCAGCGCAGGAAACGAAGAGGCCAAAACAAACTGACTAGTGAACAGAGGCCTTTCTGATAAGGATTAAAAGCCTCCGTGAATGATTGTTCGCACCCTTCAGAGGAATCGAGTTGCAGGACCCTGAAAGTCTGAAGACCGAAGCTGTCGCAGAAGTAGATGCCACGAGCAAGAAACTGATTGAGATTAGCGATCGAATACACGCGAACCCTGAGGTGGGACATCAAGAGTTCGCAACTTCAAAACTGCTTTCGGATGAGTTAGAAGGAGCGGGGTTCAAAGTTGAGAGAAAGGTTTGTGGACTTGCGACGGCCTTCAAGGCAGCAATGTCGGGGAAAGCGGGCGGCCCCACTGTTGCTCTTTTGGCCGAAATGGATGCGTTGGCTGGCATCGGTCATGGGTGCGGACATAACATTATTGGAACTGCCTCACTTGGTGCTGCTCTTGCTCTCAGGAAGATCATGCCCAAGATCAACGGAAACCTCGTAGTCTACGGAACTCCGGCGGAAGAAGGGGGAGTGGAAAATGCTGGAGGAAAGGTGATAATGGCTAGTGAGATTGCGAAGGCTGATGTCGCCATGATGGTTCATCCATCCAGCAGAACTGTAGTTGAAGCTACACACATAGCTCGGGAAGCTTTGGAGTTCGAGTTCTTCGGAAAGGCTGCTCATGCAGGTGGATCACCTCACGAAGGAGTCAATGCGCTCAACGCTGTCATTCACTTCTTTACATTGGTGGACTCGCTGAGGCAGCACGTGAAGTCTGACGTGAGGGTACATGGGATAATCACTGAGGGGGGAGAAGCAACCAATGTCGTTCCAGAATATGCCGTAGCCAAGATGTACGTACGAGCCGGAGAGAGGGAATACATGAAGGAAGTTGTCGATAAGGTGAAGAAGTGTGCCGAAGGAGCTGCGATAGCCACAGGCACAACCATGAAGGTTCGGAACTACGCCAACACACTCGAAAACACGCTAACAAATCAAACCTTAGCTGAGGCGATGAGGAAGAACTGGGAGAAAATAGGAGTAAAGGTCGAGCAGAGGGAGAGAGAAGGGGGCGGAGGCTCTTCTGACATAGGAAATATCAGTCAGATGATCCCTGCTATTCACCCCTACATAGCGATTGGCCCAGAGACTATGCCGGGGCACTCAACCGAGTTCGTGAAAGCAGCCGCTTCGGAGCAAGGACACCGGGCCCTGATCAGCGCAGCCAAGGGCCTCGCCATGACGAGCATAGACGTGTTCACAAACCCCGAACTGCTGGGAAAGATAAAGCAAGAGTTCAAGAAATACAAAGAAGAAGGAAAGAAATAGAAGAATTCTCTAAATCGTGGCGTGAATCAGACGATTTCGCCCCGTGTCTTCGACACAGGGGCCGTCGTTGGACAACGGCTCCCCCCCTCCCCTAGGGATTCCAGACTTGAACAATCACTGCTCTGCCTTGTCTCTGAGTTCTTACCAGTCCGGAGTTTCTTTATCATAGCTTCCGCTTCCTTGATAGGATCCATGGGCGTATAATTCCGCAGAGCCAAGTCTACGAGTTGCGAGAATGTTAACCCTGCCTGCCTGCAAAGTCTTGAGAGAAAGAAGAAGCGCACGGCGCGGATTCTAACGTAGATCCTTTTCCGTCTGACAGGCCTGATCGCGCTAGGTTTCTCTAGCAGTTTGTTGATTGCCTTTGATATTGCCTGGTTCGTCGTCTGCCCGAACGTTCTTGCAGTCTGTAGCTTGTCGTACGCCTCATCAGTAAGATAGAGACAGATCTTCTTTCGACCCTTGAGCATTGATCGAGTTATCTCAGCTGAGTCGCTGGGCAATTCTGTACCTACCATTCCGATGCTTCTGCAGTCATCGAATGTACTTACGCGGTCCGATGGTTTGAATTGACTTCAACCCGAGATCAAATCTACGTGCATTGGAGGCGAGGCGCTCTAGAGGAGCCTTCTCAGAGAGCCAAGGTCTTCGTGTCTATTCTCGAACTGCCTCTAGTGCCAAGAACGGTGAAGAGATTGTTGAAAACCCTTATCTTGAGGCGGGCTTTCATGTTGATCTGAGTTCTCTGAGGCGATGGTCC
>CAZVYD010000031.1:0-15671 GCA_964631575.1 uncultured Candidatus Bathyarchaeia archaeon
AGAGCCCAGACGAGCTCGGTGCCCGACAGGTGGACTATTTTTTCGCAAGCCCCCAGAGTGCTTGCGTCCGCTTTAGTGGAGGGAGTTGATAACTTGACGAGGTGCCTGAAATGCGCCGCAGAAGTTGCAAACCCACTGAAAGAATGGGACATTAAACCTAGGAGTGGACGAGGCGCTGCGCTTCACATTCGGCTTTTTCAATGTCCCAGCTGCGGCCATAAGTTCAGGGTTACACTAAAGTCGAACTAGCAAGCAGACCGGATCTGTAAGGGCCCGGCTCCTCCCCAAAGAAACACCAGTTTTTGGTTAGATAGGCGGAGCAGTTTTCTTTCGCTCCGCAATCGGAATTCTTGTCCATTTCAAGAAGTCTCTGCTTGGAGGCTCCTGTTCATATAGAGCTTGTCTCCTACACTCAAGAGGCGTTTCTTTCTTTTCAGCATACTCCGCCGCCGTGAGAAGCCTATTCTGATGCTTCTTCGCCTCTTCAAACACCTTCTTGGCATGATCTTTCCAGTTCTCGCTTCTGATGACGTGATGGTCAAGAATTGTAACAGGAATAGACTTGACTATTCTCTCAAGGTTCTGAAAGCCTTGCTCCACTGTCTCAGTCGACACTTTTGATCCTGAGAGGTAGAGAGGTGGGCCACCTAGAATCAGAAGATTCGGGCGCTCGGACAAGATTGATTCAAGAGTCGCTTTTGAGACTGGTCCTTGGACATCAGAGGCGTGTAGAACCTTCTCCTTTCCGCGCTGAATGACAAGCATGAGCACCCATCCGAGTTCTGAGTTCTCCTCTCCATGGAAAACTGGCTGCGAAAACCTCAACTCTGTCTCGTTGAATATGAAGCTCCTTCCGTCGGCACTTTCCAACTGTTTGATGAACTCGCTGGAGATTCTTTGGAACAGCCATCCTCGCCGTCTTTGGCTCACATTCACATGACTTCTCACGTCTTTCGCGAGTACAAGTTTTCCGGCGTATATGCCTCGAGCCTCCTCAGGGCTACTTCCGAGATATACTGTGTCGACATAGTTGGGGGTGTGATGATCGTAGTGATAGTGAGAGATCGTGATGACATCTGCCTTTGCGGCAGCCTCCCGTATCTTTGCTCGACATTCGTTTCTTTTGGCATACTCTTTTGGATGAGGCATCAACGAGAATCTGGGGGCCACAGACACGCCTGGGTCCACAAGCACACTGACATCTTTAGTTTCCACTAGCGTGCACATTGATCTGACACCGAAGCTCTCAAAGGCGAGTGGCGTAACCCGTATCTTCTCCATGTTAGTCTTCAACACTGAGCTGTTTCAAAGGTATCTCCACCACACCTTTTTATCTCTGAGCGGGAAAGCATCTTTTGGTGAGCGATGACGACTCTGGCCCAAATGAGACTTCGATGAATTGGATCTTGAGTGCGTTCGAGCTCACCGACGAGAAGAACGGGATACAGTCTCCGTGATACGAATCCTCGGCGAAACGACACGGACAGAGGAGCAAGAGTGAGTACAGGCGTACACGGACGTAAAGCCTAAAGCGAAGCTAAGCGAACTGTGCCATCGAATTGCGGAAGAGCATGAATTGGTCCGAGGATCAGAGATCATCAAGGAAACGATTGCTGGACCATCCATCTTCAAGGATGAAGGGCCTCTATCCATAGATTATGTTCCCGTTGACCTTCCGCATCGTGAGGAGAAACTAAGATTTCTGGCCCAGCTCTTTCGCTTCACTCTTGACAGCCCTGGTTCCATGAATCAAAGAGCCCTCATAACCGGGAGCATTGGAACAGGTAAGACCGCGGTTTCGAAGCGTTTTGGCCTCGACTTAATGAAAGCTGCAAAGTCGCGGAAGATCAATTTGAGGTATATTCACGTCAACTGCAGAGAATGTCGCGGCAGCCTGTTCCTGATACTGAAAAGGGTGCTTAACGAGTTCATTCCCAGCTTTCCTCAGCGAGGATACTCCTCGGAGGAGTTGCTTCAAATGCTCATGGACCTACTGGATCGAGAGGGCATGTTTGCCATTCTTGCTCTCGATGAACTTGACAGCCTTATTCGAACTGAGGGAACTGTTCCACTATACAACTTGACTAGGTTTCAGGAAGCGAGATTGAACAAACCGATGCGTCTTTCGTTGATCGGTATCCTTCGCCAACCGGAATACTTGAAGCGCCTCGACAGGAGCACTTTGGGGACGTTACAGCAGAATATTCTTGAGATGGAGCCTTACTCCATCGAGCAACTTGCCACAATACTTGAAAGTAGAGTCAAGCTTTCGTTCAAGGAAGGCACAGTGCCTGAAGAATCGATTCGCTTCATAGCTGAGTTGGCCTCCACTACAGGCGATGCGAGATATGCGATTGAGCTTCTTTGGCGATCCGGGAAGTATACGGATCTTGAGGGAAAGAAGGAGCTGGAACCTGAACATGTTAGAAAGGCCGTGTCAACTGTGTATCCAACTGTCAGAGGGGACTACGTAAAGACCCTCTCCCGCCAAGAGCGAATTGTCTTATTGGCTATTGCAAGAGCGCTTGAGTCTTCAGGTGCAGCCTACGCGACCATGGGAGAGATCGAAGGAATTTACAGAATCGTCTGCGAGGAGCTGAGAGAAGAATCAAGAGCACACACGCAAGTCTGGAAGTTCGTCCGCGAGCTTTCTGCCTCCGGAATAATCGAGGCCAAGAAATCTGGAAAAGGAGTTAGAGGCCGTACTACTCTGATTGGATTGACTGCGACCCCGGCGTCAGCTATGAGGAAGTGGCTTGAACTCTCACTGGCAAGACGTGGAAAGGAAATTCCTGAACCGGCCTTCTAGAATCCAAGGACCTTGACCACGCCAAGCACCTATCAAAAGGCTAATACACAAGGGAAAAAGGGCCTGACCTATCTGTTGAGACGACGCCGGAGGGAGACGGCTCAAAAATGGCAATGCTCAATTCGCGGTTCAGAATGGTTGACATAGCTGAAAAACCTGAGGAGCAAAGAGAGGCCCTAGCGACAGGAAAGCTGAGGCTTAGGAAGACTACCGTAGAGCTTTTGAGAAAGGGAAGGACTGAAAAGGGGAATCCCCTTGCGGCAGCTGAGATAGCTGCGATCCTTGCAGCGAAGAGAACAAGCGAAGTCATACCTCTATGTCATCCTTTGTCAATCTCTGAAGTGAAGGCAACTGGAAAGATTGTCGACGATGGGGTGACGGTTGAGGCTCTGGTGAAGGCAACTGCGAAGACGGGTGTTGAGATGGAAGCTCTAGTCGCAGCGGCTATCTACCTCCTGACTGTGTGGGACATGACGAAACAGTACGAGAAGGATGAGAAGGGGCAATACCCGTTCACCGCAATCGAGGAGATCCGAATCGTGAGAAAGGTGAAGAGGAACGTCCGTAAGTAGCTCGGTCCAAGAGCACAGAGAGAAGGCTCCCTCTTGTGTATGCGTCGCCATAATAATCTGTAGTACATCTAGATACGCGTCTTGGAAGAAAGGCCAGCGAGTTGACGACCCATCGGGAGATCTCATCGAGTCGCTCCTGTCAAATGCTGGGCACAGGGTCGCAAGCAGAGTTCTCATATCAGATAACATGCGCGAATTGACGCGCGAGATGAAGAAAGCGGCAAGCTCACGGAAAGTTGATTCCATTATCGTGTGTGGAGGAACAGGAATAGCCAAACGAGATGTAACGATAGAAGTAACGGAGAGACTTCTAGATAAGAGCATCCCGGGCTTTGGGGAGATCTTCAGGAAACTGAGTCATGACAGGGTGGGCTCGGCAGCAGTCCTATCGCGGGCACTCGCGGGAATCTTGAACGGCAAAGTGGTCTTTTGCTTGCCCGGCTCAACTGATGCCGTTCAATTGGCGATGACTCAGTTGATTCTTCCAGAGATATGTCACATGGTGAAGCACGCCTCAGAGTGATGGAGCATTGTCTCAAGCTGGACCGATCGTTGACGGATATGGAAGACCATTTCTGAACTTCAGAATCTCAGTGACCCAGAGATGTAATCTCAAATGCCCATATTGCCACAGGGAGGGACAGCCTCAAAGCAGAGATGAGATGACACCGACCGAAATTGCCAAGATAGCTGGAATTGCAGGCGAATTGGGTGCTCGACATGTCAAACTGACTGGAGGAGAGCCGCTCATTCGTGAGGATATTGCGGAGATTGTTAGGCTCCTTAGGCAAGAGAAGACAATTGAAGAGATCTCGATGGTCACCAACGGGACCCTGCTTACGCCTCAGCTTGCAACAGACCTGAAGCAAGACGGACTATCTAGAATCAACATCAATATCCCCTCAGTTGACGCTGAGACCTACGAGAGTCTGACAAAGGGCAAACTTAGCGATGCGCTTAGCGGGGTTAAGGCAGCCAAGTCAGCTGGTCTTTTTCCCGTAAAAGTGAATATGCTTGTCTTGGGGGGCGTCAACGACAATCAGATAGAGTCGATGCTACAGTTTTGCCATGAGGCTGGCGCCATATTGCAGTTGATCGAGCTTGAACCATTGAACGTGGAGAGCAGCTACTATTCTCAGCATCATTACTCTCTTGATCACATAGAGAAAATGCTCTCTGGCAAAGCGCACAAAGTCGAGGTTAGGCGATCTATGCATGGAAGAAAGGTGTACCATCTCGGCGACGCCCAAGTGGAGGTAGTTAAACCTGTGGAGAATACGGAGTTTTGTCTTCGCTGCTCCCGAATGAGGCTGACAAGCGACGGCAAGTTGAAGCCCTGTTTGATGCGTTGTGACAACCTCGTGGATGTTCTCTGCTCAATCAGGTCGGGAAGAAGCGATCAGGAAATCAAAAGGCTCGTAGAGTCCTCAGCTAGGATGCGGCGGCCCTTCTACGACGGGCAACTCTCTTAGGGCCGGCCTGCCGCTTCTCAACCTTGGCTGGTCTCTTTGCCTTCTTCTCTTTGACACCCTTTCCTGATAGGTACTGGACCATCTCCTCGTCCAAGTCAAGCCAATCATTGATTTCTGAGGCCATTTCAGAGTTGTTCTGGAAGACAAAGGAAACGTATGGTAGGAAGTGCTTCTCTGCAGCCCTGCTTGAGAGGTGGCTCTTTGCACCTATCTTTGCACCTATCGCCAACCGTAACGCCCTTTCCTTCTTCGTTCTGGATAGTGATATAATCCTGCTGGGAAATCTCATCGGCGTCCAAGCTGGCTTTGTCCATTCCTTTGACATTGCAACTCCGGCGGTCATCTGATCAATGGCGAAGGGAAGCAACTGCCAGGCCTGCAGCCTCCTTGTCCTTGCAAAGTAGAGATCGGCCTTTGAAAGAGCATCCATCGCCTTGGCCAGATCCCTATGATCTGTAAGTTGCAGAGGCGCGTTCTCATAGATCCACTCGAAGAACATGTCAAGATCTACATCAGCCATGTCTGTGGCTCTTCTGGCTTGGATACCGCTCTTTGATGAGAAGACTGTTCTCAAAGCATCAAAGATTGTTTCCTTTCTATCTCTCCAGTTGAGCCATTCCACATCTGCATAGTTGAGCTTCTTCCTGCCGGCGGTGAAGGTTTGAAGGTCGTTTATGATAGATCGCATGTCACCCTTGTTTCGATCTATAATCAGTCTTAGCGCCTGTTCATCTGCCTCTATTCCTTCTGAGGTGCAGAGTTTTCTCAGATAGGGGAGAGAGTCTCGCACGCCGAGTCTTTTGAATTCGATCAGAAGGCAGAGTTCGCGAAGCGGCCTTATTTTGGGATCCCACGGGTTGTTTGCAGTGAGAACGATTGGGTATCTAGAATTCCTGATGGTTTCGACAAGTGTGGGTATGGCTCCCTTGTCCTCAGACAAGTTGATACCGTCGATCTCGTCTAGCAGAACCAGTCGAGTTCTTCCAAAGAGTTCGCCTTGGGTGGTGGCGCCTCCTGCGATCTTCCTGAGTTGCTCTTCAGTCCTCTTGTCGCTTGCATTTATCTCAATTAGGTCAAGCTTCATGTCGTCAGCTACTGCTTGAACCGTGACAGTCTTACCCGTCCCGGGAGGACCATACAGTAGAGCTGCCTTCTTCGAAGACGGCGTCCCCTTCTGCCACGAACTCATCCAACCGATGAATGCATCTTTCGCATCCTTGTTGCCTGCAACATCCGCGAGCGTTCTGGGCCTGTGCTTCACCGTCCACAGAAGAGGCATCCACAAACCACTACTTGGCTTCCTGAGCGACGAGAGCTAGTTTCGCAAGTAGGGCACTAAGCTGTACCTCTTCGTCCGCACCTTCGGTCAGTCGGAAGTCAACCTCTCCGATCGCGTCTGCGAGCGCAATCTTGTTTCGCTCAGGAACTTCCATTTTGAAGATCTCTGAATGCATCTGTTTGACGATGTCTGAGCCGGACAACCCGTACTCCACGAGCATTGATCTCAACATCTGTCTCGCTTTCACAAACTCTCCTTTGAAGGAGAGATCAAGCATCTCCTTGACATCCTTCGGTCTTGCTCTGCCAATAACTGCGTAGACAGATTCTTCCGAAACTGATTTTCCCAAGGAGGATGCAGCTTGAAGCGTGTTGGTGGCCTTTCTAAGGTCCCCCTCCGCAATCTCGACGAGCGCGGCTACTCCGTTGGCTTCGAGCTCAACCTTCTCTTGTTTCGCTATGTGGTTCAAGTAGTCGGCGACATCTTGGCTTTTCAGCGGGGTGAATCTGAAGAGGGCACACCTTGATTGAATGGGCTCAATGACTCGCCCCGAATAGTTGCAGCAGAGTATGAACCTGCAGGTCTCTGTGTATCTTTCCATGGTCCTTCTCAATGCTTGTTGCGCGTCCGATGTCATGTTGTCTGCCTCGTCAAGAACAAGTATCTTGAATGGAACCTCACTTATCGTCGCAATTCTAGCGAACTCCTTCACCGTAGTCCGTATGACATCGATCCCTCGGGCATCACTCGCGTTAAGCTCCATAAATGCATCCATATACCTCTCCCCGAAGAGGTCATGTGCCAAACATAATGCAGCAGTAGTTTTTCCCGTGCCGGGAGGCCCAGCAAAGAGACAATGCGTCATCGTCCTTGTCTCAACAAACTTCTTGAGCCTACCGACAATCTCTGCTTGGTTTCTCATCTCAGACAACGATCTCGGCCGATACTTCTCGGCCCACATTGCATGTTCCATAGTTGTCACCTCTATCGAGGCCGCAGCTCGCCTAGAAATCTACTTGCCTAGCTAAAAAGCCTCGGCGGGCATCCGGGAAGTCCACAGAAAGATCGCTCCTATTGAGATCGCTGCCTTGGCAAGATATGAAAGAGGCGTTTAGCGCGATACTATAGGAAGGAACACTCGCTTGAGGGGAAAAGGAAATAGTCTTGCAATGCGCTGGCGTGGCGATATTTCGTCCAAATCTCATCCAAGCTCACGAGACTCTCAACTCTTGTGTCAAACAGCTTCTCATTCTCCTCTAGAAACGGCCGATCCGTTTCCAATCTTCGCCTGAGATGTGGAGGACTTTGCACCATCAAGCTGATCGTCGCCAACTGTTCTCTTGGATTTTCGTCGAAATTGTATTTTTTACAAAAGGGATGGCGAGAACAGCACTCTGGATGGAGATTTTTCGGAGAAAACTGCAAATAGTTTAAGTCGATGCGCCTTCGGGGTGAAGGGAAAACGGGTCGATGACGCGATCAAGCAGGGGTTTGGAAGGCTTGACAACATCTCTGGAGCAGCTAACGTCGCCAGGCAATTTGATGAAGAGGGAAAGGAGCGCGGTGTTCAGAATAGAGACAGGTGTCCTCAAGAAGATTGTGGATCTGCTGGTGGCAAAGGGTTTCTACTGGTTCTTGCCGGTCATCTTGGCGAAGTCGACGGATCCTCTGTGGCCTGATACGGGCGCTAGTGTGGAGAAGAGGGTGGAGCTGGAGATCTACGGTCAAAGAGTCAGAACGATGCAGAGCATGATAGTTCACAAGAGGGTTTTGGTTTCTCTCTGTCAAGAGAAATTCTTCATCTTATCTCCGAACATAAGGATAGAGACTAGGGAGCGGTGCAGCACAGGGAAACATCTCTATGAATTCACTCAACTAGATCTTGAAGTCGCCCACGCAAGAACAGAAGACATGTTCAGGTTATTCGAAGAAATCGTGGCAGAATCCATATCATACATCAAAGAAAACTTCAAGGAGGATCTGCGAATTCTTGGGAGGAGAATCGAGGTGCCTAGGCTGCCATTTGAGACTCGTCGGAGAAGAGAGGTTGAGGAAACCTATGGAAAAGACTGGGAAAGACATCTTTCGGAAAAGTCTGAGAGCCCCGTTTGGGTAGTGGACTTCCCTAGAGAATTCTACGACTTCGAAGACGAAGCCTCAGGGGAATGGAGAAACTATGACTTGTTCCTGCCAGAGGGCTATGGAGAAGTAGTTTCAGGAGGGGAAAGGGAGTACGAACACAGCAAGCTTCTCCGCAAGATGGAGAGAGACGGCATCAGGAAGGAGGAGTATGGGCTTTTGCTTGAACTTGCTGCGCAAGGCAGACTGAAACCGTCTGCTGGTGCGGGCCTCGGGATAGAACGGTTTGTTGGATACATATGTGGGGTAGGCCATGTAGCTGAGGCGCAGCCTTTCCCAAGGATCCCAGGCATTGTGCCAGAATTGTAAAGTTGCCCTATCCCAACAATATCTTCTGACTAAGCCGCAACAATCGCCTAGGAAAAGACATCTCAGCCTTGCCTAGGCGAGTCCAAGAGGAGACTCAATGGGAAAGTCATTTGAACTCCACTGCTACTGGATTTCTACAGCTCAGCTGGAGTAGAGGTCGAATGTCGCACATGAGGTTTGACACGATTCTTGTTCTTGATTTCGGAGGCCAGTATTGTCACCTCATCGCCAGAAGGATCAGAGAGTTCAATGTCTACTCTGAAGTTACTCGACACGATATATCACCCGGCGAGATTGCTGAGCTAGGCGAGAAGTTCGAGGTAAAGGGGCTCATCCTGTCCGGTGGACCCACAAGTGTATATGACAAGCATGCTCCGAAAGTCGATGAGAGAATATTGAGTCTGAATCTGCCAATCCTCGGAATTTGTTATGGTCACCAACTGATCGCTTACATGGCAGGAGGTAAGGTTCAGCCTGTGGAAATGAGGGAATACGGCACAACGCTTGCAACGATTGACAAGCCGATTGGAGTGCTGAAAGGCCTCAGTGAAACAGAAACGGTTTGGATGAGCCACGGCGACTGTGTAACCGCCCTCTCTGACCAATACGAAGCTATTGCGCACACGAAGAACTGCCCAGTGGCAGCGTTCAGACACAAACTGAAGCCGGTATATGGCCTGCAATGGCACCCTGAAGTAACTCACACGAAGAGCGGCACAATCATGCTGCGGAACTTTCTGTTTGAGGTGGCTGGCTGCAAGGCAAATTGGACGACAGAGGACTTCGTGGAAAGATCGATTCAGGAGATAAGGCAGGCCATTGGCAGTAAGAAAGCCATTATCGGTGCATCTGGGGGCATCGATTCCACCGTAACTGCGGTCTTGGCTGCAAGAGCGATTGGGCGAAACCTGACAGCGGTCTTCGTAGATCATGGGTTCATGCGAGAAGGAGAACCTCAACTTGTAAAGGACACTCTTGAAGGACTGGGTGTGAATCTCACTGTCCTGGACGTAGCAAGCACATTTCTGGATAAACTGAAGGGCGTAACAGATCCAGAGCTGAAAAGAAGGATCGTCGGAGAAGAATTCGTAAGAGCCTTCGAAAGAGTAGCAAAGACTGTTGGCGCAGAATACCTTCTTCAAGGAACGATATATCCAGACAGAATTGAGTCAGGCATTAGAAGATACTCTGACAAGATCAAGACTCATCACAATGTGGCTGGCCTCCCAGCCAAAACGAAATTCCAAGGGATAGTTGAGCCCCTGAGGGATCTATACAAGGATGAAGTGAGAAAAGTTGCCGAATCACTGAAATTGCCCCGAGATATGACTTGGAGACAGCCCTTCCCCGGACCGGGCTTAGCAGTTCGAATAGTCGGCGAGGTCACGAGGGAGAAAGTCGACATCATCAAGAAGGCTGACAGGATCGTAAGAGAGGAGATAGACAAAACGGAGACGCGCGATCAGTTGTGGCAGTATTTCGCAGTCCTGACGGATACGAGAAGTACAGGGGTGAAGGGGGATTCAAGAGCCTATGGATACACTATTGCCATTAGGGCTGTGGAGAGCAAGGAGGCGATGACTGCAACGTTCGCAAGGATTTCTTACGATGTTCTCGAAAAGATCTCTACAAGGATCACCAATGAAATCCCGAAGGTTGTGAGGGTTGTCTACGATATAACCCACAAGCCACCCTCCACAATAGAGTGGGAATAGATCTTCGAGAGTTGGATGTTGTGCCTGCTTCCGGCAATATTCGACGAAGAATTAGTACTCGCATACAGTAAGAATGGTTCATGAGGCCTCCTGTTCTCGACGACAAGTGTAGCTCGTGATCTTTCAACTAGGCGAATACTTGTGAGTCCGAAGAAAACTTGAGCATGTCCTTCTTTCGATTTTTGTTTTATCGCAAAGTCTTAATTACCAAAGACACCCTTTGATCGCCGCCAAATTTCGATATGAAATTGGAGTGAGAAGGTTTGCCTGAAAGGAAAGGAAATGCTTGGGAAGAAGCGCTAAAACAACTAGAGATGGCTACGGAGAGACTCAAGCTAGATCCGAGCATCGTACAGATGCTCAAGCATCCAAGGCGAACGATAACTGTCGCTGTGCCAGCAAGAATGGATAATGGGTCAATCAAAGTCTTCACAGGATACAGAGTTCAACACAATAACTGGAGGGGGCCGCACAAAGGAGGAATAAGATATCACCCTGATGTCGACCTCGACGAGGTAAAGGCACTTGCGATGTGGATGACCTGGAAATGTGCTGTCATGGACCTGCCTTACGGAGGAGGAAAGGGGGGCGTGGTATGCAACCCGAAAGAGATGTCGAAGTCAGAATTGGAACGAATGACGAGGAGATTTACTGCGATGTTGATTGATGATATTGGCCCCTACAAGGATGTCCCGGCACCTGATGTCTACACGGATTCTCAAACCATGGCATGGATTGTTGACACGTACAGCCAGATGAGGGGGTACTATGAGCCTGGGGTCGTGACAGGGAAACCTGTCAATGTGGGGGGTTCACTAGGCCGAGACCAAGCAACTGGCAGAGGCGTGGCCATTTGTGCAAGGGAAGCTGCTAAGGAGAAAGGAGTCAAGCTCGGAGGAGCCTCTGTTGCAGTTCAGGGTTTTGGAAACGTTGGCTCTTACGCTGCAATCATACTCCACGGTTGGGGGGCGAAAATAGTTGCTCTTAGCGACTCTCAGGGAGGCATCTACTCTCCGAACGGATTAGATCCGAATGCTGTAGCGGCCTTCAAGCAGAAGACAGGCAAAGTGTCAGGATTTCCCGGCAGCAAGGAAGTATCGAATGAGAACCTTCTTGAGCTGAACTGCGATATACTGATTCCAGCTGCTCTGGAGAACGTGATCACAGCAAGGAATGCATCTCGCATAAACGCTAAGATAGTCACCGAGGGGGCAAATGGCCCGACGACGACAGAAGCTGATCAAATACTTGACGAGAGAAACGTTTTGGTTGTGCCGGACATATTAGCTAACGCGGGAGGCGTGACTGTGAGTTACTTTGAATGGTTACAGAACCTTCGAAGAGAACACTGGACCTTGGAGGAAGTGAACAACAAGCTTGAGGCAAAGATGGCCGAAGCGTTTAGAGATACCATGGATCTGACCAAGAAAGAGAGAGTTCCGATGCGGATATCGGCTCTGATGTTGGGTATTGGAAGAGTTGCTGATGCGTTTGCCCGGCTGGGCCTCTTCCCGTAGGTCTCTCTATTACCCTTTTTTTGAATCCTCTTTCATTTCGTCAAGAAGCCATGGATTGCTGAAGCCGCCTTCTTTGCGTTTCCCATGGCATGTATGACTGTTCCCTCGGAGGACGCTATGTCTCCCGCTGCCCATATTTTGTCACGGCTGGTCTTGCCACTGTGATCAGTGATGATTCTCTCATCTTCTCCCACTTTCAATCCTGATGTTGTCTGCGCGATCAACGGGTTCGGCCCCTGCCCTATTGCCACCACGGCCAAGTCTATCGACATTTGATACTCTGAACCCTTCAGAGGCATGGGTCTTCTTCTCCCTGATTCATCGGGCGGACCCAACTCCATTCTCAGGCATTCGACTCGATCAACCCAGCCCTCTTTGCTGCCCAAGTATTGAATTGGGTTTGCCAGAAACTCAAGTACAATTCCTTCCTCCTCAGCGTTCTTCACCTCTTCAGCTCGCGCAGGCATCTCTTCCCTCGATCTTCTGTAGATTATGGTAACCTCTTCGCCTCCAAGCCTGAGAGCGGTTCTCGCCGCATCCATGGCCGCGTTACCTCCACCGATCACTGCTGCGCGTTTGCCTGCATGGACTGGCGTATCGTATTCCGGGAAAGCGTATGCCTTCATCAGGCTGCATCTTGTGAGGAACTCGTTCGCGGAGTATATGCCGTTGAGGTTCTCTCCCGGAATCCGCATGAACCAAGGTGACCCCGCCCCGGTTCCGATGAAGACAGCGTCATATCCTGACTCGAACAGGTCATCTATGGTCAACGTTCTGCCGATTATCACATTTGTCTTGACTTCTGCGCCAAGGCGACTAACGTATTCAACCTCAGCTTTCACGATTGATTTTGGCAATCTGAATTCAGGGATGCCATATACTAGGACCCCGCCGGGTAGATGGAGCGCTTCAAAAATCGTGACATTGTGGCCGAGCTTTGCGAGTTCTCCGGCCGCTGTTAACCCTGCTGGTCCCGATCCAACCACAGCCACACTCTTGCCAGTGGATCTTGCCTTCTCCGGAAGCGTGACTCCCTTCTTCAACTCGTAATCTGCCGCAAACCTCTCAAGGGCTCCTATCGCGATCGGATCTCCTCTCCGGGCAAACACGCATTCGGCTTCGCATTGAAGCTCTTGTGGACATACTCTTCCGCATATGCCGGGCAGGCTGTTCTTTTCCTTCAGCTTGACGATTGCTCCAGAGAAGTCGCCTTTCTTGATGCGTTCTATGAAGGCCGGGATCTCAATCTGAACTGGGCAACCTTTCACACAGAAAGGCGATGGGCATTTGAGGCATCTGCTCGCTTCAGCTATTGCCTCCTTTTCGCTGTATCCTAGAGAGACTTCGTCAAAGGTACGTTTCCTTAGTTCAGAAGGCATCTTTCTGATTGGCACTCTTTTCAGAAGCCTTTCTGATGGCTTAGCTGTCACATCTTTCACCTGCGCCAGCCGTTCTCGTGGTTGTTGATTGCATCGCGATTCTCTCTTGGTCAAGGTAGGTTCTCAATCGTGCCATCAAGAGATCAAAGTCAACCTCATGTGCGTCGAAGGATGGCCCGTCTACGCATGCGAACCTAGTCTGTCCGGCTACTGAGACTCTACATGCACCGCACATCCCAGTTCCGTCAACCATTATCGAGTTCAGGCTTACCGTGGTCTTGATTCTGTAAGGACGTGTAAGGTTCGCAACGGCCTTCATCATGATGGCTGGACCGATCGCTACGACTCTATCGATTTTCATCTGCTTCTCAATCAATTGCTTGAGGACATCTGTAACGAATCCGTGATGTCCTTTTGATCCGTCGTCAGTGGTGATGTATAACTCGTCGCTTATCTTCCTCATTTCCTCTTCGAGAATGAGTAAGTCCTTGCTTCTTGCGCCTATTATTGATACTAGTCGGTTCCCTGCGTTCTTCAGTGCCTTTGCTTCTGGATAAGCGACCGCTGTGCCTACTCCCCCTCCTATCACTACAACCTGACCGTAGTGCTCAACCCCGGACGGTTTGCCGAGCGGTCCGACGAGATCGGGAATTTGGTCTCCTTTCTCAAGTTGGCCTAAGGCCTTTGTGGTCTTGCCTACTTCTTGGCTTATGAGTGTGATTATCCCCTCTTTATCCGCGTCAGCTATAGTGAGTGGGATTCGCTCTCCCTTTTCGTGAACTCGGAGGATGACGAACTGCCCTGCCTTGTATTTCCTAGCTATCTCAGGTGCTTTGACTTTGAGCATTTTGATCGATGGTGCTAACGTTTTCGCTTCAACTATCTGATTTACCGTTTCCGTCCTCAGCTTCACCCGTTCGGCTCTTCAAGGCGCCGTGGCCCTAGGCTCATGCTTCTAGTCCTTTAACAATTGCGTAAGAGGAAAATCATATTTCGCAGGTGACGCTCTGTTTAGTTGGAGCATAGAGTTGCAATCGGAGAACTACCTTCCAACCTTTGACGATTACGATCTTGACTTTCAGAACCGAACTGTTAAGATCATCGTGGTCAGGGAATCTGGCGAGATAAATGCAGGAGGGAAGACGTTCGGGCCGTTTCGGGCCGGACAGGAGATCGAAGCACCTCGCTGGGTGGCTGATGAACTGGTGAGGTCCGGGATCGCGAAGTGGAGAGATGAGGATAGGCTTGACTTGACGACTCTTTCGAAGATGCATTGGAGAGAAACTATTCCGACTGCGCGTCAGATTCCTGCTATTGGAGAGGATTTCTATCCGATGCTAAGATCTCTACTTGTCGATCTTAAAGCTCAGAGCCGATCTGATCCTGCGAAGGGAAGAGACTTCGAGAAGGCGGCTCATCTATCCAAGGACATTGTGAACTGTCGAATCAGAAAGATTGTTTCGTTGGCGGCTTCTCCGGCGCAAACCGAAAATGCGCTCGCAAGCCTTGCTAACGAGGAGAGAGGTCTATACCTCACATTGAGTAAGATTATTACAGAGTGGAGAAAGAAGACAGAGTGTCGGGAGGTGGAGACGTGACCATTGAGGCTGGACCGGATGAGAAGTTTCAGGATTTCCTGAGGTCATTTCAAACTTCTACTGGTGAGAATAGGTATAGAAGAAAACTGGCTCAGATGGCTGTCACTTCTTCCAGATCTCTGACAATTGACTTTGAGGATCTACTTACCTTCGATCCACCTCTAGCGAAGGAACTCGTCGAGAAGCCGGATGCGTATCTCATCTATGCCAACAAGGCTGTCTGGGCACAGATGAAGATAGAGGACCCAGAGTATGCAGAGCAGACGAAGGCGTTCTTCGCTCGATTCCGAAGGTTTCCGGATAAGACGCAGATGAGGAAGATCGGATCCGGTCAGATGGGCAGATTGGTCGTTGTTGACGGAATAATCGTGAGATCCACCCCAGTCAAGCCGATGATCACAAGAGCTGCCTTCAGGTGCAGAAGATGCGAGAACATCGTGATGATTGACCAGACAGGATTTCTGATGCGTGGAGTGGGAATCTGCCCGAGTTGCAGAAGTGCCGAAGCGTCATTTGAGCTCCTGATTGATAGATCAGCTTTCATGGACTTCCAAGAGATGAGAATTCAGGAGCGGCCGGAAGATCTTCCTCCAGGGCAGCTTCCAAGATCGATAGATGTAAGGCTCATAGAGGATTTGGTCGATATCGCCAGACCCGGCGACAGAGTCTCCGTTACAGGAGTTGTGCGAGCTCAACAAGAGATGATAGGCGGCCGCGGAAGACTGAGAACTTTTGACATGTTTCTTGACGCAAACTACCTCGACGTAACAGGGAAAGAAGCAGAAGTAGTAGAGATCACCCCAGAAGAGGAGAAGACGATCAAAGAACTCGCAAGTGACCCCTGGATACACCAGAAACTGCTCAAATCCCTAGCTCCCTCAA
>CAZVYD010000032.1:0-14847 GCA_964631575.1 uncultured Candidatus Bathyarchaeia archaeon
GTCCCTCAAATGGCTCCGAGACTTATGAGAAGACTATCTCAGCGAGAACTTCTGAAGAAACTGATGCTCGCCGTGGCTCTTCCTCTCCTGCATTTTATGTTGGCTGTGACGCTTGTTGCGTTCTTTCTCCTGTCAATGCAAGGATTCTTGGGAGTGCCATTCTCGCGAGCTATCGAAACTTACTGGATTCATTATTGGATCGCGGTTATTGGAGTTTTCTCCTTCTTGATGGTCTTCATCTATCGAAGAAGGGAAACATTGTACGTTGCTGACGTGCAGGCTAGACAGCTTTCAAGACTTCTTGTTGAGAGACAGATCATAACTGATGAACTATTTCCGGGTGTGCCATTTGATTTTCTCGAAGGAACGCCGCCAGCATACACCGTAGTACCGCTTGAAGTTGAGGTGAAAGTTCCCAAGATCGTTGCCTTCCTTGAGAAAGGATCGAAGACCTTCTCAAACATTTTCAGGCCGCCCAGAGCGGACTTCACCAAGAGGGAATTTGTTCCTGTGTTGGAGAGGAGAGTCCGTCCACTTAGACGATACGTTGTCGGGAAGCACTCGAAGACTGAGACGAGAGGTCAAGTTGGAAGGTACGTCTCCTATGAGATGCCCCGACGGGGCCGTAAGGACATAGCCTTCGGACCGACAATCCGCGCCGCAGCAATCCACCCAGAGCCGACACGGAAGGGGCCTCTCCGCATACAGGTAAGGCCCTCGGACCTGAGGGTCAAGATAAGGGAGCATAAGGTGCCTTTGTCGATCCTCTTGGTACTCGACATGAGCGAGTCAATGGTCTCATCCCTCGACAATGTTGGCAAAGCTGTCCTGAGTCTACATGGGACTGCTTCAAGGAAACGAGACAGAGTCGGCGTGGTGGTGTTCAAAGGAAGTGAAGCTGTTCTCTTGCAGCATCCAACACGAAACCTAAGACAGGTTGTGAAGAGACTTCTTGACCTGGGTGCAAGTGATTTCACTCCTCTTGCAGCTGGAATGATGAAAGCGCTTCAAGTTCTGAGGCTTGAGACCACTCGGAATAGAGATTGCATACCGCTCGTAGTTGTCATCACTGATGGAATAGTGAATGTGCCTCTTTCGCAGCCTTTGACTCTTTCGACTCGGAACGATTTCACGAACTCTGCTCAAGCTGATGTGGTTGATGTGGCTAGGCTGATCGCCCGAGAAGGAATCAGGACACTGATCATAAACACTGATCACCGCGAGGAGCTCCTGCCAATAGACCTACCTAGCAAGCGAAAGTGTTTGCCCCCTACAGCACTGTTGATGGAGGTGGCCAAGATAACCAAGGGTAGGTACTACGGACTTACCATGG
Organism: uncultured Candidatus Bathyarchaeia archaeon; assembly: GCA_964631575.1. Classification (GTDB taxonomy): domain Archaea; phylum Thermoproteota; class Bathyarchaeia; order 40CM-2-53-6; family JALHTG01; genus JALHTG01. The sequence continues at coordinate 1,334 of CAZVYD010000032.1, forward strand.
AAGGGGCATATGGCTCCCTTCCGCCTAGGCCTGAAAAGGGAGCGGCGACTCTAGCGAGGCCTTTGATCCAGTATCTGGCGAAGGGTTCTGCCAGTGCCATATGATGTCGATGCGCGATTATGAGAAATGCTGTGTGAAAGGTGGTTCCTTATGACTGAAGTGCAATCTACCTGTGCGACTCTGCCAGGGCTCTTTTCGTTGTGATCTTTCTAAGGCATGCTCCAAGGATGGCTGTCAGACAGAACAATGTCAGAATCATCAACATGTACTGAAGAGTTGTCCCCGTGAGTATTATGGAGCTGAAGGCAGAGTTCACTAGGAAAGCTGATAGACCGGTCTTTAGTCCGGTGCGGATGTGGTCGCTGTCCCCTCTTCTGGCGACTAAGTATCCCGCGACTATCCCTCCAAGCACGACTATGAAGATAGAGGCTATTTCCATTTCTGGGAGTGGGGCCTCTTCAGGCAACAATGTCTTGACTGCGTATGTGAAGAACAAGATGGGTGCGTTTGCGAGAAATCCTCCGGCGAGGTATTCGTCGAAACCTGGGGCTCTCTTTTTCAATGTCATTTTCCAGCAGAGCGTTACTTCTGACGCAGACTATTCCGTGATCAGATGTCTTGAAAGATAGAGTAAAAAAGAGGGGAGGATCCTTTCTAGGCTTTTTTCGCGGCCTTGCTTCGTTCCATGAGGACTACAGCTGCCAAGATCAATATGGCTACTGGTATCGAGTACCATGCCACGCCTGTGGGATAATCTAGTAGGAATTGCATTCTGCCGATCAACAATGACATTCTCGCCATAACTGTGAAGCCGAACGCGGCTCCAAAAGCAACCATCATCGTCCATCGGCCGATATGAGAAGCGTACAGCAACGGACCTTTCTGTTCTGCGGTGAAGATGAAGAAGAACAATGTTCCTACGACACCGATTGCAATCAGGACTGCGTTGACAGGATAGCTTCCCGAATACCAAGCTGCCTTTGGATCAGTCAGCGCAATGGTTTGGCGGATTTGGTCGGTGAACTGGCTTCTCATAAGTCCGGCCATGCCGAGGCCTACTCCTGTTCCAACTACGGTTGAGATAGGTATCCTGTACAGCCAGAAGTACTTCTTCGAGAAGAAGAAGAAGAACAACAGGCCGACAAGCATCGGCAGAATCCAGTAGATTTCCCCCTTCGTTAGTAAGGGTGCCAGTGCTGTGTCCCACATGTATTTGCTCGAAATGACGGCTCCGTGTGCAACTGCTAAACCAATGAAGACATGTTCCGCGAATCTATACGCTTTGTTCTCCTTGTAGAAGAAACTGTAGACCATCAACGTGAAAGCTGCAGCCATTAGAGTTCCAAGAATCTCAGGTATTGTCATGTTTACCTTCCCTTCCCATACTTCTTGAGTACGAAGCCAACGTTTCCTAGGACTATGAAGATAATGACCAGCAAGTGCGAGAGTGACTGTGCGTCCATCGGAGGTGCCAGCGTTCCTTTGTAGCCGTAGCGGGCCAAGAGTACTTCATATTCCGCTGCTCCAGCCAACCCTTCGATTATTCCAGCGACCTGTGCAGGGAAGTAGACTCTGACTCCCGGCGCACTGACCGCAGTCAACGCCGTAATTGTAGTCAGTCCGAACTGTGCTTGCCACTGCCTTAGCCACTCAGGAACTCCGGGAGTTCCAGATGCGATAGTTATAAGCAGCTTGAAATCCTTGCCTGATTTGATGTCTTTCATCAGGGGGAGTGACCCTATTGGGGTTCCGTAGTAGTCCTTCGTGCAAGTCGCCTGCACATCTTTGCCTAATGCGGTCATACCGACCTCTCCGTTCGGGACCCATCCTAAGTTGACAAAGTCGGTACCGTATTTGGGATGGTCCTTGGAGGCGCCGAGTACCTCCTTGAGAGCTCTATCCATGAATGGGACTCCGTCGGCCCAGAAGCCAACTCCAACTATTCTCGCGCCCTTTGCAATCATGTGAGCAACCGTTGCCTTTGTTGCGGGATACTGCTCGGGCATTGAGGCCGGCCCGTAGTCCATCGAGATGAGTGCCACATCTCCTGGCTTCAGCTTATCGACTACGTCATAGTATGCTACCGTCATCGGGCTCATCGATATCGGCAGGCCTAATGGCCTGAGCAGCGGTATCGATATCACAAGGAACAGAAGCAGGTATATCGCTCTAGGATCAACTCTCTCGAGTTTTCCAAGAAAGCTCATTTTTTCAGCCTCCTAAGCTCCAGGTCCGAGGTATCCGCGTTCTCTGCCCAAAAGGACTCTTATGCCCATCGATAGAACTCCCAATGCCACGCCTATTGTTACTCCTCGGATTCCGGCTGTGTTTGGAACAGCCATGATCCACGAGGTGATAGGACCGAGGTCACTCCAGACGGCCGGTCCGATTGGAGCCCTTCCAATCATGACGACGACTGCTGATATCAAGAGTACTGTCGCCTCCGCTGATCTTGCTCGAAAGGCCCGGTAGGCTGCCGAAGCGATATAGAACGCCAGCATTGAGAATATAGTTGAGTCCAATGGAACGTAGAGGTTATTGAACCAGTAAGCGTATATCGGGTGTTCTGTGAACCTTCCTTGTCCAAGCACTATGCCGGTTATCAATAGCCCATAGAGTGCTATGAGAAGAGCAAGGCTGTTGTGCCATCCTTCCTTGTGCTGTTTGAGTTTTCTTGCATGTATTCTTGTCAGTGTTCCTATGCCGATGACGACTGCGAATGTTGCCGCTACGTTGACGAACTTCAGCCAATCAGCTATCAGCTTGTTGAAGTCTGGTACCTTGAAGTAGTAGTCGCCTATCACCAACATTCCTGCGATGAAGGTGATGACAAGGGGCAGGTTTCTTCGTATTGCTACACTCATTTTTCATTCCCTCTTTCGACTACCACAGTCTTCCGAGCAGCGTCCACAGGTCTTTGCTTCCGGCAAGAGATAGCACTATGCCTATTGCTGTTATGATAATTGCTATGGCCTTTCCGTAGTCTTGTCCCCATATCGCACCGATCTGAAGCGGGTCTTTGCTTAGGTAAGCTCCAGCTGCAAGTATTTCCTCTCCTATGAGGCAGTAGTCGCAGGCTGCCACGAAGAATGGGATTTGGGCGGTGTTAGCGGTTCCTGCCACTTGGATCGCTCCAGTCAGGTAGGCTCCCTCTGCGAAGAGTAGAGACTCGGCCCAGAAGCCTCCTATCATTATGTTCGCCGCCACCTTCTCCCTGTGCATTAAGCCCACTACGCCTGATGCGTATGCGAACTGAGTGTCCGAAAGGTAGATGATTTTGTCCGGATCGTAATCGTCCGGGGTACCTGCTTTCACATATGCTTGACGTACTATTTCAGCTGCTAGAGGTTGGACTTGCGGTTGTCTGATTGTTGTCCAGAGCGTAGTCTTGTACTTAGCTGCAAGCTCTGCCACATGTGCGAGTACCGATAGTCCGGCCAGAGTCTGAGGACCTGTATCCGTGGCCAAACCGGCTATTCCAGGTGAGAAGTGAACGGGACGACCCATCTCTGTTGCTCGGCCCACAGCTTCCTGAATGGCGTCTAAGCCTGCTATCTTGCGTATAGTTGGAGCTCTGATCCCTTTCATTGTAAGGTAGAGTGTCGCAAGCATTATAATAGTTATCAAGATTAGGAAAACGAAAGCGCTTTGGCTAGCTGCAGGTATTGACGCTAGGATTTCCCTTTCCTCCTTTCTCATTTTCCTTTTTTCTTTTTGCGCACTGCTCTTTCCGCATGGGATGGCGTGCGCTTCCTCCCACAACCGACGACTAAGCCTCTGTCTATTTAAAACTCTTGCCGTCCAATAGGGGTCTTCGATAGCTAGGTCTCGGGCCTGGCTCGCTATTCGAGCATAAGATCACCAGGCAAGTCCGACGGCCAAAAGACGGCCGATTACCAAAGCATTCAAGCACTCTCTTGAGTTTCCAGCATGGCTATTGCAGATTTCACAAGTGACTATCAGAAATGAAGGGAAGTAAATCTGCAGCATGGCCGGGGCATGCTAAGTTGTCCCTTTTCACAGACCTAGTGGCACCCTTGAGACAGGCCTATGCCCAGAAGAGCCGAATGAGTCTTCAAAGCGTGGCAGAGTGCTCTGACAGTTAAAGGGCATGGAAAGTCTTATTATTGCTGACCCCTAACTACCGTTTTTTTCGTGGCCGTTTAATCGAACGGCTAGCAAAGAAAGGAGAAAGAGAAAATTGCTTGAAACAGGACGTGTAGCTCAACTATTCTTCCTAATAGTGATCTGCGCAGCAGTAGTATACTTCGTCGAAACAGCAAGACGTGGAAAGCTACCTAAACTCAGAAAGGTTCCGGGTCTAGACGCTGTAGAAGAGGCGGTGGGACGCGCCACAGAGATGGCGAAGCCGGTCATCATTTCCACTGGCATCGGGGGACTCACTGATGTCACGGCACCCCAGACCGTGGCAGGGCTTAGCATGGTCGGATATGTGGCCAGGCTATGCGCCAGATATGGTGCCGAGCTGATTGCCCCGGCCAGAATGCCATACGTTATTCCTGTAGAGACGGAGATCATTCAAACAGCGTTCAACGAAGAAGGAAAGACAGAAGAGGCCGCAAGAGCCGCTGATATGGTTCACTATCTATCTGACTCCCAATTCGGCTATACAATAGCTTATCTCGGCTTGCTTCAAAGAAGGAAGCCGGCCGCGCACATTATGATCGGAGGGTACTGGGCTGAATCTCTACAGCTTGCCGAAGTTGGCTTCAATGTCAAAGCAATCCAAATTGCGGGAACAGCCAACACGCACCAGATCCCGTTTTTCGTGGCAGCATGTGACTATTCGCTGATAGGAGAAGAAATCTACGCAGCTGGAGCGTACTTGTCAAAGGATCCCGTTCAGGTCGGTAGCGTTGCAGGCCAAGATGTCGGAAAGGCTATTGCTCTCGTGCTTATCGTCGTGGGCATTCTCTTGACCGCTGTTGGCATTCCTGTCTTGACCAACCTTCTCAGATCATAGAAGGTGAGAGGAATGAGCTTCTACAAGAGGAAAGAACTCCCGATAGTCATAACGACGCTCACCGCCCTTCTAATGATCTTTGCGACATACTTCAAAGTCCCTCAGGCGAAGAGTGCTTCGACCACAGTCCAAACATGGATGCTGGTGATGGTGAATTTCGCTGTTGTCGTAGGATTTCTCATGGTCATCAGGATGCATAAGAAACGCATAGACAAGCGGCAACCAGGAGATAGGAGCTGGCTATTCAGTGTCTGGCTTATCATTGTGCTGATCGCCTATGCGCTTCTGGGGATCTACGGCGTAGAATCAACCCGTACAAGCGCACCAACAAACTTTTGGTCGTTTAACTGGGTCTACACCAACGCAGTCGTGGCGCTTGACAGTGCGATGTACTCGTTGCTGGCCTTCTTCATAGCCTCAGCCTCATTTAGGGCATTCAAGGCCAGAACAAAGGAGGCTGCTGTACTGCTAGTCTCAGGAGCAATAACCATGCTGTACAATGCACCTGCAGGATCCTCGATATTCGGGCCCCTAGCGCCTAATTTCAACGATTTTAGCGAGTGGATATTGAACGTGCCCAACATGGCGGGCTTTCGAGGGATCCTGATCGGTGCTGCCGTTGGAGCGATATCTCTTGGAATTCGAGTGCTGACCGGTAGAGAGAGAGGATACTTGGGAGCGGGTGAGTAGAAATGTCATTCTGGAAGAAACTAGAGGCTGTAGACGCTAGAGTCATCTACCTGATCCTCTGGATCGCAATCGGAATACCACTTCTCACGCCACTCTATCTGCCTCTCTCTATAAGCCCGGATACTGTGGCCTATCACAAGGCTATTGAGGCGTTGCCTGCCGGCGCTATCGTTGCGTTTGGCATGGATGTCTCACCTGCCGGGTACGGTGGAGAGTTGGGGCCTCAGGCTCGTGCGACAGCGTACCACTTGTTCACCAAACCAGTCAAGATAGTCTTCCTGAGTTTCTGGGAGACCGGTGCCCCCCTGATACAGGATGTCTGGAAGAACAAGTTCGTGGCAGATGCGATGAAAGACAAGAAGTACGGAGAGGACTATGTCAATCTGCACTGGATACCTGGCACCGAAACTGGAATGTCATCATTCGCCGAGGATGTTTGGAAGACTGTTCCTGCAGACTACAAAGGCACGAAACTCGCGGATCTTCCCATGATGGCAAAGATCAAGTCTGTGAATGATTTTGCAATGCTGATCTGCATTGAGACAGGCACTCCAGGCGGGCCTGAGTATCTGCGCCAGTGGCAAGCAAGAAACAGGAATCTCAAGATGCTGGTTGGCTCCCTTGGAGTGAGTGTCCCCGCGAACATTGCCTACGTTGCGTCAGGACAATACATGAGCATCCTTCGAGGCGGCAGAGGCGCTACCGAATATCAATATATCCTGAAAATCGTCACTCCCACAGACGTTCAGGGCGCTGACGCAATGACAATGTCACATGTAGTTGTACTCATCTTCCTAGCGATCGGCAACATCGGCTATCTGGCTATCAAAGCGCAGAAAGGAGAAAAGAAATAGGAGGGAATCGACATGGCCGCAGATCTAGCTACAATGCTCGGCATATACGTGTACGCTTTGTTCGCCCTAGGAGCCTACAGCTTCACATACAAGGACAACAGCTTCTTCAAATTCGCTGAACATACCTACGTAGCTTTGAGCATCGCCTACAACGCAGCAGTCGCCTATGGATACATAAGATTCACAGCAGTGCAGCCGGTGATTACAGGAAAAGATGCGACTTTTCTCATTCCTTTGGCGATCGGTGCCCTATTCATCTTCTTCTTCTCGAAGAAGTACTTCTGGCTGTACCGGTTTCCAATTGCCATCATAACTGGCACAGGAATGGGGTTGGCTATGAGTGGCACAATATCAGCGCAATTCATGGATCAGGTCATCGCTACTGTCAGGTTGCCCCTGTATGTCGTGGACAAGGTAGTGGGCTTCAAAGCATTGGATACTCTCAATAACTGGTTGATCTTCATAATGGTGATTGGGACACTGGCGTATTTCTTCTTCTCAATCACACCGGAAACATCGCTTGGCGCCGTTACCAGTAAACTAGGACTTGTCGGCCGATGGACAATGATGGTCGCATTCGGATCAGCGTTCGGTAACACTGTAATGACGAGAATGAATCTGTTCATTGGAGTCTACAAGAACCTTCTGAGGGACTACACCTCTTTCCTAGGATTGGCTGCGCTGATACTGGTTGTCGCTACGTTGGAAGCAAAGAGGGCGAAGAAGGCTGAGCAATAGGTATAGGGCGTGACGCCCTATCCCTCACCCTTTTTTTGGGAGATCTCTTCTCTCGGAACACCAAATGGCAAACGACGGAGTGTAGGTCAACTCTCTGTAGATAGGCCTTTAAGGGCAACTCCATACTCTTGGTGGGTTGTCAGCTTGATACGAGAAGGTCTAAGCCTTGAGGACTACCTTGCCGCAGGGGCGCTTGCCAATGTTCCGCTTTGGATCTACCTTCTTCTACTGACTTTCGACGTGAACCTGTATGCTCAGTCAAGTCCGCTAGTCTTCTACACGATCGTTCCGATCATGGCCATGCTGGCAGGTGGATTTGCTGCTTCTTATCTCATGTGTCGACGAATCAAGAACTACTCTTTCCGAAACGGTTTCTTGTCTAGCGTTTCCGCTACAGTTATCAACCTTGTCTTTGGTGTCGCCACGCTGGCGCCATCAACGCCTTTTGTTGCCGCATTGTGTTTTGTGACGGGTGCAGTTCTTGCGATCGTCCTAAATCAGAGAATAGGCAGGAGACCTGAAGCAAACACCTGATGTCTGTTTTGATTCATCTCTCCTGCGGGCAACGAAACCGGAGCGTTTTTCATCGCTTCTAAAGGGATATTTCTGTTTGACCGAAACCGCGTGAGAAGGTCGAGATGGTTCTGCTCGAAACCTAATCTCTCGATCATGGTGATCTGCGTTCAGCAATATCTTTAAGTCCGCGCCAAAGCCCTATGGCGTTTCAAATCTGGAAGAGTGGCCGAAGTGGGAAATCAGGCACCCTCATTGGATCCTGAGAAAATCAATGTAATCCTTGCAACTGATTGCGGGAGCACTACAAGCAAAGCAAGGTTCTTCAAGAAACTCAAGAACGAATACAGATTCGTCTGTGCAGGAGAGGCCCCGACGACGGTCGAGGCGCCATATGAGGATGTAACATTAGGTGTCAGAAACGCTGTAAGAGAAGTCGAAGAGCTGACAGGTCACAAGTTGCTTTCCGAGAAAGGCATTATTGACACTCGGGCCGACGAGAAGACAGGTATCGATCTTTACGCAACTACCAGCAGCGCCGGCGGTGGATTACAGATGATGGTTGCGGGCGTCGTGAAATCGATGACCGGAGAAAGTGCTGAACGGGCAGCGCTAGGTGCTGGAGCCATCGTGATGGACGTAATTGCCGTCAACGATGGGAGGCGGCTTCATGAGAAGATAGAGATGATGAGGCACCTCAGACCAGACATGGTTCTTGTCGCTGGAGGTACCGACGGAGGAGACATTGAGCATGTCATACAGACGGCAGAAGTGATCCGAACTGCCGAACCTAAGGCTCGCCTCGGCATTGGCTACAAGCTACCCATAGTCTATGCGGGAAACAATCGCGCAAGAAAGCAAGTTGAGGAAATCTTAGGATCCAGGTATGCTCTCACCATGGTGGACAATCTTCGGCCGACGCTGGAAGTTGAGAATTCTGAACCCGCCCGCGAGGCAATTCATGAGCTGTTCATGGAGCATGTTATGTCGCATGCTCCTGGCTATGACAAACTGATGAAATGGACAGATGTTCCGATAATGCCAACACCGGCGGCCGAGGGGAGGATGTTTCGCACTATTGCCGAAAGAAGAAAGGTCAATGTGATTGGGGTTGGTTTGGGTGGTGCCACGACGAATGTCTACTCGGTTTATGATGGCAAGTTTGTTCGAACTGTCAGCGCCAACTTGGGGATGAGCTACAGCATCTGCAATGTCTTGCATTCCGCGGGGCTGCAAAACATAACTAGGTGGCTTCCTTTCGAGTTCGATGAAGTTGAGATTCGCAATGTGCTCCGCAACAAAATGATTAGGCCAACGACAATTCCTAGAACAATCGATGAGTTAGTCATTGAGCACGCGGTTGCAAGAGAAGCTCTTAGGCTAGGTTTCATGCACCACAAGTTCTTGGCTCGGGGGCTTAGAGGCGTTCGCATTCAGAGAACTATCGCAGACATCTTTGACCAAAGAGCATTCGCGGAAACCTACATTGACATGATGAATATTCGCATGATTGCTGGCACTGGCGGCCTGCTGTCGCACGCACCAAGACGGGCCCAGACAGCTCTCGCGCTGATTGATGGTTTCCTTCCTGAGGGGGTTACCAAGTTGGCTCAGGACAGCGTCTTCATGATGCCCCACCTTGGAGTCCTGTCTTCAGTGCATCCCGCAGCTGCGCTGGAGATCTTTGAGAAAGATTGCCTTGTCAGGATAGGTACGTGCATCGCCGCAAGAGGCACAATCGCCGAGGATGCAGACGCCTTGAAGCTGAAAGCGATGATGCCCGATGGATTTGCAGTTGAGAAGTCATTGAAATTCGGAGAGATGGGCCTGATTCCTCTGGAAGAAGGAAGAAGTGCCTCGATAGAAATTGAGCCAGCAAAGGAGCTTGATGTCGGGGCCGGGCCTGGCAACAAGTTGACAGTTGAGGTCGAAGGCGGGGTCGTGGGTGTCATCTTGGATGCCAGGGGAAGGCCACTGACCTTGCCTCAAGATGACAAGGAACGTAGAAGGCGGCTGCTTCAATGGTTCTCCGTGCTTGATGCATATCCCAAGGCGGCGCTCGAACGATTCGGCCAAGGCCTAGAACTAGCCTTCAAAGTTGGCAAATCAGGGAGGGCGAACTGAAGATGGCATTGGCATACACGCCTGGCCTGAAAGTCAAAGCCTCAACAACTATCCGAGCAGCAAGAAGACTGCCCATTCCGGGAGACGTGCTAGTACGGGAGGGCGAGAAGGTTGGGTTTGATACAGTAGTTGCAAGAACCTCGGTTCCCGGAGGAGTCGAAATAGTGAAACTCGTTCACCTCTTGGGAATCGACCCGGACGAAGTCGCTATATACATGAGAAAGAAGGTCGGTGACAGCGTGCAGAAGGACGAAGTCATTGCCGAGAAGAAGGGCATTCTTGGGATGTTCCGATCTGTTGCGAAGTCGCCCACAATGGGAGTGGTCCAACAAGTTTCAGAGCTAACTGGGCAAGTCACGATCTCGGAGCCTCCGGTTCCTCTGGAGGTCAAAGCCTACGTTCCTGGGCAAGTGGAGAAAGTTTTGCCCAACGAAGGCGTGATGGTTAGGATAGACGGTGCCTTGATCCAAGGCATCTTCGGCATAGGCGGTGAGACTCATGGAATCGTTGCTTTTGCAGTAAACTCGCCTGATGAGATGTTGACGATTGACAAGATCCGTGACGATTACAGCGGAAAGGTTATTGTCGGTGGCTCTCTTGTGAGGGTCGATGCACTGCGAAAAGCCGTTTCTCTAGGCGTAAAAGGGATCGTTGTTGGGGGCATAGAAGACAAAGATCTGTCCGACTTCTTGGGATACGAGATTGGAGTAGCTATTACCGGCCATGAGAACGTCGGTTTGACTTTGATAATCACAGAAGGGTTCGGTAGGATGCGGATGTCCGAAAGAACCTTCAATCTCCTGAAGAAGCTAGAAGGCAAAGAGGCAGCAATCAATGGCGCTACACAGATCAGGGCAGGAGTAATACGTCCTGAGATAATAGTCCCGCAACTCGACGCTGAAACTAGGCCTCAAATGTCTGAAGACTTTGTGCCCCAAAAAGGCATGGAACCCGGCATGGCGGTGCGAATCATACGAGAACCTGACTTTGGCAAAATAGGCAAGATTGTGAGTCTACCGGTTGACCTGCAAGTCGTTGATACAGAATCACCGGTGCGGGTTCTGGAAGTCGAACTTGAGGACGGCAGAACTGTCGTCGTGCCGAGAGCTGATGTGGAGATAATCGAAGAGTAAGATAGGCGAGGCCACGTACACATCAACGATGAGAATCCTTGACAAGATCAGCTACGTTTCATATTCTCTTTCCGGGATCCGAGAGGCCGATCTGAATTGCTCGTTGCTGTTCTGAGATCAGAGAAATGAGAGAAAGGCCTTGTTGATTCTGAAGCTAAGCACACGTCTAGAGGTAAAGAAAGCAACAATCTGGTGTTTTCAGTCTACTCCTCTATGATTTCGACGTTGGCTCTTGGGACTACTGCCTTTCGGCCGTCTTCCAGCTCAATCTCTACCACCCTAACGTCAGACTCTGTCTCCACCACCTGTAGCTCAACTGGCAAACCTGCCACGCGTCCAATTGCTCCAAAGTATGGATCTCTGATCACTCTGATTGGAGTGCCGGGAGCCATTCCTCCACTGGCTTCCTCTTCCTCCTCAACCAGTCCTTTAACTTCAGTGTCCCTCAGGGCAATGACTATCTCTGGTCTGATGACTCCAGCACGAATCTGCGTGGCGCCATTGATGGACGCCTCCCTTCCGTCAAACGATTTGAGCAGACTGAAAGTTCTATGGGGCATCTTCATCTTGCCGAATCCTTCGGTGATGATAAGTGTCGTTCCTACTTCCTCCTGTCCTGTAATCGCAACCCCTATTTCGTAGCCCAAGAACTTGATCAAATCCTCGTCCTCGACGCCTCCCACTACTATTCCCTTGACCCCTGTCTTGACGGCCTTGGCAAGCGCTTCACCGGTGACAAGCGATCCTCCCACGAGGACCTTGCCTTCACATGAAGAGTCAATCTTTTCGGCGGTGAGAACCTCGTCTGGAGTACTTGCAACCATCTTTAGGTTCGCATGGGCTTCCCCACCTACTCCGAAGATGCCTTGCACTAGGGCAGCTGGTGTGCGAATCGTCACGCCTTGCCTAGGCATCACGTGAACGACCTTTCCGGGGATGTAGGCCGTTATCTCGACCGGAACGTAAGGTTCCCTCAATGCAACTTGACCCGTCACTTCAGAGATCAATTCCATCGTTCCGTCTGAGGGCGCGTGCACAAAAGACTTGAAAAGGCCGAAGAAAGACGTACGTTTCGCGATCAGTTCATTCTTTGTGACTTGCTCCTTCAGCTTTTTCAGCATGAAGGGGCCCATCTCCTCCGGATCTACTCCAAGCGCGTTTGCTACGTTTATCAAGTGGACCTCTCCAGGAACCTGTGTCCTTGCCACGGTTTGGTCGTGCGTTACCGTGTCTCCTTCCTTCACGAGGACTTCCCCTGGTATCGGTAGCCTTCGTGTCTTGCTCACTATCGTGAACCTTTTGACTTTGAGTCCGGGGGTGTATGCATGTGCCATGCTAGCTTCCTCCTTTGGCTTCTGGTGACCGAATCCGCTCATAGACTGTTTCAGGGTACATGTTCATTGCTTGGAACCACTTGAGCAATCTCTCTCTTCTTGCCGCTGGGTCCTCGGGAATTGAGAGAGGTCTGCCTCTGCAGTCAAAGATCAAGCCGGCAACGCCTCCTTCCACTGTCGTCTCCAAGCCGTGGCCGGGTCCTCTTCCTACATCCAAATCTTTCGCAGGTGAGAGAACCAGTTTGGCGGTCTTGCCTGACTCAAGTGGAACCACATTTATCGAACCAAAGGCCACATTCTCCTCCGTTACGTGGCCCTCGGCTTCAACCTTGAAGCTCAAAGCGTTTTCCCCTTCCTTAAGTACGCCTCTTGGCGCTATGCAGGTTCCCAGCCTCACCAAGCAGTCTTTTTCGAATATCTCGAGAGCTGCCTGCGGATGGACCGTTGACAGGACGCCCAGATGCGGCATCATGAAGACACTGTCCTGGGCCAGCTTCGTCAAACCCTCAGGCTGAAAACCATCTATCAAGAGAAGCGCCGATTGGGCCCGTCTCGGCGCATGAGAAAGCAATCCTCCCGTGCCTGCCAAAAATTCCACATGCATCATATCAATATACGTTTCCTCCTCGGTTGATTGCTCAAAGATGTCTCCCATGGTTCTTACTCTCTGGACGCCTCTCAAGCCTCTGGCTAATTGCTTATGATGCTGGAAGCCCAATCTAAGCGCCTCGCGAGCAACAGCATGTTCTACCATAAGCTCCTCCAGGGTCTGCGGAATAGTTGTCGGCCTAATCATCTTGTTTCTCAATCTATTGCGGACAAGAACAGGTTCGATGTCAAATGGAACCCATCGCATGATGTTACCAATCGTCGCCTCCTTCAAGACGTTGCAGATGCTGTAGCTCATCCCCAAGTTGGCACTAACGGTCCTCACGAACTTACCTTCATATATCGAGTATACGTTCGTGGTCGCTCCGCCCAAACCGACCCCGATAACGTTAACCTTTCTCAACTCTGCTAGGGTTCTAAACATTCGGCCTTCTCCCGCCGGAGTCGGCATGATTGGAACATCTGTCCATTTCATCAGTTTGTCATAGCCAGGAGCATGCGACATAACATGCTCCATGAACAGCTCATGAATCGC
>CAZVYD010000033.1:0-14586 GCA_964631575.1 uncultured Candidatus Bathyarchaeia archaeon
TGGATTTTCTGTCCGGAGCCCGCAATACGGCGCAAAGAGAAGACGGTTGAGATTGACTACGACTTCTGTAAGGGTTGCGGGATCTGTGCAGCAGAATGTCCTGTGAAGGCGATTACGATGACTGAGGAGTGAGAAAGATGAGAACAAGATTGGGATTTACTGGAGATGAGGCTCTGGCCTTTGCGGCCAAACAATCAACAGTTGATGTTGTTTCGGCGTATCCTATTACGCCCCAAACAATAATGGTTGAGCTTTTCAGCGAATACGTAGCAAATGGCGAGGTTGACACAAATTTCGTCTGCGTGGAGTCTGAGCATTCAGCGATGTCAGCGTGTGTGGGCGCGAGCCTGACTGGGGCAAGGGTTCTGACTGCGACTGCCAGCCAAGGACTTGCACTCATGCATGAGATGATGTACATAGCATCGGGCCTTCGATGCCCCATCGTCATGGGCGTGGCGAACCGAGCTCTCTCCGCCCCGATTAACATTCACGGAGATCAGTCGGACATGATGGGGTCAAGGGACTGCGGCTGGATACAGATTTACTGTGAGAACGCGCAGGAATCCTATGACTGGACACTGCAGGCGTTCAAGATAGCTGAGGATCCAAACGTCTTGCTGCCTGTCACAGTCAACTTGGACGGGTTCATTCTCTCACACGCCATGGAGGGCGTGGAGGTGCTGACCGACGAGGAGGCAAAGAGGTTCCTGCCGCCAAGTAAGGTTGAGTGCAGGCTTGACCCTAAGAAGCCGACTACCATAGGAGCCCTATGTCTCCCAGACTACTACTTTGAGTTCAAGAAGCAGCAGGATGAAGCCATGAAGCATGTGCCGGCCAGTCTTCTGAGAACTGCGGAGGAGTACGCGAAGCTAAGTGGACGGAGATATGGCATATTGAACTCATTCGAAGCGGAGGACGCAGATGCTACAATTGTGTGCCTTGGCAGTACAGCAGGCACAGTCAGGTCCGTCGTGAAAGAGCTACGTGCGAAAGGGAAGAAAGTCGGCTTGGTGAACCTATGGCTTTACCGGCCATTTCCAGCGAAGGAAATCGCAGACACGATAGCCAAATCCAAAGTCGTCATTGTCTTCGATAGAGCCCTGAGTTTCGGTGCTCCTTATGGAGCCCTCTGCCAAGACGTAGTCTCAGCCATGTATGGCTCGAAGTCCAAGCCTCTTATCACCAACGTGGTGTACGGACTCGGGGGAAGAGACATCACGCCGTCAGAGATCGCTTCCGTCTATGAGGACGGACTTAGAGCAGCCAAGTCCGGCCATGTTGAAGAACAGGTCAAGTTCGTAGGGGTGAGGGAATGATGGTCGTACTGAAGGAGCTTACAACCGAGGAACTGTTTGCTCCAGGGCATAGACTTTGCGGGGGATGCGGCGCATCCATAGCCGCCAGATTGGCTCTGAAGATGACTCGGGGACCAACGGTCGTAGTTCAAGCGACTGGATGCCTTGAGGTTGCAAGCACGATCTATCCGTTCACAGCTTGGAGAGTTCCATACGCTCACATCGCGTTTGAGAACGCAGCCGCAGTCGCAAGCGGGATAGAATCTGCTTTCAAAGCCATGGAGCGAAGAGGAGCTTGGAAGGACCCCGTGGATGTCATAGTCTTCGCTGGCGATGGAGGCACTTTCGATATCGGTATACAGGCGCTCTCAGGCGCCTTGGAGAGAGGGCATGACTTTGTCTACATCTGCTATGACAATGAGGCCTACATGAACACAGGGATCCAGAGGTCCGGTTCGACTCCTCACGGTGCCTCAACCACGACCAGTCCTGCAGGGTCCAAAATTCCTGGGAAGCCTGAGTGGAAGAAGGATTTCGCAGCCATATGTGCGGCCCACGGAATAGATTATGTCGCGACAGCATCGGTGGCTTACTGGAACGACTACATGACGAAGGTGAGAAAGGCCATTGAGGTTGATGGCCCAGCTGTGATTCACGTGCTCTCGCCTTGCCCAAGAGGTTGGAGATGCGACACGTCAGAATCGATCAAGATGGCTAGGCTGGCCGTGCAGACGAAATTCTTCCCGGTCTATGAGATTGAGCGGGGCAAATACACGCTTTCAGTCAAGATCCCGAAGCCGTTGCCCGTCGAAGACTTGCTGAAGGCGCAGGGAAGGTTCAGCCATCTGTTCAAGCCAGAGAATAAGGGAGAGATCGAGAAGATCCAGAGATGGATCAACGAGAACTGGAGCAGAATCCTGAGATTGTGCGGTGAGGCTCAGAGCTAGAGACAACGCATCGAACAGGAATGTTGAGCAGCGGCCAATTCATTACGCGCCGAATGAGAACGACAAGGTTAACCTGAAGTAGAGGCGACTTCCCCCATCCATTCTTCAAGCTTCTCTCTCGATTCTTCATCGCTCATCTGAACCGGAGGGTGCTTCATCAGGTACGCCGACGGATACACTAGAGAACCACCCACACGTCTGTCCAAGGCCAATTGAGCGAATCTCACCGCGTCTATTGCGGTCCCACCGGATGTGGATTTGTCATCGACATCCAATCTCATTTCCATGTTGAATGGGATATTCGCAAACATTCTTCCTTCTATCCTGATGAACGCGAGCTTTCTATTCCCGAGGAACGGAATGAAGTCGCTAGGCCCTATGTAGATCCTATCGTCCTGCAATCTCTCTTCAAGCTGGCTCTGCACGGCTTCGGTTTTTGAGATCTTCTTGCTCTCCAGCCTATCTCTTTCAAGCATATTGATGAAGTCAGTATTTCCGCCGACATTGATTTGGTAGGTTCTATCGATGACTGCACCTCTGTCACGACAAAGCTTCGCCAGAACTCGATGAACTATCGTCGAACCAACTTGGCTCTTAATGTCGTCACCTATGATAGGAAGATTCCTCTCTTTGAACCTCTTCTGCCATTGCTCACTTGACGCTATGAAGACGGGGATACAGTTCACAAAAGCGCAACCTGTTTGAACGGCAATCTCCGCCCAGAACTCCGTCGCCTTCTGGCTCCCAACAGGTAGATAGTTTAACAGTACGTTAGTTCCTGTGGCGCGGACTTCCTCGAGAATTTCTTTGCGCAACTGGTCGGCTGCCTTCGTCTGTTTAAGGGGCTTGATCAGATCTGCTGCAAACATCCCGACCCCGTCGAGAATCGGGCTCTCCTTTACTGTTGCACTGCAGCCGGACACCTTTTCGACCCATCGAACCTCATTGGGTTCGCTGAAGATCGCTTCATCCAACCGTCTTCCAACCTTGTTTGCTGCCACATCAAAGGCGCTGACAAACTCTAGGTCTTCCACTGAGTAGCGTCCTACACGCTCGTGCATCAGGCCTATTCTTTCGTCTTTGCCGGATCTGTAGTATTCGACACCTTGGATGAGTCCGCTAGCGCAGTTTCCAACTCCTATTATGCCAACTTTGACTTTGGGCATGATTCCTGCCTCGCGTGGGATGTATACTTTTATGGTGATAAAGGTTTTATGCTCGCATACCGGGTATAGGTCGTTTGCCCATGGCATATGAACGGCTACTCCGAAAAACAACCAAAGAGAACCTTTGGCTCTATGTCCTGAGCATTCTGAAAGACAGGCCCATGTACGCCTATCAACTGAGAGACGAGATAAAGCGGCGTTTTGGCTTCGTGGTCGGAGAAGTGACGTCATATGTTGTTATGTACGGTTTGAAGAATGAGGGGTTGGTCAGAATCTCAAAGGAAGAGCCCAGGAAAGAAGGCCTTGCCAGAAAGTACTATTCGATAACGCCGGAGGGAAGAGCACTCCTGTCAAGAGGCGCATCATACTTGCGAGAGCTTTCCCAGAAACTCTGACAAGTAGCCGAGAAGGCAGCCCTACAGTTGTCGATATCGCACTGATGCCGGTACGATATTCCAGAGGCCTGCTATTGCATTTTCTGAGCCTTCCCTCGGTTGCTTGAAGCTCCGCAACACTCTTCTTTCACTTTGAATGCCAGTCTTTGCAGGTGATGTAGATTGGTGAGGAGTATGAGGATCACCGTAGCTGGCATAGAAATGATTGCTCAGTTCCTAGAGAACAAGAACCCTAAGACCTGTGAAGCAATTCTAAGCTCCCTGCCCATTGAAGGCGTGGCAAACCGGTGGGGTGACGAGATATACTTCGAGGTACCGGTTTCCGTCGGACTGGAGAAGGCGCAACAAACAGTGGTTGAAGGCGACGTTGCATATTGGCCCCCCGGAAGAGCGTTTTGCATCTTCTTCGGGCGAACACCCGCCAGTAAGGGAAATGAGCCTTGCGCGGCCAGTCCAGTGAACGTGTTTGCAAAGATAGTCGGGGATGCTTCCGTATTCAGAAGGGTCAAAGACGGCGACAAGGTGAAAATCGACAGGGCAGACAAGGAACCTGGATGATTCTCACTGCTTGGCGAAATTCTATATCAAATAGCAATGCATGTTTCAGTTGACTAGCTGATTAGTGGCAAAGGTGTCAAGCTTGAAAGTTGGTTTTGTGGGTCTCGGTGTGATGGGCAAGCCTATGGCGAAGAACCTGTTGAAGACGGGCTATTCACTCATTGTCTGCAAGCATCTTGACCCAAGACCAGTAGATGAACTGGTTGCCGCAGGGGCCCATGAAGTCTCTTCCCCTAGAGAGGTTGCGGAAGAGAGTGACATAGTGGTCACTATGCTTCCGGACTCGGCTGATGTTGAGGAGGTTGTGCTTGGAGAGAAGGGATTATTGAGAGGCGCAAGAAAGGGCATGATCATAATCGACATGAGTTCTATCGCTCCATCTTCGTCGAAAAGGCTCGCATTAGAGGCAGAGAAAGAAGGTGTGGAGATGCTTGACGCCCCGGTCAGCGGGGGCGAAACAGGGGCGATCGAGGGAACCTTGACGATTATGGTGGGAGGAAAGAAATCTACACTATCAAAATGCGTTGAGATTCTCCAAGCCTTGGGGAAGAGCATTGTCTATGTCGGTGATGCCGGAGCAGGCCAGACTGCGAAGCTTGCGAATCAGATAATAGTGGCGCTGAATATTGCAGCCGTCTCAGAAGCGTTCGTTCTCGGCACGAAGGCAGGAGTAGACCCGTCGGTCCTATTTGAAGCGATACGGTCAGGTTTGGCCGGAAGCAATGTCATGAACGCAAAGATCCCAAAGATTCTACAGCGAGATTTCAGGCCTGGCTTCAAGATAAGGCTTCACCATAAGGATCTGAAGAATGCGCTTGAAGCCGCGAGAGACCTGAAGACCCCTCTACCACTGACAGCTTTGGCACAGCAGATCCTATGTGCGCTTGTCAACGATGGAAAGGGCGAAGCAGATCATTCGGCGATAATCAACTTCGTGGAGCGCCTCGCGAACGTTGAAGTGAGAAGCACGGGCTAATTTGTTCGCCCGAGCGTGCCGATGATGAGAGTACTGTTTGTGGATAGGCCAAGACGAGTGAAGATGCGAGATGACTCTTGAGGAGTACTTGAGGTCGCAAGGCGTTTGGCACCGATTCATTGCCAAGCCAGCAACCATTCATACTGTAGACGCGGCAAAGGTGAGCGGCATTGAACTCCGCAGGATCACAAAGAATCTAGTGTTCAAAGTGGACGACGAAGATTATGCGCTGTTGATAGTACCAGGTGACAAGAAGGTAGATGTGGAGAAGGCGGCAGAGGCGCTAGCAGCTGACAAAATCTCTCTCGTCCCCTTCGGCCAGTCGGAAGAGATTAGCGGCTTTCCTCCGGGCGGCACTCCCTCAGTTGGCCATAAGAGGCGAATGAAAGTCGTTCTTGATAGATCTCTGTCGGATCTCGAGACTTTGTACTGTGGCGGGGGCAGCCGGGACAAGCTTTTGGAATTGAGGGTCAAGGATATAGTAAGACTGACGGATGCGGCAATTGCCGAGATCTCAACTGGATAGGCACATTGCAAGGAGTTAATTGAACTAAGCAACTCAGCCGATACTTGTATTAGCCGATGGGTCCCGATTGAGACCATATTTATAATTGGTAGGCGCAACAATGGAGAGAAAAACGCATGTCCGGTGAGAGAGGTTGAATCTGAGAAGGCTAACGAGCGCGATCCTATTAGTCGTTGTCTTGGCGATCATTTTCTATCCTTCATTTGCGATGGGAGTCGTCACTCTGAGGATCACTGACAGCGGAGTCCTGCCTGGTGAACCTCTCTATGCCAAGTGTTCGAACATCGCCCTCCATAGAACGGGCGAAGGAGACAAGACCGGATGGATAGAATTGATGAACGTGAGTAGCACCTACGACTTGACAAGCCTTCGAAACGTGACAGAGACCCTGCTCAGATCGAGGATAACGGCTGGCCGTTACGACAAGATCAGGTTCATCTTGGTCGAAGTGACAGTGGTTGTGAACGGCACCAAGATTAAGCTTCCAATCGGGCAATCCGTTGTGACGCTGGATCTTGAGCTTAACATCGGCTACGGCGAGGAGAGGATTCTTCTTCTGGATTTCAAGACCAATTCCACCAAGGCGCGGGTCAGCCGCATATTGGAGAATTCCCCAACTATTGCAATCCTGAAATAGTGTTTGAGGGAGGCGAGGATTCATGTGTATAGTTGGAAAGAACGAACTTGTCAAGCTTATCGAGAAGTCTAGGTGTATACATCCGTTCAGCCATGACCTTTTGGACGGAGATGGCTACGTCCTTACTGTCAGAGAAGAGACTGCCCTTCACTACCTTGAGCATAAAAACCTCGTATCAAACGAGATCGTGTTTACCCCTCCCAGCTATGTGGCTCACCTTACCGCGAAGAGCAAGTATGGACGAATGGGCTTGTCCTTTCTCAATGCCGCGAAGGTACACAGTGGATTCGTTGGCAGACTTGCTTTAGAGCTCGTTAACCTTCACAATGAGCGTCAACCGATAACGATCAGGAAGGGAGACCCGTTGATGCACATAGAGTTCGTGACCAGAACTGGAGAGCCTTCGCCTTACACAGGAACCTACATGTTCCAGTACATGACAGATGACGAAGCAGAAGAGTACGGAAAGATCATAGCAAGTCAGTTCAGAGGACTCTTCGATGAGGCTCAGCTCAAGCGAATGATTGCGGAGAGAGTGCGCGAATAGCCGACAGTGAATTGTTGGTTACTTCTAGCTCGTCTTATCCTTTGAGAATCGCGAAGGGTTCTTGTGCTCGAAGCTTGATTCAGTGCGGGATCTACATTCTGTCAGGAGTGTCTATCCCAAGCAACATTAGGCTGTTCTTGAGGGCAATTCTGGTGCAGTCAACCAATTTGAGCCTCGCTTGCTCAAGGCTTTCTGGTTTCGTTCCTATCACTCTACATTTTTCATAGAACACGTTGAAGACTGTTGCGAGATCGTACGAGTATCTGGCGACTCGTTGGGGAGACAGGCTTTCGGAAGCAATTCTGACGACGTAAGGAAACTTTGAAAGTGCCTTTATGAGAGAAATCTCTTCGGGCTGAGTCAACAGTGATGGATCTGCCTTCGAATTCTGCACAGCGGTTCCTGCCTTCTCCAGGATTCTGCAGATCCTGACATGAGCATACTGCACATAGGGTCCAGTCTCCCCTTCTAGGTCAATCGCCTCGTCGAGATCGAACACTATGATCTTGTCATTATCCACCTTCGTGAGATCGTATCTGAACGCTGCAGTTGCGATCTTCCGTGCAGTTTCTTTCAGCCATTTTTCCTCAGCGTCCGGGTTTCTCTTCTGCGTCTCCTCAAGCGCTCTATTAGTCAGCCTGTCAAGGACCCTATCAGCGTTCACGAATAGTCCTCGTCTGCCCTCCATGTGGAGCATTTTTCTCTGCTTCTGGTCCTCCGACACTGCTACACCAAGGTCTCTTGCGGTTTTGCGGCTCAAAGAGACCACCTCGTAGGCGTAGTGAATATACCTCTTCGGGCTTGCCTCACCGGCGACTAGTCGTAGGAAAGTTGAAAGTATCTCTTGGGGGCGGCTCTGACGAACGTCGATAACAGATATTGCTGTCTCCGCGAACCCAAATGCTGGGTGATCTTTGAGGCCTTTGTCGGAAGTTGTGGTCCAAAGGTTAGTGCCGTTCGGTTGACTCAGAAGAGTCGCGTAAGAGAAATCCTTGTCCAACAGACCCAGTTTCCACATCCCGTATGGAACATCCTTCCCGAGATAGGTTGTAGTTCCATTGCTCCTAACGAGGACTGCGTCTGTCTCCGCTGCAAATTCTGGTAGTTCAGTCACCTTTGCAACCCAGCATCCTGCGAGCTTGCCGTCGTCTTCCAGAACGACGAGCCCAGTTTCCTTCAGCTTGTTGAAAGCGTCATTCCACAATCCTGAGTGTAAGATGTCGGTTTCCCAATTGAGAAGGTCGAAATACACATTCATTCTCCAGCAAGTCTCGAGTTGTGCTCTCAAGACTCTCAAGGAGATCTGCTTGGCGATTGCTGCGGTTTCGTTGTTTCCCTCCTCGATCAACCTGCTGATATTCTTTCGCTGCTCCAATAGCTCCGGACGAGTCTCATACAGTTGATTGGCTTTCACGTAGACGTCGTCGCCACAGTACTGGTCAAATTTCATGCCTTCAGGCGGCTCTGATCTGAACCCAAGCGAGAGAAAACCCAGAACCACATCAGCAACCTGTGTTCCGCTGTCATCCACGTAGTTTGCTACTTGCACATCGTATCCCGTAAACCGTAGAATTCTCGCCAGAGAATCTCCCAAGCAAGTGTTTCTTGCATGCCCAATATGAATCGCCTTGTTAGGGTTCACGTTGGTATGCTCTACCAGCACACGCTTTCCATGGCCCAAGTCAGCGCTGCCGTAAGATGATCCCTTTTCCGCTATCGATTTGAACACTCCATCTGCAATCTTGCCAACTTTCATGAAGAAGTTCAGATACGGGCCTGCAGCTCCTACGCGATCTATCAGTGACGCTTCAGGCACAGATATGTGAGATAGGATTTTCTTGGCGACTTGGGAGGCATCTTGCCTTTCCTTCTTCGAGATGGCAAATGCAGCGGTTGTGGCTATGTCTCCCATGGCCGGATCTGGCGGAGTTTCTAGAGAGATACTCTCATCGTAACTGAGCTTACGCAAAGCATGTGCTATTGCCTGGCGTACTTCATCGACGAACTGTTGGTAGCTCATTATCTCCGCCAGTGTATGGCTTCTGGCTCATTGTTAAGTCATTTCCCACTTATTTGATATGATGCAAGGCACTAGCGACTTTGACTAGGAAGCACGTCCACGGGACAGAATCTGTGATACGCGAAGCCGATGCCAAGAGGCGCCTTCAAACCAAGTGAACTTACATGACGTTTTGATTTCTGAGCATCAAACTATGTTTAAATATGGCTGACTTTGATTCAGGAAAAGATTGAGTGACTATCCATGAGTTTGCTGAAACTTCGCTTGGGGGCGATTGGTACGCTGGCCCTCATCATTGCCACCTCGACGCTTTTCTTCACGGTTGTCTTGAGCTTGACGCGTGCGCTGAATCTTGTCGCTCTAGCGTTTTGCGTCGTGCTATTCAACATAGCGCAATGGCTTTTCGCGCCTTACCTCATAGATGGTTTGTATGGAACGCAAAGCGTCTCGGAGTCTGATAACCCGAAGCTATGCGCCATGGTTGAGAATCTGAGCCGAAAGATCGGAGTGAAGACACCCAGGCTAATGATGGCGAATTTGCCGATCCCCAACGCCTTCGCTTATGGTTCACCCATCGCGGGAAGCAGAGTCGCAGTGACAAACGGACTCCTCAAGGAGCTTGAAGACGAGGAGGTCGAGGCTGTGGTCGGACATGAGTTGGGACACTTGAAGCATAGAGATGTCCAAGTAATGATGCTCGTATCTGTGCTACCTGCAATCTTCTACTATTTGGGTTACTCAATGATGATGTCTTCGGCGTATGGCCGTGGGAACCGCAGAGAGGGAAGCGGAGGACTGGCTGCCCTGCTCGGTATTGCCTCTATGATTCTATATTGGGTTCTCACTCTATTCGTTTTGGGATTGAGCAGGATGCGTGAATACTACGCAGACCGCACGAGTGCTTTGTCAGTGGAGGATGGGCCACGTAAACTCTCGGAAGCTCTCGCCAAGATTGTGACATCGACAGGCCGGATGAAAACACGTTATGGTCACGTGGGGAACTCTAGCAGTTTCAAGGCGCTCTTCATCAGTGACCCTGACCGAGCCGAGACCGACGAAGCAGCGATTGCCGCGTCGAGAATGTTCAGGACGGATCAGCGACTGGTGCAGGAAATAGTTTCGAAAAGAGTCACTACGTTGGACCGAGCCCTCGAGTTGTTTTCAACGCATCCGAACATTGTGAAGCGCCTCCGAGCTCTCCAAGGACTTTCATAGAACTTCAAGAGCCGTCGGTTCAGTGGTCTACCGCCTGTCAGGCTGCAGACCCTCTGGAATCAGGTTTTCAGAACTACTTTTTCCCATAGCATCTGCTACCTTCTTTCGCTGAGGGTAGACTGTAATGCTTATGTGCATGAGGAGAGGCGAAGGGGCGATAATACTGTAAGTACTAGGTCGAGATGAGCCGAGTGGTAAGTGCAGCCGCTTCCGCGAACGCATCATATGGTGTTACAGATCTAGTTGTCATGGCGTTCACGCACTTCGCGAATCATGTCTATGTGCAGATTCATTTCGCTCTGATTCCGGTTTTCATGAAGGACTTCGATCTAAGCCTCGGTCTTGTCGGAATAATGGTGATGATTCCTGTTTTGTCCGAGGCGATTACGACAATTCCCGCTGGATTCGTCGCCGACAAACTGGGTTACTCCCGCCAGATCACAATTAGCCTAGGATTAACGGCGCTATCTGCAATTCTGATGAGTCAGGCTTCAAATGTCTACTTCGTTGTTCTCTCGCTTTGTGTTCTGGCTCTCTCGACAACGATATACCACCCGCCGGCATACGGCGCTGTCAGCCAAATGTTTCAAGCACAAAGGAACAGAGCACTTGGGATCCATGGCGCAGGCGGAACCCTAGGATGGGCTTTGGGCCCTCTGTCAGTGGGAGCGCTCATAGGAACCTTTGGTTGGAGGCTTGTCTACCTCGTCTGGATTCCTCCGACATTTTTCTGTATGATTCTCTTGATGAGAATGAGGCTCCCTGATACAAGGGCTCCTGCCACAAGTCAAGAAGCTCAAAGAAGCTTGAGGTCGATGCTCACGGTGAGCTTCTTAACAGTCCTCGCAGTTATTGCCATCAACTCAATGGGAAGGCAGATAGTATCGACACTAATGTCACCATACATTGTTCTTGAGCGAGGCTTCTCCATTCAAATTGCGAGCTTCGTTGTGGGGTTGATGCCATCGGCAGGGATCGTCGCGGCGCCTCTGGGCGGGCTCTGCGCTGACAGGCTTGGAGAAAAGAAATGGCTCACGTTGACGTTTACAGCCTCTGTGCTTGCGTTTATTGGCCTTGTAAATGCCCGCACGATCGAGCAGCTGTTTCTTCTCGCAGTTATCTACGGTTATATGGTCTACAGCGGGATGGCAGCAACAGCGGCGCTCGTATCCTACTTCACACCGACTGCAAGAAGAGGACTAGGGTATGCGCTGTATTTCTTGCCTTCATATATTGTGGGAGCTGTCGCTCCCGTGATAGCGACAGCAATCGCTGAATCCTACGGAATGCTAACCTCATTCACACTGTCTGTGATGCTCTTGCTCGCTGGAATTGTACTGCTTCAGAAGGTTCCTCGAACGAAAACCTGAGACTGGTGGAGCAACTGACTCTTGGGCTAACATCGAGTTGCCATTGCCCTTTAGTAGATGGAACCGGGTAACAAGGATGATTAGTGTTCCGTGATAAGTCGCTGTGCACTCTTTCAAGTTCCTTGTTTCGGTTTGAACGGCCAACATCTGCGCATGTGCAGATAAGCGAGCTCAGGTATTCCGACCAAGTGGACCAGCATGAAGAATGCGAACCAAGCTTTGTCTCCGTTCTTGGCTGAAAACCATAAGCCCAGAGCAGTCCAGAAGAAACTCCAAGCTGCTAAAGGAATCATGAGCAATACTATGTTTTCAGGAACTTGAATCATGGCTTTCTCCCAGCCACCTTGCGATGACTATGTTTTGCCTCATTCAAAAGCTCTCTCCTAGAGCTGCGCGGTGAAGCATTTATGCATCGTTGTCTCCATGGCGGCCGATAGAATGGTTTGAAGGGTGAAGAGGAGTGATCAAGACCGTTTGGTGCGTCACTTTCTATGTCTCTGATTTGGATAGGGCCTCAAGGTTCTATGAAGAAACCTTGGGCCTGGAGAAGAAGTACGAGTACTCAAGTTATGTTGGCTTCGAGTGCGGTGGAGTAGAGATCGGACTGATTCCGAAACTTGAAGAAGGACAGAGGGTAAGTCAGCCGTCTGCTTCGGTGGAGTTTCTTGTAGATGATGTTGAGAGATTCTGCACCGAACTGAAAGGGAAAGGGGTGAGGTTCGTTGAGGAACTCCATGAGGAACCGTGGGGCGGAAGGCAGGCGTCCTTCACGGATCCAGACGGAAATGCTCTGCAGATAGCCCAGATAGACTGGGAGAAGTACTTCGCCATCTCGGCCACAGGCGCCAAAAAGAAGCCATGACACTGTGCACGTTTCTAAAGTGCATCAACGTCGTGGCGTACGATCAATCATTTCGAGCGTATCCGGTCCC
This sequence comes from uncultured Candidatus Bathyarchaeia archaeon, assembly GCA_964631575.1. GTDB lineage: Archaea > Thermoproteota > Bathyarchaeia > 40CM-2-53-6 > JALHTG01 > JALHTG01. The sequence goes on from CAZVYD010000033.1 coordinate 12,585, forward strand.
GTACCAATGAGTGTCACCGGGACCCTCACCTCTGCTTCCAAGTTGTCAAGGAACCGTCTGGCGTCCTGAGGGAGCTTCTCATATGAACGGAGCCTAGAGCAACTTGGGTAAAGCCCGTCAAGCTTTGTCACTGCAATTTGCGTTGCTCCATTCAGTCTTACGGCACGCTTTGCCATCTCCAAGTTGAAGGGAGCGATTCTTCTTGGTTTTCGAGTTACAGTGGTTGTCTCCTGCCAACCTTTCTCTTGCGCATCCTGTTCCGACAGCTCTCCCGGCAAGGGACCAGCCAGACTTGACCTCGTGACTGTTGACTTGAAGACTGCGATCACATCATCAACCTTAGTAGGACCAATGCCTACGTCACCGCAGATGCTGGAGGCGGTCACGTCTTTCACAGTGCAGTGAGGATACGTTCCATGGTAAAGGGAGAGGAAGGTTCCCTGCGTGCCTTCCACCAAGACCGACCGACCCGCATCGAGGGCAGCATGTATCTCTTCGGCGACATCTGTCAGGTACGGGGCGAGTTCAAAGGAATCTCTTGCCAACTTTGCGACTCGCTTCACGCGGTCCTCCATGCAAGGGCCTACACCCGTTCCAGAGCTCTTGACAACCTGCATTAGGTGGGCATTCTCTCTTTCTCGCTCGATGTGCCCTGTCTCAACCACGGCGCATTGGTGGTCAACCCCTATCCTACCCTGAGTCTCTGTCACCGCCATCTCGCGGAAGAAAACACCAGGGTCAACTAGCACACCGGCTCCAATGAGGAGACGAGAGTCCTTGCTCGTGAAGCCACTAGGTATCTGACGAAGCTTATACTCGCGTCCGGAATAGACAATCGTATGACCCGCGTTTGGTCCGACCCCTCCGCGGACCACGATCGAAGGTTTGTCTCGAAGCGCCAAGTACGCCACGATTTTCCCCTTACCTTCACTCCCGAAGAAACCTCCCACGACTACTGTGCAGGCCAACTTTCTTCGCCGAAGGGCAGTAGGGAGATACAGTCCCCTTAAAGTCTTCGAAGTGTGAAATGAGTCAAGTAATCATCGAACCTTTTGGCTCGGCTATCGAATGGATCAAATCACTTTATCTACAAAATCGAGGAGGGCTGTCATCAAATCAAGTTCTTTGAGAAGAACCTCCTGACAATATGGAGCGATTTCTCGTTCCTTCTTGTGATCAAACGGATTGTTTTGAGGGTCATCTGGAAGCATAAAATGCTTGACTTCCCCAGCAGACCTGAGTTCCCCCCAAAGCGGGATTCTACCATAGTGGGTGAAGAATACTCTGTATTGCCGAAATTCGTATATCCATCCGGCCTTGCTTTCTGATTTCAACTCAAGAAACACTGACCCTATGTAAGGGCTGTTTGGACCAGCAAGGAAGTCTATTACGTTGACGAAAGAGATGTCTCGTGCCTTGATCCCAGTCTCAACCACCTTGTCTATTACTCCAGCGATAACATCAAGGGCAGTATAAGCAAAGCAAAAGAAGACATCTGCATTGAAGACAAAAGCCTCAGGTATGCCACGGAAAAGTTCTTCACGGAATTTAGCGCGTTTCTCGTGGAATTCCGTCAGGTATTCCAAACTCCTCATTGCCCATTGCAACTTGTATAGGACCGAACTCATTCTGGAACCAAAGTCATTCAAGTTAACCACGATTCCATATCTTGTCCTGAACCGCGCTGTACGCTGGTAGTGATTGAATGATATCTTGTTGACCCTATCGATAATGCTGTTGTATCTTAGAAGCATTTCATCCCATTTTGAATGGAATATTTCTGGGATTCTTAGTTTTCTACCGTGGGGATTAGCGGTCAATCAGAGAGCGACCTGACCTGAATCGGCTCCCTTAACTAATGGACAGCGGTGGCTTATTTCTTTGGCTAAACGGAAAGACGCGCGCTCACACTAGAGGATTGCACTAGACGCGATCGAGGGATAAAAGGCCAGAAAATGGCGGGCCCGGCGGGATTTGAACCCGCGACCACTGACTCCGGAGG
>CAZVYD010000034.1:0-14505 GCA_964631575.1 uncultured Candidatus Bathyarchaeia archaeon
GTCAGTTCAGGCCATAGATATGACTTATGGAAGAAGAGTGCACAACACCCTTTGCTTTGCTCCGGAGTTCTTCCGTAGTGGGTTGATGTCTTGCTAAGTGCCTGTTGTGGGCGTTTCGTTTGGGAATCAATCTGCGGGACCGTGGGCATGCGATTTCTTGAAGTAAGGAGGCTTGGCGTGCGTCTTCTCGATAGGCTTATAAGGTAAGGACCTGCGTTATATGGACAAAATTTCGGAGCTTGAAAGGATATTTGATGATTAAGGCCAAAGCCTCTCTTCGCTGCTTGGCGATACGCGTTTCGGTAATCCTTTCGCTCCTCATTATTGTCCTTATTGAGTAGCCCGGCGTGCAACAAAGAACTGTCTGCGTGCTGGGCTCCGATTGTAAAGGTGTTATTCTTGACGGTCATGTCTGGCGCAAGATGCTTGGTGGAGGCCTTGAGACAGCAGAAGGTCTCAGTAATCTTTGGCCTCCCAGGCGGCCATATCATGCCCGTCTATGATGTTCTCTTGGACTCTGACATCAGGCACATACTTGTGCGGCATGAGCAATCAGCTGTTCATATGGCTGACGGATATGCTAGGGCAAGTGGACGCCCCGGAGTCTGCATGGCGACATCAGGCCCAGGAGCGACGAATCTTGTCACTGGAATAGCGAATGCTTACATGGATTCCTCGCCTGTCATCGCCTTCACTGGACAGGTCCCTAGGCTGCAGATTGGTAAGGATGCGTTTCAAGAGGCAGACATTGTCGGAATAACGACTCCGATCACAAAGCACAACTTTCAGATAGGACACGCAGCGGAGATCCCTAGAACCGTGAAGACTGCCTTCCACATTGCCTCCACTGGTAGACCCGGACCGGTCTTGGTTGATCTTCCAAGGGATGTCCAAACAGAGAACGCCGAGGTTGATTTCACAGAGAACCCACAAATCCGGAGCTACCCGGTGAAGAGTAATCCAGATCCAGATGGCGTTGAGAGAGCCGTTGAGTTCCTATCTGACGCTGAGAGACCCTTCATCCTGGCTGGCGGAGGAGTGCTGATCTCAAATGCATCCAAGGAACTCCGCCTGCTTGCAGAGCTTCTAGTAGCTCCCGTGGGAACATCGCTTAACGGCAAAGGATGTTTCCCCGAGGATCATCCTCTCTCTCTAGGGACCGTTGGAATGCATGGAAGAACTGAAGCTAACAAGCTAATCTTGGAGGCTGATGTGCTCTTCGCTGTAGGTGTCCGATTCTCCGATAGAACAACATGTAAGGTTGATGGATTCTGCCCGAAGGCCAAGATCGTTCATGCCGACTTGGATCCCGCCGAGATAGAGAAGAATAAGGAGGTAGACGTTTCGATAGTAGGTGACGCTACCAGAGTCCTACATTCGATACGAAACCGATTGACTAGAAGACTACGCAAAGACAAGGCAAACAGATGGCACACAAGAGTACGAGAGCTAAAGGACACTATGCGAAACCAGAACAATGCCAGTGAGGACGGGTTGAGACCCTTCGCCATCTTGAAGGCGCTGAGGAAGACCTTGCCGGCAAACGCCATTGTGACAACTGAGGTGGGCCAAAACCAGATGTGGGCGGCCCTGCACTTTCCCGCCCTCATGCCTAGAACCTTCATCACATCTGGAGGGCTTGGCACGATGGGGTTCGGCTTTCCAGCAGCTCTGGGCGCAAAAGTAGCCAGGCCAGAAGTCCCGGTGGTTGATATCGCAGGAGACGGCAGCTTTCTCATGACTGAGAACTCTCTGGCCACATCTGTCTGCGAGCGGATACCGGTTGTTGTTGTCATCTTGAATAATCGTATGTTGGGGATGGTGGCACAATGGCAGAGATTCTTTTTCAATCATAGATACTCGGCCGTTGAGCTTGGAAACGTTCCAGACTTTGTCAAGTTGGCTCAAGCCTACGGCGCAGAAGGATCACATCCACAGTCGATTGAGGAATTCAGCTCTGCATTACAGAGAGCGTTGAAGACCAATGTCACGACGGTCATCGATGTTCCAATTGACCCTGAGGAGGATGTCCTCCCAATGGTTCCGCCTGGAAATAGCGTAGATCAGATCTTGGCGTGATGAAAGTGACGCAGCAAGAATTCCTGCTCGGAATGGTGGTCGCGCATAAACCTGGAGTACTTCATAGAGTCTCGAACATGTTCCGACGACGCAATTTCAACATAGAAAGTATCTCGGTCGGCGCGACAGAAGAGAAGGAATTGGCTCGCATGACCTTGGCCATTGCAGGAGATGATCGGGTGGCGAGGCAAGTGGTCAGACAGATGGAAAAGCTGCTCGATGTCGTATCTGTTTCTGTACTGGATAAGAGGCGGACCGTGCAGCGCGAGCTTGCTCTCGTCAAGCTTCCGGCTTCCGACCCCAAGACCCGGTCTGACATTGTAAATTGGGCCAATGTCTTCAGAAGCCATGTTGTGGATCTCTCTCCGGAGTCAGTCATTGTCGAGGTGACGGGCACACCGGACAAGATAGATGCCTTCATCGAGTTGGCGAAGAGTATTGGCGTAGAGGAGATATCAAGGACCGGCGTGACCGCGCTCGAGAGAGGAACTGGAACAATCAATTGGAAGGAGAAAGTGTAGATGGTTAAGGTGTACTACGACTCAGATGCAAGTCTAGACAGTCTGAAGAGAAGAACTGTAGCTGTGATAGGCTACGGGAGTCAAGGCCGCGCCCAAGCGCTCAACATGAGGGATTCCGGAGTTGAAGTCATAGTTGGCCTGAGAAAAGAAGGGCCCTCATGGAAGGCTGCTGAGGCTGAAGGCTTCACTGTGTACCCGATCTCTGAGGCAACAAAGAAAGGAGACATAGTGCATATCCTCATCCCGGACCCAGTTCAACCAGTCGTATACCAGTCGGAGATAAGGAATCATCTAGTAGGGAGAAAAGCTCTCGGATTCTCACATGGCTTCAATGTTCACTTCAAGCAGATTGTTCCGCCTTCAGATTCAGATGTAATCATGGTTGCACCAAAGAGCCCTGGGAGAAGGCTTAGGGAGACTTTCCTCGCTGGGTTCGGCGTCCCAGCTCTCATAGCAGTAGAACAGGATCGCTCCGGAAAGGCGAGGGAAATGGCCCTTGCGATAAGTAAGGCTTTGGGATGCACGCGAGCGGGCGTTCTTGAGACCACCTTCAAGGATGAGACAGAGAGCGATCTGATAGGCGAGCAGACTGTGCTCGTCGGTGGCTTGATGGAGCTCATCAAGAAAGGCTTCGAGACACTGGTTGAAGCCGGATATGAACCGGAGCTGGCGTACTTTGAGGCCTGCAACGAAGCGAAACTGATCATGGATCTGATCTATGAGCGAGGCTTGGTTGGCATGTTGAGAGCGGTGTCGGATACTGCGAAGTACGGAGGACTTGCAGTGGGCCCAGAGGTCATTGATGAGCATGTTAAGCTAAACATGAAGAAAGTTGTTGGGCATGTACGAAGTGGAAAATTCGCGAAAGACTGGGTCAGCAAGTTCGACAATAGCTCAACCGTCTTGGATCACTTCATGAAAGAGCTGGACCGCCACCAGATAGAGATCGTTGGTCGAAAGATCAGAAGGATGGCGGGACTCGAGAAGTAGGGAATGAACAACCATAGGTTGTGAAAGTCTGTCCTGTCTGATAGATGGAAAACTCCGGAAGCTCACGATTCGTCACAGTTATCGAAAGATGGGCGTTGAATGAGCATGGCGAGAAGAAAGAAGAAGGGAAAGCGAGATCCTAACTGGGAGAAGTTTGAGATGAGCCTCTGGGAAGAGACGAGGCCCCAGAGCTGAGGATCTTGAATTGAGGACATGTTAGTGAGGGAATGAGAGGTTGGCTTGGAGGAATAGCGTTCTCGAGTGAGTGCCTCTTACCCGCTCGAGTCAGAATCTTTGATACGACGCTGAGGGATGGAGAGCAGACGCCTGGAGTAGCGCTCACCTCGGAGGAAAAAGTCAAGATCGCGAGGCAACTTGACGCGCTAAGTGTGGACGTTATAGAGGCTGGATGCCCGATTGCCTCCACAGGTGAAAAGGAGGCGGTCAGAAGGATTGCTAGTGCGGGACTGAACGCAGAGACCTGTGGATTGGCGCGGGTCGTCAAGGAAGATGTTGACGCTGCACTAGCCTGCAATGTTGACAGGATTCACCTCTTCATAGCAACATCGGATGTTCATATGGCAAAGAAGCTCAAACTCACTAGAGAGCAAGTTCTGACTCAAGCCGTTGAGTCAGTCGAGTACGCAAAACGTCACGGCGTCAAGATTGAGTTCTCTGCTGAGGATGCCACAAGAAGCGACGCATCATTTCTCACTCAGGTGCTCAAGGCTGTTGTTGAGGCAGGGGCCGACGTGTTGAACATCCCGGACACTGTTGGAGTAGCCATACCGCGAGGGATGTTCAATCTCATCAGGAAGGTGAAGAGCATGATTCATGTGCCGATCTCTGTTCACTGCCACAACGACATGGGTTTGGCTGTTGCTAATTCACTGGCGGGGATAGAGGCTGGAGCTGAGCAAGCACACGTAACCGTGAACGGTATCGGCGAGAGAGCGGGAAATGCCAGTCTAGAGGAATTGGCTTTAGGCCTCCACTTCCTCTACGGAGTCCCCACAAACATCCGCCTCGAGGAGATCTGGAGAACCTCCCAGCTCGTCTCAAAGTTGACTGGTGTGACTGTGCCTCCGAACAAGGCTGTAGTCGGAGGTAACGCGTTCTCTCATGAGAGTGGGATACATGTCCACGGAGTGATAAACTCGCCAGACACCTACGAGCCTGTCCCTCCGGAGACGGTGGGTCGCACGAGAAGGTTGGTTGCTGGAAAACATGCAGGATCTCATGGCGTGGGTCTGATGCTTCAAGAAATGGGATTCAACTTGACGAAGGAACAGCTGAGAGAGGTTCTGGCAAGAGTCAAACTGCTGGGCGACAAAGGAAGAAAGGTAACGGACACGGATCTCCATACGCTTGCGGAAGATGTTGCGGGCGCTCTGTCAAAAGATGAGGAGAAGATCAGACTGGAGGATCTGGTGGTTGTCACAGGCAACAAGGCGGCACCCACCGCCAAGCTCAAGCTTCTCATCGAAGGAAAAGAATACCAGAGTTCAGACAAGGGCGTGGGGCCAATTGATGCTGTGAGTAAGGCTATCCAGAAAAGTCTTGGGGATGTCATGAAGTTTCGGCTTGTTGAGTTCAGCCTCGACGCTATGTCAGGTGGAACCGATGCGCTGGCAGCTGTAACCGTGAAGCTTGCTGGAGAGAACGGCCGACTTGTCTCCGCCCGGGCTGTTCACGAAGACATAGTCATGGCCGGCGTGATAGCGATAGTGAACGCGGCAAACAGATTGTACCTGATCGCTAAGAGAGGCAGTCCAAAATGACAATGACAACGTGCGAGAAGATCCTTGCGAAGAACTCAGGAAGAGCGTCAGTTTCCCCGGGGGACATTGTCATCGCCAATGTTGACCTTCTAATGATCAACGAGATAACCGGACCATTTGCGATAAAGGCATTTGAAGACATGGGCTTCGACAAAGTCTGGAATCCAGAGAAAATCATCGCGGTGCTGGATCACGCAATTCCAGCTGTAGACATTCGATCAGCGACAGTAATGAAAGAGATGAGGAGGTTCGCACGAACATATGGCATCAAGAATTTCTATGATGTCGGAGAAGAAGGCGGAATCGCCCACCAACTCCTAGTGGAGAAAGGATTCGTTGGCCCCGGCATGCTGGTTGTGGGCGCGGATAGTCATACATGCACCGCTGGAGCAGTTGGCGCTCTTGCCGTGGGGGTTGGTTCCACCGAGGCAGCTGCGATCCTAGCAACCGGAAAACTCTGGTTCAGAGTACCTGAAACCATAAGGATCGATGTTACCGGCCACTTACGGCCGCCCGTCATGGCCAAGGACCTAATCTTGAGCATCATCGGCAACATGGGAGCTGACGGTGCCACCTACAAGGCCATCGAGTACCACGGCGAAGGAGTTTCGAAGATCAGCATTGACGGCAGAATGACAATCGCGAACATGTCGATTGAAATGGGAGCGAAGACCGGAATCGTGCAAACGGACCAGGTCACCGTCGACTATTTGAACAAGGCAGATCGATCTCTCCGGTTCATCGAAGGCGACCCTGACGCGAGATGCGACAGGACTCTCCAATTCGACGCTTCTAAGCTGGAGCCGATGATTGCAGCGCCATTCCAAGTAGACAATGCAAAGGAGGTGGAGAAGGTTGAGGGGGTCAAGATAGATCAAGCATTCCTCGGCAGTTGCACAAACGGAAGAATGGAAGATCTCAGAGCAGCGGCCAATATGATGCGCAAGCGGAAGGTCCACCCTCACGTGAGATTCATCGTGATTCCGGCTTCCATGAAGGTCTACCGTGAAGCTCTGCGAGAAGGAATCCTAGAGACTCTTCTCTCCGCGGGGGCCGTCGTTTCCAATCCAACATGTGGGCCTTGTCTAGGGATGTCGCACGGAGTCCTCGCCGCCGACGAAGTTTGTATCTCATCGAGCAACAGGAATTTTGTCGGAAGGATGGGAGATAAGACTTCCCGTGTCTATCTAGCGTCTCCGGCAACTGTTGCTGCGTCAGCTGTCGCAGGCAAGATAACTGATCCAAGGAGGATGTGGAGTTGAACAATGTTTCCGGCAGAGCTCTGCGCTACGGAGACAACATAAACACAGACGTAATCATACCCGCCAAGTATCTGAATACTACAGATATCGCGATTCTTGCCGAGCATGCAATGGAACCTCTGGATCCGGACTTCAAGCGGAAGACATCGACATGCAACATTCTCGTCGCAGGCAAGAATTTCGGTTGCGGCAGTTCCAGAGAGCACGCAGCCATGGTCTTGAAAGCGGCAGGGATCAGAGCGATCTTGGCTGAATCTTACGCTCGGATCTTCTTCAGAAACGCGATAAACCAAGGCATCCCAGCCTTCGAAATCAAGGGCTCGTCAAGCGATATCGACGAAGGCGACCTCCTGGAGATCGATCTGAACTCATGGAAGCTGACAAACCTAACAAAAGCGAGAACGATCGAACTTTCACGCCCTCCTGAATTCCTTATGGACATACTGACCTCGGGAGGGCTTGTCAGCTACTTGAAGAAGCATAGGACATGGTAACGGGGTCTTCAATTGAAGTATGTGATAAGCGTCATTCCAGGAGATGGAATAGGTCCAGTCGTGATTCAAGCTACTCTCAGAGTGCTGGAGAAGCTCATCCTGGATTTCTCTCTTGATTTTGACTTCAAGCGTGTTGAAGCAGGCGACGCCGCTAGAGCGAAATATGGCGTTGCTTTGCCCAAAGAGTCATATGAGAAGATTTCATCCTCGAACGCCTGTCTGAAAGGCCCGATAGGTGAAAGCGCAAAGCAGGTGGTAATCCCTCTTAGACAGCGGCTTGACCTATACGCGAATATTCGCCCCGCCCTCACGTTGCCCAACATACCTGCAATGCACCGTGATGTCAACCTTGTTATCGTCAGGGAGAATACTGAAGATCTATACAAGGGAATAGAGGATAAGACGCGTGAGTACGCCTTCGGGGTACGCGTTGTGACAAGGCAGGCCTCAACGCGAATCGCCAAGATCGCTTACGATCTTGCTGTGCGTAGACGAAGAAAAGTAACAATCGTCCACAAAGCCAACGTGATGTCGGCTTGCGAGCTCTTCAGCGAGTGTTGCCGAGAGATTGCGAAAGGCTATCCAAACGTTGAGACTGAGGAGATGTATGTTGACAACGCTGCGTACCAACTGGTCAAGAATCCTCAACGATTTGATGTGATTCTGACGACGAATGTGTTCGGGGATATCTTGAGCGACGAGGCGGCAGGAGTTGTAGGAAGCCTCGGCATGTCTCCCTCTATGAATATTGGCGACACTTTCGGGCTCTTCGAACCAGTGCACGGCTCTGCTCCAGATCTGCCGAAAGAAGGCGGCAACCCGCTGGCAACCATGATGTCTGCAAGATTCATGCTTGACTGGCTTGCGGAAAAGCACAATGACAGTGTCTCGGAACAAGCGTCTCGGAGGCTCTGGAACGCGATACTTGAAGTATTGACGAAGAAGAAGGCGCTAACGCGAGACCTCGGAGGAGAAAGCACAACTACTGAGGTTGCAGAGGCAGTCATTGAGGAGATTGATAAAGAGACTCGTGCTAAGGCGATCTAGCCGCCTGTGTGCCGAATATCCTTGCTAGGCATCCTCTGACTTCGCGCTCTCTTGGCTTCCAAGTCCGCAGGCGATGTGCCATCTCCTCTTTGGATATTCTCACGTCGAGTCGACGATTGGGAATGTTGATCTCAATTGTGTCTCCGGCCTTCAGAGCGGCGATGGGACCTTTGACAGCTGCCTCGGGCGCCACATGTCCTACGCAGGGGCCCCTTGTTGCACCGGAAAACCTTCCATCTGTGAGAAGAGCGATCTTGTCGCTTAGGTCCATGCCGACTATGAGAGAAGTCGGAATGAGCATCTCTCTCATGCCCGGTCCGCCGACCGGCCCCTCAAACCTTATGACGACCACGTCTCCCTCATGGATCTTTCCTCGTGCAATTCCATTTACAGCCTCCTCCTCAGAGTCGAAGACAACGGCTGGACCTCTGAACTTGAGCATGGCGGCTGGAACGGATGAATGCTTGATGACAGCGCCACCGGGCGCAAGGTTGCCTCTCAGTATGGCTATGCCACCTTCGGAGTGAATCGGACTAGACATGGGTCTAATCACCTGATCATTCAGAACCTTGTACCCCGAAATCAGCTTCTTCAGCGTCTTTCCCGTAACGGTCACAACATCCAGCCTCAGCTTGGACTCAAGCCGCTTGAGCAGGGCGGGGACACCGCCGGCCTTTTCAAAGTCCCTCATGAAGTATGGGCCGCTTGGTCTGAGGTTGCAGATGTGAGGTGTCTTTCGACTCAGCTCATCGAACCTGTCGAGGCTTAGGTCTATTCCAAGCTCTCGCGCTATGGAAGTGAGGTGCAAGACCGAGTTCGTTGAACCTCCCAAAGCCATGTCGGCAGTTATTGCGTTCTCGAAGGCATCCTTGGTCATTATGCTTGACGGCGAAGGACCGTTCTTCAAGAGAGAGACGATTTTTCTCCCGGATTCCCGGGCCAAACTGGCTTTTGCGGGGTCATTGGCATGCATGGCGGCGCATCCCGGAAGAGACATGCCTAAGGCTTCAGTCAAACAAGCCATGGTGTTTGCCGTGAACATCCCCGCACACGAGCCCGGCCCAGGACATGCACATCCCTCAAGTCTCGCCAATTCCTTCTCAGAGATTCGGCCTTTCTGAAGTTTTCCTACAGCTTCAAAGACGGTCATCACGTCGACGAGGTGCCCTCGCAGGCGTCCCGGCATCATTGGGCCACCTGTAATCATGATTGAAGGTATGTCTAGTCTGGCTGCTGCCATCAGATGAGCGGGGACAATCTTGTCACATGAGGAGATAAGGAGCATGGCGTCGAAGCGATGCGCTTCAACCATGGCTTCAACTGAGTCGGCGATTATCTCACGGCTAGCAAGCGAGTACTTCATCCCCTCGTGACCCATCGCAAGTCCGTCGCAGATGCCTATCGTATCAAACTCGAAGGGTGTCCCGCCTGCAGCCTTCACACCTTGTTTGGCGGCTTCAGCCAGCCTTCTCAGGTGGATATGTCCCGGAACAATCTCATTCCAAGAGTTCACTATGGCGATGAAAGGCCGCCTCAAATCTCGGCTTGACAGCCCCAGAGACCGAAGAAGAGCTCTATGAGGCGCCCGCTCTACTCCATCCTTCACCGAGCTACTACGTAGCTTCATCTCCTAGCCTTCTGGCATTCCAATCGTCAAGCGAACCCCCTAGCTATCGCCTTGACCCCAGATAAGCCCTCGGGTCTCGAAATGCCATCGCTGGCTCTGGCTAGGCATTTATTGGAAACAGTTCGCATCCTATAGGAGCGAAGTGGAGGCCCTTCGAAGTGAAAGGATATGATGTGATAGCAATCGGCTCCGGATCCGGAATGAACATTGTGGACCTCATGATTCAGAGGAACCCGGACCTAAAGGCCGCTGTCATAGACAAGGACGAGCCGGGTGGAATTTGCCTTACGAGAGGATGTATTCCATCCAAGATCTTGCTGTATCCGGCAGAATTGGTTAGAACGATTGAAAGGGTAGAGGAGTTCGGCATACGTGTCGATCTCAAGATCGTGAGTTTTGAGAAAGTCATGGAGAGGATGAGGTCCCTTATCGGCAAAGAGATAGACATGATATGGCATGGACTTTCCCACTCGAAGAACATAGACTACTATCCCGCTGTGGCAGAATTTACTGCACCGTACACGCTGAAGGTTGGAGATGCAGTCATACGCTCAGACATGATATTGCTGTGCACCGGGTCCAAGCCCATAATCCCTCCCGTTGAAGGATTGGCGAAGGTGGGATACCATACAAGCGACACAATCCTCAAGATGAAACAGCTACCGAAAAGCGTCGGTATTATCGGCGGAGGATACATAGCGGCAGAGTACGGTCACTTTTTCTCGGCGATGGGATCAGAAGTTACAATCATAGGCAGGAATCCTAGGCTTCTCCCTGAAGAGGAACCGGAAGTATCGGCGTTAGTCAAGAGCGAGTTGGGAAAACGCATGACAATTGTTACTAACCATGACGTCCGCAGAGTGGAGAAGACACCAACAGGAATGAAGAAACTCGTTGCCATGGATGGGGAGAGCGGCGAGTCCAAGGAAGTAGTAGCGGAGGAGATACTGGTGGCTGTAGGGAGAGGCCCGAATACTGACATACTTCACCCCGAAAGAGCGGGGATCAAGACAGACAAGAACGGATGGATTGCTGTTAACGAGTTCTTGGAGACCTCGCAACCCAACGTTTGGGCTTTTGGCGATGCAAATGGAAAGTATCTCTTCAAACATGCAGCAAACTACGAATCTATGGTTGTGTACCATAACGCTGTGCTGAAAAAGAAGGTTACAGCAGATTATCACGCTGTGCCACACGCCGTCTTCACGCATCCGGAAATTGCCAGCGTTGGACTAAGAGAAGCGGAAGCCATAGCGAGATACGGTCAAGATAAGGTGCTGATCGGGATGCAGCGATATCAGGACACAGCCAAAGGAGAAGCGATGGGACTCCAAAGCTACTTTGCGAAGGTTCTGGTTGAAAAGGACACTATGGGGATCCTAGGAGCGCATATTATCGGGCCTTACGCCTCTGTCCTCATACAAGAAGTCATAAATGCAATGTATACATCGGATCGAAGCGCTGAGCCGATATTGGAAGCTATGCACATCCATCCTGCACTGTGCGAAGTCGTCCAGAGAGCGTTCCACTCCCTCATGCCACCCGAACATTACCACCACATACTTGAGCGTCACTATGAGATAATCCCGAAATGAAATCGGCCTAGCAACGATGCTTCCTAGCCGAATGCGATGCGGCCGTGATCCGCGAATGACCTGCCTATCACGGTTCGGCCAATGTTGATCTCCCACATTTCTGATTGTTCGATTTCATACTGATGCCTATTTCGCCAGAAAGGCTACGTGAATGAGTCTTGGCCTTTAGATTCGTGTTCTCTGGCTCTTGTTTCGACGTATTCTTTGACTTTGTGTTCGCTGAATTTCCTTGCTTCCTGCTGCCTTCTCAGGTAGTCTTCAACTGTGGATAGTAGGTTTTCCATGACGACCGGCTTAACGATATAGCCGTCCGCGCCTTTGTTAACGGCCTCAATCGCGTTCTGAAGCGATGGGTATCCTGTGAGAATTATCTTGACCATTTTTGGAGTGGTTTCCTTCAGCTCCGTTAGGAGCCTTGTCCCTTCCATGTCTGGTAAGCGAATGTCAATCAGGGCTAGGTTGTAGAAGTTGGCCATAGATTTCTCTATGGCTTCTCTGCCGTTCTCAGCTGTGTCTGCGATGTATCCCTTTTCCTCGAACGCCATCGCTAGGGTCTTTCTCACACCCTCATCGTCATCAATGACCAAGATTCTGGCTTTTTCGGTCATGTCGCTTTCACCTCCTCCAGGTCCAGTCTAATCGGAACTCTTACTGTGAAAGCCGAGCCCTTACCGCCCGTGCTCTCTGGAGAAGCGGAGACACCGTGGGCTTCTACTATGCGCTTACTAATCGACAAGAGGAATTTGTGCAGGTAACCAATTCTACTCAACTGAAGACGCTCAGTCTCAGCGGGTAGCCTTCCTTGCTTGGTTGAGATAGTCCATTAATGTCCAGTTTTCGCGTTCTTCGTAGGCTAGGCCCAGCCGGCTGTATAGGTTCTTTGCGATGAGTTTCTCGACTACTCTAGCTCCTGCCCCTAGCAAGGACCCGAGAGCTTCATGAAACTCCTCCATTCTGTTTGGTATCTCTTCTCGTTTAACCTGATTTGCTCTTTCAACATGATAGTGCAACGCGTTTCTGACACTCTCGCCGAGAACCAAGAGGCCTTCGTCAGTAGCCTGAAGAAGAATCTCATTGAAGTTCTTCTTGCTTTCTATTTCTCATCCCTCGGCGGTCGTGTCCCCTAGAATGTTATCGCCCAGTTCCGATGGGATATGCGCAAACTAGACGATATAAAAGGTTTGACATGAAAAACCGCAAGAGCCACACATGAGTCAGGGTAGATATGGTCCGTTCAATACCATGCATCGTGCTTCCCCTAACGCTTAGTCGCAAAGGCTAGACATGATACCCTCAGAAGCTATTGCTTTCTTCAAGGCGTCAAAGCTCACTGCTTCAATCAGCCCCTGCGCGTGAAGTCTGTCTTCTTCCGCCGCGGGCCCATAAAGAGTTCTGGTCGCGTTTCTACCATTATTCCGTAGCAAGTGGAGTTGTCTCGAAACTGGCATCACCGTGCCATCTTCCGATACATAGATCGAGAGTTGAAGCTATGACAAGCCTGAACCTGTGAGCTCAATTTGCTCGCAATTGCCGGCCAAGTGGCTAAGTGGCCGCTTTAGGCCTGACAGACGTACATCGCTATGTCAAGTTGACGAATAACGGGGCATGGCCTCGCTCTAAGAACTTATTCGCTCTGTGCTCGTCTACGTGAGGGTCCTGATGCAGTCGATCTCCCCGTAGGCTGTCCCGACACCGGTTTCTCTGATCGGCTTCAATTTCCCATTCTGAATCGTCTGATTTTCAGAAAACATAACGCAGTAGAGCCGATTAGCAACATAAGAAACGTGAGTGAGGGCGATGCTGCCATTACTGCATTCCCACTTACTCCAGTTTTCTCTTCAGCGTTTGCCTCTTTCAGGTACTGCATTGCCAGATGATAGGCATTCGTCAGTTTCTCTTCGACAAGTTGGTTCATCATTCCATGGGCCTCACTGTTCTTTCTCTCCAAGAGCATTTTTACGAGCTCCTCTTCGAGGCGGCCAGTTTCCACAGCGGCATTAGCATAATAGTCATTCCATATACCCCGAACCGTCGGGTGCAGGTCGTCATAGCGCTCGTCAACTAGTAGCTGAAGTTTCTTGAAGACCCACCAAGCGGAACTTGGATCGTAGGAGGATATGTCCTCTGGTCCGCCCCCTGTTAAGTACGGAACAGGGATTGACGTGACGTTTGCGTACACGGGCATGAAAACGCTCGTGCACGGGGTGCTCATGCAATGCCACATCAATTGTATCTCTGAAGGAATCTCAGGTTTGATGTGTGCCACCATCGCTGAAACGGTTCTCTTACTGCAGATTGTCCTGAAGTGTGGATTGCTGTGAGCAGTATTGTACATGCGGGTCTTCTCGTAGTGGTCAGCGAGAATCTTCATCAGGTCCTCTCGAGTCAGGTTGCCTATCTTTCCTTCTAGGAGTTTCAATCCTCGCTCCAGCCTAGTCTGCGAGGACTCGTACGGGTATCCGCTTGGCGAATAGCATCTGGCGAAGTTGAAGTCTTCTTGGGACTTACACCATCCCTTCTTGATTGCATATTCGACGAGGTCTTTGCTACCTGCGTTCCAATAGGTGGTTATTTGAAACTGATTGGCCCTGACAGCCACACCTTCTGTGATTCTGACCGCAGCCCAATGGTGACCAGCGCCTTCAACGATCCAACATTCCTTTGAATCTGCAATCCAATACACCTGACCTACATATGAGTGACCATACTTCTCTAGGAGGAATCCTACAAGCAACAAGCCTTCATAAGCTGTTTTCGAACGTTCTAGGATTAGGCGACAGATGTCGTTATCATGGAGCCCCCTATCACCTTCAAGAGGCTCACGTGTCGGGGCATCATTATCGGCGACTGCAACTCCCCACTCGTTTAGGCCCATGCCCACCCCCCACTTCTTCGTATAGGATTTGGATCCGACCCATGACCATGCCTCCGAACCCTGTGGAATTTCGATATATTGGAGTTTGACCGTGCTCCCCGGAGTGTGGCTTCTCCTGGGAGAGTGATACAACCATTGAACTTCATACTCTGAGAGATCCCTGTTCTTTGCGAGGATTATCGAACCATCTCGTGTGGCATTCCCTGCCGCCAGAAGTGTTGTACAATTCTCTCC
>CAZVYD010000035.1:0-12427 GCA_964631575.1 uncultured Candidatus Bathyarchaeia archaeon
GGGATTTGAGGCCCGCTCCACTCTTTGGCGACATATACTATCCAGCACCCTCTTCCCCTCATCCATTCTTCTACCATATCCTCAGGAACTTCTCCATCGCTTGGAGCATGTGGCTGGGGTTCCTTACAATCTTTCAGCTTGCGAGCAGGGATCGCCCTAGAAGAGTCGCGCGCACATCAGGTGATTGGGCATTCTGGATTGGCGCTGCATGCCTTCTCGACAGGATTGAACTTGGAATACTGACGTTCGGAGCGTTCTTGGCGTTATTCGTGGTTGTAGCAGGATTAAGTTTGATCACTCGCGCATTAACGTTGCTGGGGTTGGAGAAGATCAAGTACTGATCAAACGCGAAAGGCGAAACTCCTGACAAGAGAGCACAAGAGAATTCCTTTACGGTCACATTCGCCTATCTCTCCTGTTTATATCGCACGTAGCAAAGCCTTCGTTAGGGGGGCGGAAAAGGTGGATCATATGATCAGCGCCTCAGCTACCTGCAATCATCGGTGGGTATACATAGTCAACCAAGTAGAGTTTCACTTGAAGAAATGCACTATGTGTGGCGAAAAAGTCTCGGAGAGCTAGGCCTGCGGCGATAGCTGTACTACTGCAGTTCTATTCTCTTTTCCTTTCGCTTACGGGTTATCGAGCTAAAGGCGTCATTGAGATGTCGGCTTCGTTCTTCTTGCGTCTAGCGTAGCGGCCGTCTTCAATCTCATTGGGCATCTGGTCGCCCTAACTGACAACACTCCCCAAGGGGCGGGGGGACGAGTTTGAGTTTGCAGGGCGATACACTGATAACCCTGCATAGGGAACCTAGCTTCACTGCGTAGGCGAAT
Organism: uncultured Candidatus Bathyarchaeia archaeon; assembly: GCA_964631575.1. Lineage (GTDB taxonomy): Archaea > Thermoproteota > Bathyarchaeia > 40CM-2-53-6 > JALHTG01 > JALHTG01. Next base: position 837 of record CAZVYD010000035.1, read on the forward strand.
CAAAACTGTCTGAACGATCTGATTCGTCCATTATGGGTTGAGTATGCCAACTATGAGAAGGTTGGAGGGGAAGATTGAAAGGATGAAGGGAAGAAGGGGCGCCAGTCGAGTAAGAGGCTCTTCTAAGCGTAGAGGAGCAGGCAAGGCGTCAGGTTCCGGCTGGTTCTTAGAGGCGGTCTTGGACAGTGTCCCAGACTGTATCTTCATCAAGGACAAGACTTTGAGATACGTCTTTGTCAACAAGGCGGTTTGCGAGTTCTTCGGTAAACCCAGAAGAGAGATTCTGCATAGAACTGCATACGATCTCTACCCGAGAAAGACGGTGAAGGATATTCACAGATCGGATAGAGAAGTGTTGGAGAAGGGAGTTTCCATTGACAGGCCCGAAGTAACGGTTCCGGATGGCAAGGGGGTTATGCACACGCTTCAAACTAGAAAAGGACCTTTGAAGGATGCTCAAGGCAACGCAACACATGTCATTGCCATTACGAGAGAGATCACTGAACGGAAACGTATGGAGGAGCAGCTCAGGCGAAACGAAGAGCGGATTCGAGCATACATTGAGCAAGCTAACGATCTCATCTTCACTCTAGATGGTTCAGGCAAAATATCGGGTGCAAACCGAGCGATCTGCAAAGCCACTGGTTATCCAGTTGAAGAGCTGTTGGGCAAGAGCCCATGGGAGTTTGTTGTGCCGGAAAGCCGAGGTATTACGCAATCAGTTCTGGGCAAAGTCTTGCGCGGGGAAAGTGTTGAACGGATCGAAGTAGGAGTTCTCTCTAAAGATGGGAGCCCGATCTTTCTTGAGATTCGTGGAAGCACTCTTCAGGAAAATGGCCGCATCGTTGGAAGCTTCAATATTGCCCGAGATGTTACGGAACGAAAGAAGATGGAGGAGAAACTGAAGGCGCTTCATAAGCATTCAATGCAACTCAGCGCTGCCAAGACACTTGACGATGTGGTGAATTACACTCTTGACACGATGGAGTTTACACTTGGCTTTGATCTTGCAGACTTCTGTACAGTTGAGGAGGGACATATCTTCGTCAAGAGTTCTAGAGGTGTGTCTGTGTCGCCTTCTAGATGGCCTGTGAGCGGCCCCGGCATAGTGGCGAAGACTGCAAGCACTGGGAAGACACTTAGAGCCTCGGATGTCAGAAAGGAGCCTGCGTTCGTCGATGCCAGAAAGGTCACTTTGAAGGAAGAATACCCACCCACACTGTCAGAACTAGCGGTACCTGTGCTTATCAATGGAAATGTGGTTGCAGTCCTAAACGTGGAGAGCAGCAGACTAGGCGCCTTCACCGAGAAAGACCAGATGCTTCTTGAAACCCTTGCGATGCACGTCGCCTCTGCTCTTGGCCGCTTGAGGCATGTTGAGACATTGGAGAAGCTGATCGAGCAACGCACTAGGAGCCTTCGAGAGAGCGAAGAGAAATATCGCTCGTTGATCAAGAATATACCGGACATCACGTGGACGACCGACCAGAAGGGAAACACTGTATTCATCAGCCCTAACGTAGAAAGAGTCTATGGATACACCTCAGAGGAGATTTATGAAGCGGGCGATCGCCTTTGGCTCGGAAGAATCCACCCTGATGATGTTGAACGAGTCAAGAAGAACTACGAACTATTCTTCACAGGAGGTAAGACGTTCGATGTTGAGTATAGAATCCAGAGAAAGGATGGCGAATGGATTTGGTTACACGACAGAGCTGTGGCAACCTATGAAAAAGACGGTGTGCTTTATGCCGACGGTGTATTCTCAGACATCACCGAACGCAAGCGTATCGAATTGGCATTACAGATGAGCGAAGAGAAATATCGCAGCTTGTATGAGTCAAGCAAAGATGGAATAGCCTTTGCTGACATGCAGGGCAGAGTCATCGACGCCAACCAAGCCTATCTTGGCATGCTCGGCTACATGAGAAAGGAAGTTGTGAAACTGACTTATCAGCAACTGACACCTGAAAAGTGGCACGATACGGAAGCAGATATTGTCAAGAATCAAGTAGTGGTGAGAGGATATTCCGACGAATACGAAAAGGAATTAGTCAAAAAGGACGGAACAGTTTTCCCGATAACGATTAGAGCATGGCTGATCAGAGATGAACAGGGAAAGCCAACAGGGATGTGGGCGATCGTCAGAGACATCACTGAGCGTAAGCGGATGGAGGAACGGCTTCGCCAGTCTGAACGGCTAGCCGCCATCGGAGAGTTAGCGGCGATGGTAGGACATGACTTGCGGAACCCTCTAACGGGAATTGCGGGCGCCGCGTACTATCTGAAGGCGAAGCTGGGCCCAGGAGTAGATAGCAAGATGATGCAGATGCTGGAGGTCATTGATGAGAACATAGAAAACTCAAACAAGATCATAAACGATCTCTTGGAGTACTCAAGAGAACTCCACCTAGAATTGACCGAGACCAGCGTGAAGATGATCGTAAGGGAGGCTTTGGCCTCGGTGGAAGTCCCGAGGAACATACGCTTAGTGGATTCGACTAGGAGCCAACCGAGGACAATGGTTGATGTGGAGAAGCTGAAAAGGGTCTTCGTCAACCTAATCCAGAATGCCTTTGACGCCATGCCACGAGGCGGAGCGTTAACGATTATAAGCAAGGAATCGAATGGCAATTTGGAAATCCGCTTCAGGGACACAGGCGTAGGGATGACAGAGGAGACTATGGAGAAGATTTGGGGTCCGTTCTTTACGACCAAGGCGAAGGGCATGGGGTTCGGATTAGCCATCTGCAGACGCATTGTAGAAGCGCACCGGGGATCGATATCTGTGGAGAGCACGGTCAGAAAGGGCACAACCTTCACCATAACGCTCCCGATCACGTCGAAACCTGAGGAGGTGGAATAGGTATGAACGAACAGGCAAGGATTCTCGTTATTGATGATGATAAGAGCATAAGAGATACCTTAACGGCAGTGCTGGAGGAGAAGGGCTACGCCGTTGAAACAGCAGAGAATGGAGAGAAGGCAATCGAAAAATCCAGGACGAAGTTCTACAACCTTGCTTTGGTGGATATCCGTCTGCCGGACATGGATGGAGTACAGCTACTAACTACGATGAAGGAAACAGTCCCGAAGATGGTTAGGATAATAATCACGGGCTATCCGTCGTTGCAGAACGCGATTGAAGCCGTCAACAAAGGCGCAGATGGTTACGTAATCAAACCGTTCAACATTGATAATGTCCTGAACACGATCAAAGAGCATTTGCAAAAGCAACGGGAAGAGAAGAAGTACAGTGAAGAAAAAGTCAGAGAGTTCGTGGAAACACGAGCCACGGAGCTTGAGAGCCGCAAAGCTAGATAGCCCCCTACTGGTTATTCGACCTTCATTGCTTCTGCCTCTCTCTCCCTTGCAAGGGACCCAGATCAGCTTGAGTGAAGGCGCTTTGATAGGCGAGAGCCTTTCTGTGACTGTTCTTTCCCGAAGGTGAGGAATAGTCTCTTGGCCTCTGAGACGATTGTTAGGCAGCTACCTGCTTGTTCAGCGGAAAGCTGCTTTATCGCAGCCCCATCGTGTCGCCGCTAGCTTGCGGTTTGCTGTAGGCTACTTGCTCATCTGACAGCCTTCTCTACGGGGGCATATTCGATGTCGTATCCGAAGTGTCTCGGCCCGAATAGATTAATCCCCTTATCACTTCGCCACAGCTTATCGGCCATGAATCCTAAGACCTCTGCTTCTCTTCCAATCTGCGCACTGAGATTTGGAACCCATGCCGAGAACCCCTCTCCGCTGGATGAGTCAATCATGCATATGGAGTCGGGACATGTGGCGTATGGCTTGCGGTCTAACCATGTGATCAAGTATTCGTTTTTGTACCATACATCTAAGCGGTGCCCATGGAAGTCGCCTGAGCCTTCGAGGCTTATGTCTCCCCACATGAACCCTCCTTCTTCCTTTCTCGTCCACGATGCGACCCTGCCACGGAAGAGGTGGACGCAACTTGGCTCAGATTTGAGAATTGACTCCACGGGGCTGAGGCCTTTCTCTTTGCTGTTTCTTACGACGGATCCAAGCCTGATGCTTCGCGATATAGAGTTGCGAACAATGCCTTGCTTGTAGCTGGCCGCGGTGCTCGGAGCTCTGGCGACGCTGACCATGCCCCCGGATATGACTGCCATGTAGCGCGCTATGTCTTCTCCACGGTAGTCGTCTACTGCCTTCTTCAGAATCATTAGATCCCCTATTGTGTTCGCCATCGTCATTGGTGTGACTGAGATGCCGGCGACATGAGTGGTGGAAAGTGACATTTCGGGTTTAGCTCTTCCGCAGGCATCGGCATCGATCGCCGGTTTCCCTTCAAGGGCTGCTAAGTACATGGGTAGCACGGTGTTCCCGGGACCGATCTCACTCGGGACGTACGTAAAGAAACGCTTTCCGATGAGGGACTCTAATTCCCTTATTGCCCTCTGGGCCGCGTGAGTCTGAAGTTCAACAGGATTTCGCTTCTCGATGGGAGTGAGGTATGGCTTGAGTTTGTCTTTGATCTCCTTTCCCACTCCGCCGCCTACCCCAGCAGTTATGCAGAGATATTCGTCGTCCGGGATCTCCATGAGATCTATCAAGGAGAATTGTTTGCCTGAGTCGTAGATTGCGTTAATGAGCTGGCGGCCTAGTTGTTCGCTTCCTCCGCCTCCACATCCCAGTATGCCTGAACCAGCAAGGAGATCAAACATATCCTGCTTACTGAGAATTTTCATTTCCGGCTCGATCAGCGAACTGCCGCTATAGAATATTTAAGATTATACTGGCCCTTGTTCGGTCTGGCTCAGTAGTACATCGTGCTCGAAGATCCTTTCGCAAGAAGGAAGCGAAGCTCTAAAGTCCAATTCAAGGAAGGGTTTACGCATAGGGTGATGATGAGTGGAGGTTCTAGAAGCCATAAGAACAAGGAGGAGCATTAGGAGCTTTAAGGCCGAAAACATCCGTGATCAAGACGCCTTAAGGATATTGGAAGCTGCTAGGTGGGCTCCCTCAGCCGGGAACAGGCAGCCTTGGACCTTCATCTACATAAGGGATCAACAGGTTCTCAGGATGATGAAGAATTGTTCTCCAGGCTTCTATGCAGACGCCGCTGCTGCAATAATCATAGGGATCGAAAAGAAGTCCAAGAAGAGAGGGCTTCTCGATGCGTGCTTCGCAGCTGAGAACATACTTCTGGCAGCTCACGCCTTAGGGATAGGCAGTTGCCCCATCGTCTCTTTCAATGGTGAAGCCCTAAAGAAGATCGTGAATGCTCCGGAAAGTTGGGAGCCGATACTTGTGGTATCTCTTGGTTATCCGGACAAGGTTCCCGAGCCTCCTTCCAAGAAAGCTCTCTCCGAGATTGTCTACATAGATTCCTTCGGAAAAAAGTGGGAGAATATGGAGGTGCCTTGAATTGGCTGAGAATTTGGAAGACAGATTCTTTGACGTTCTCCTGCGTACCCTTAACTACTCCATTGAGTTCGTGAACGAACCGGGCTACGCCTCTCTGAGGTTCATGGATCTATTCAGTAGCCTCCTGAGAATTCAGCCTCTCGTAGAGGAGCTATCACGGGACGAGTTCTACGAGAAGCTCAGAGAGAAGATCAAGGATAGGCAGATAATCAGAGAACAGGAGACACGGTCAAAACTTCAGAATGAACTCTTAGAGATGTTCGTAAGCGAATGGAAAAGACGGACCGGCCATTCCCATATCGCCTAGCTGGAAAAGACTTGCACAAAAGCCTCCGATTATGATCGCGGTAACGAACGTAGTATTCCAGACGTAAGGCTTAATACCGCACGCCTAGGAAGACCTAACGTTCTGGAGGCTTTGACCTATGAAAATTGGTTTAGTAAAGGCGCTAATGACTGCGACTATAGTCTCGGTTCTTCTGGCACCGCTGATGACCTCTCCTGCAATAGCTCAACCAAGATATGGAGGCACACTAGTGTGGGGAATTGGCAGCGATCCTCCGACTCTTCGTGGGGCAAGCGCATCAACTTTCTTGTTCCAGCAGGCTCAAGCGCAACCCTTCAATTGCCTGGTCAGCAACGATTTCAACACTGGCGAATGGAAGCCTGAACTGGCAGAGTCATGGCAGATCTCTCCTGACGGACTACGCGTGGCATTCAACTTAGTGCGAAACGCTACATGGCATGACGGAAAACCGTTTACTTCAGCGGACGTAAAATTCAGCCTTCTAAAAGTAAATCCCAAATATGTCAGTTTTGCGGCGTCGTTCAATGAATCTGTGAAATCCATAGATACGCCTGATGACTACACCGTAGTCATCAATATGAAGAAGCCCTTCCCAGCGATGCTTTCCCCATCTATAGGAATTGGCGGTTCTGGTTGGAGCATTATGCCCAAGCACCTCTATGAGAATACTGACTTCGATACCAATCCGTATAACGTCAAGCCTGTCGGCACTGGTGCTTGGAAATATGAGGAGTGGGTGAGAGGCGACCACATAACCTTCGTTAGGAACGAGAAGTACTTCAAGAAAGGGCTGCCGTACCTCGACAAGATGATCTACAAAGTGATTCCGGCTACGGCCGCTCGGGCCTTGGCTTTCGAGAAGGGAGAAGTCGACTTCATGTGGGCAATGGTTCTGGCATACTCAGATGGTGCAAGGCTTATGAAAGACATACAAGATGGCAAGCTGCCGGGTAAGAAGGTGTGGCTCTACCCTAGCCAATCAGGATCCTGCGACGTTCTAATCTTCAATTTGCAACCTGAAGGCCCAGCCTTATTCAAAGATGTCAAAGTAAGAAAGGCTATCACGTACGCAATAGACCAGCAGAAGATATGCGACCTCGTATACTACGGAACGGCTCTTCCTCAGCGGACACCTGTCTCCTCAGCTCCTGCATGCAGATGGTACTACGACGCAGACTCTAAGCAACCAGCATACGACCCCGCCATGGCAAACAAGCTCCTAGATGATGCAGGATACAAGAAAGGACCAGACGGAATCAGATTCAAGATGAGAATAACCGTTGACCCAATCGGATACCCAACGCACCTCAAAGAAGGGGAAATCCTCAAGGACGCTCTGAAAGAAGTAGGAATCGACCTGACCATAGTCACATTGGAAACGGCAGCATGGCACGACGCTGTATTCACGCGCTGGGACTTTGACACATTCGTCTTCCCCATGTCTACCGGACCAGACCCAATGCTAGTACAACAGTACTACACTGGAAAGGGCATCCGAAGAGTTTCTTGGTCGAACGCTGGAGGGTACAACAATTCCAAGGTTAACGAGCTGTTCTATGCATCTGAGGTTGAAATGAACAAGGCGAAACGAGCAGACCTCGTCAAGCAAGCAACAAAGATAATGGTGGAGGACCAAGCAGCCGTCTGGCTAGTTACAAGGCAATACGTAAACGCTCTCAATCTGGATTTCTCAGACCAATTCCAACCTGGGGTCTGGGAGTATGGAGGCGGAATAGGCTTCGCACGAACAGAGGGCGTCTGCTGGCTCAAGGCACCAACGCCAGCACCGGCAATTGGAACGGAAACGATAGCTCTAATCGTTGTGATAGTCATCGTAGCCGTAGCCGCAGTCTACCGGATGAGGAAGCCGAAGAAAAAGGCAACATAGCTCCTCCCTTCCCCTTTTTCTCCTCTTTTTCCTATTTTTCTGAGGGAATATTGAGCATAGCAAAGAACGAAGGATAGAGCTGGTTCGCGCTACTTAGAAGGCGAGTGGTACAGAAGGAATAACCGTCAACGATACATTGCGCCAAGTTTGAACTGCGTACTGTTTTGATCCTACGCCTTTACAAGGGCAGAGGATGGCGGAGAACGAAGAAAAGTGTCTTCTGGCCCGTATGTATCCTAAATCTAATATTCCAGTGATTTAGACTCCGAGTTGGCGACTGAGTTCTACAAGCTTTGGCTCCACGTATTTACCTTCGTTTTCGATTTGCCTTCCGTCAAGCCAAACAGATGGGTTGAGCATCACGCCATCGGTGTGTCCTTTTGCAGGTCTTCCTCGATAGCTACCGATACCCATCTCGATGCCGCCAAAGACTCGTTCGTCTTCAAGTATCCTCCCACTGATTTTCTTGACGCCGGGGTTGAAGCCGTAGGAGATGTGGACAAGGTCAAACATGCGGGGATCCTCAAGGCTTCTCAGCCATCTCTCAAACATCGTTGCTTGAGCGCCCCCTTCTATCTTGGCAATGCGGCTGTCCTTCACTGTGAGGTCCACAGGCTCCCTTAGGACATTGACCTCGTCAGGCGGCCAGATGCATCCGTCGAATACGACTCTGCCATTTGCCGAGCCCCACACAGGAGCGAAGCTTGCCTGCCCTCCAAGCGTGGCCCATTGAGTAGAGGGCTCAGTGATTATCCTGCCGCTGTGGCGAACCATTTCCTTGTCAACTGTCACATTGAGATCCGTTCCTGCGGGCGTAGTAACTCGGAACTTTGAAGCGTTCTTGGTTAGCTCGACCAGTCGCTCTCCGAGCTGTACCATCTTGACATAATCAACCCTTGAGACGCATCTCACCATCATGTCCACATCCATCCCTGTCAAGATGATGAACCTCACGTTTCCTCGGTTCACTGCATCCCAGAATGCGTTCGTGTAGAGAACATACGACATAGCGTATTCTATGAGTACGTCGGCGTTACACATGGCGGCTGCGAGTGGTCTGGGCGGCTCGATACCCGGGCGTAAACGAGTTTCATACCTGATTGTGACAGGTGCTGCGCCGAGGCCGTAGGCAGCCTCGGCAGTGGCTTCCATCACTCTAAGATCGCTACTGGTATCTCCGTATATGAGGACGCTTTCACCGCTCTTTACTCCCAATACGTCTCTCACAAGTTTGAGTGCTCCAAGTTTTAGCTCTAGATTCATGTATTCATTGGAGGACATGTCGTCATCGAATTGACTGGGGTTAAGTCGTCTTAAAAGATTTTGGACGCTTGAGGTGAGCTTATTGCTGTGCCTCATTATAATTAGGGAAAAGCTATATTGGAAGTAGGTCCGCAACGAGGAGATTCGGAGGAACAACTCGTGACATCTCTTCTAGAGATTCATGACCTCAGCACACATTTTCACACTTCGAGAGGCGTCGTGAGGGCTGTAGACGGAGTCCACCTCGTCATTCGCAAGGGTGAAGCGGTAGGGCTTGTGGGTGAATCGGGCTGTGGCAAGACGATGACAGCCTTCTCAGTCATGAGGCTTGTTCCAACACCGGGAAAGATAATCGGTGGAGAGGTCTGGCTTGGTTATGACGACGGCAGGAAGGATTTGACCAAGCTACCCGAGGAGGAGATGAGAAGGGTTAGGGGTGAGAAGATCTCCATGGTGTTTCAAGATCCCATGACATATCTTAACCCGGTAATGAAGATCTGCGACCAGATAGCTGAAGTCATAACCCTGCATCAAGGCATACCTCGGGGCGAAGCTAGGAAGAAGGCAATCGAACTCCTAGCGAAGGTTCGTGTACCGATCCCTTCGATTGTTGCACAATATTATCCGCATGAACTCAGCGGGGGAATGAGGCAACGTGCACTCATCGCCATGGCCATCTCATGCAACCCTGAGCTGCTGATCGCTGACGAACCTACGACTGCTCTCGATGTAACTGTGCAGGCACAGGTCCTAGAGCTGATAAGGCAACTCAAACATGAAATGGGTATGGCATTGATGTTGATCACTCATGACCTCGGAATCGTGGCTGACACCTGCGACAAAGTCTGTGTGATGTATGCGGGCCGGATCGTAGAGGAGGGCGGAGTCTACGAGATATACAGAAAGCCGCGGCACCCTTACACTGAAGGGCTTCTGAAGTCAACGCTGAGCATAGATGAATTCAAGGAGAGCTTGGTAACCATAGAAGGAACAGTGCCTGATCTGACCAATCTGCCGCGAGGATGCAGCTTCACCCCCCGATGTCCACACGCATCGGCGCGATGCCGAGAAAGTCAACCTCCCGTGATCGAGTTGAGCGGAGAAGCTAAAGTCACCTGTTGGCTATACGTGTGAGTTGGAAATGGTCAAAGAAACTCTCGTTAGAGTAACAAATCTCACAAAGTACTTCCCTGCCAAGAAAGGCCTATTCAAACGTAGAAGGCAGTTCCTCAAGGCGGTTGATGACGTAAGCTTCGAAATCAGCAAGGGTGACAATCTCGCTCTAGTAGGAGAGAGCGGGTGTGGAAAGACTACCACAGCTCGACTCATCCTGAGGCTCTTGGGCCCGACGGCTGGCTCAGTTCACTTCGCTGGAAAAGATCTCTTCAATCTAGCTGAGGAAGAGATGAGGCTGATGCGGCCACAGATGCAGCTGGTCTGTCAGGATCCATACGCATCCCTCAACCCGCGAAAGACCATCAGGCAGATTCTAAGTAAACCCTTCAAGCTGCACACAGATATGCCGAAAGAAGAGATCGAGGATAAGGTTCTGCACTTGCTGGAGATAGTCGGCTTAACCCCACCAGAGCTATTCGTAGATAGGCATCCACATGAATTCAGCGGGGGCCAGAGGCAACGTATCTGCATCGCAAGAGCAATAGCCTTGAACCCCTCCTTTGTCGTAGCCGATGAACCCGTCTCAGCCCTCGATGTGTCCGTGAGGGCGCAGATCCTGAATCTGCTCAAAGACCTACAGGCCAAGTTGACGGCTACATACCTGTTCATCACACATGATCTTGCCGTTGTCAGATCCGTATGCAATAGGGTTGCCGTAATGTATCTGGGAAGGCTAGTTGAGTTAGGCGAAGTTTCAACGTTATTCAAGGCTCCACTTCACCCATATACGGGGGCTTTACTGTCAGCTACACCGATTCCTGACCCCCAGAGGAGTAGGTCCAGAGAAAGGCTAATCCTGCATGGTGACGTACCTTCGCCTATCGATCCGCCTCCCGGATGCAGATTCCACACAAGATGCCCGCTCGCCGTTGAGAAATGCAGGCTGTCGGAGCCTCAACTGATTGAGAGCGGAGGTAGACTTGTTGCTTGCCACCTCCGAACATGAAATGATGTTAGTTGAGGAAACCTTCTTCTTCGAGAGAACAATTTTGGGAATTGTCAGGTGATGTTCTCAAATCTAAGGGTTGAGAATATGAAAAAGCCTAAAGCCTCATAGCGGATCTTTCGGTTGGGTATTCATGAGTTCTGTAGTTAGACTCATCGCTAGACGAGTCGTACTAGCGATTCCATTGATCTTCGTAGTGATCACTATAAACTTCATAATTGTCCATACCGCGCCCGGCGATCCCACGTACATACTTCTAGGTGAAACTGCTACCAAGGAATTTGTTGATGCGATGAGAGCCAAGTTTGGTCTCGACAAACCTTTGTATTTGCAATACATCATGTACCTTTCTCACGTAGTTCAAGGAGATCTTGGCTACTCTCTTTTGAAGTCTCAGTCCGTAAGCGCTCTTATAATGGAGCGTCTCCCGGCGACACTTCTCCTGATCTTCTCGGCGATGTGCATATCGGTATTGTTAGGAGTTTCCCTTGGCGTGACGGCTTCTAAGAAACCTTATTCGTTGAGGGACAACCTCGCGACAGGCGTTGCCCTTTTTGGAGTCTCGACACCGACCTTCTGGTTGGGCCAGATGCTGCTGATAGCCTTCGCGATCT
>CAZVYD010000036.1:0-12089 GCA_964631575.1 uncultured Candidatus Bathyarchaeia archaeon
TCTCCCCCGGGCTACCACAATCTAGATTAGAATCAATGACCAGGCCGCTATTTCGTTCACGGTCACGTAGTTCAACTTGACAGCAATTGCCTTGGCAACATGGTACCCTCGGTTGCCAATGTCTTGATCGACGCGTTACACAGCGGCCCGATCGCATTTCCCTCGAATCTAGGCAATTTCATGTGAGTGAGATGGCTCGGGCAACTATCAATGAACGGCGTCACCGTCTTATGGTTGGGAAATTCACTGGGGACCAATTAGGAAGAGCTTTGGACTAACCCCTTGCCAGAAACAGAATGGCTGATGAGAGCTAATTCAAATGGCCTTACGAGTCGTCCATCATGTAACGTTTATGATGTCATGAATGAGTCAGCTTCGAAGACTAGTCACGACGACATGTCAGCAATTGTTAAGGAGAAAATGTCTAGAAGCTTCATATGATTTGCTTCGTGAGTTGTGTTCTGAAATGGTGTGACTGTTTGCCTCAACTGACTGTGTGCAAAAGTTGCCATACGGTCCTTTTTGATGGGCCTGAGATGGAGGAGCCCATTGAAACGATTCGCAGGTATGACGGAGTCTGCCCCGGATGTGGAAGGGAACTTTCTTTTGATGTAGCCAACGTCAGAATATCTCCTGTCGACATGTTGATGGAACAATCCCCTGCGTCATCAGTCTCGCGTCCAGGCCGGATTCAAGGGGCTGGCAAACGACCAACTGGAATTGTGTCGAGAGAAGCGTCAAAGTCAGTGGAGAAGCCCGTTCCGCTGGCTCTCTGGCTGAGAAGGCGGAACTCTGCAAGCGAGGACGAAACCGAATACGCCTCCAAGATTTTAGGTCCGGAGAAGCCTACGCCATAGTCGCTGATGTTGCATCTGAGATCTTTAGTCAGCCGAATGCAGCCTCATTCCTAGAGCGCCTCTTCCCGACTCTTCGGCCAGACTTCCCTGTTGAGAGCCATACACACGAGGCTTCACTACAGCCTGAGACGTTCGTAACTGATTGCCAGTCCTTGGGTATCCCAGCCGAACACCGGGATGTTACGCCTGAGCCTCTTGAACCTCTCAGCCAATGCACGAGCAACGATTGGAAGAGCGATTGTAATGTCAGCATAGCAGGTTGCAGTCCGAGCGTTTCTACCTATCTTTCCCCAGCTTTGAGCCTCTTCAAACGTGCATCCGCTCAATCCTCCCCACACAGGCATGTCCATTGTCACTTGTGCCGCCAGGCTGTGGCTCTTGTCATGCCGAGTCTGATAGCTTGCAATGACAGCTGTCTGTTGAATGAAGTTCTTCGGAACTCCACCGCCCAGATATACAACTCCTGTCATTCTTGCTTTCTCAGTTATCCTCGAGCTCTCGTCCACATCTTTCAAATTGTCCAAGACGATTCTTCTTCCCCGTCTTCGGTTCGCGAACATTATCGAGAAACCCAGTGCGCTGTCCGCCAGGGCAGGGCAGAAGATCGGGACATGCGACTTGTAAGCGTCAATGAGAATGGACTCCTTTTCTCGCCCTTTTTCCTCCAGTATCTTTCCAAGAAGATGAAGAATCTCCCTTGAGGAATATGGTCTGTTGTCTAGAAGGTATGAACAAAATACTTTTTCAATCCATGTATCGGTTTGGTAGAACTTCTGCTCATCAGCTAAGACATCGTATATTCGATCTATGCGTTGCTTTCGAAGTTGCACATCGTTTAGGAGGGCGGATCCGACATAATGCCTTTGGCCCCTTGCTTCAAAGCAGTCATGGTAGAGGTTCGCGCCAGTACTGACCAGCACATCGATCATTCGTCTTCTGATCAGATAAGAGATGATCTTCCGCATCCCCGCCGGAACGAGGGCCCCTGCGACTCCTAGCCATATTATGCAATTCTTTTTCTTGAGCATCCTCGTCCAGATGTCTGCGACTTCTGCGAGTTTTCGTCCTTGAAAGGCCGTTGAACGCATTCCAACGAGGAAGTCGCTGATCGTTTCCTTGCCTGAAACTTCAAGGGGGACTGTTGGAAACTTTAGAAAACGAGTTCGCGTCATTCCAACCAGCTATATTGTATTGACGTATGAATAAAAAATGTTGCAATGATAAGGCGAAGACGGAATATGAGAACATCAGCGAGTGGTTAGGCATGGTTCTTGAGATGTTGTTCCATCATCACTAATGGCAAGGATCGACAAACATGATGATCCATGAAGGGAACTTGTTGATGAGTAGACACAGCTTGGATCCAATTCTCGGTCGGAATTTCGCTGAAGTCAAGACTTAAAAGGAGATGAGGCTGATACAATGCACACAATTCATTGGACTGTGCTGAGTTCGGCGTAAGGAGGATAGAAGGTAGATAATGCAGGAGACGCGGAGTCTGCACGGAGCATTCCTTCCGAAGAGATTCTTCATCGCGGCCGGATCCGCAACCAGCTCCGTCTCGCCATTGAACGCTTTTGACGCAGCTCTGACTAAAGCAGGTATCGCACAGTGCAACCTTGTTAACGTGTCCTCGATCCTTCCGCCGGACGCTGAAGAAGTTAAGAACTCGCCGATCACTGCTGGAACGGTTACATTTGCAGTTATGGCACGAATGGACGGTGATCCCGGAGAAACTATAGGCGCAGGAATTGGCTGGACGAAGGGCATAACAGGCAAGAAGGAAAGGTATGGGCTTGTTGCAGAAGCTCATGGATACAAGGACAAAGAAGCGATCGAAAAGGAACTCAAGTCCAAACTGGATGAGATGGCAAAGATCCGCGACTTGAAGACAGACAAGATCGAGACCAGAGCAGAATTCATAGAGGTCCCGAAAGGAAAGTACGGCACTGTTATTGTGGCGCTCGTGTTCGCTCCGTGGACAGAAGAGGATTCGAAACGTCCTTTACCGAACAACACATGAAAGAACTCCGGATAACGGTAGAGCCACTCTCGAAGAGCCACCTGCTTCACATCGCGCTTGCGAAAGAAAATGTCTTCTGTCATTGAAGCGGTCAAATTGAACCGAGGTAGGCGTTTTAGACTAGTCGGTGTGGGAGGAACATTCGACATTCTCCATGAAGGACACAAGGCTCTCCTGCGAAAGGCCCTTCAGACTGGAGACAGAGTAATGGTCGGTTTGGCAAGCGACAGATTCGTAGGGCAGATGAAGAAAACCCATGAAGTCTACCCCTTCAGCGTGAGGGCAAGAGAGATCCAACGGTTCCTTCAACGCGAAAAAGCAGTAGAAAGGATAGGGATAGTGCCTATAGAGGACCAGTATGGACCTGCAGCCACGAGCCCCGATATCGATGCGTTAGTTGTCAGCAGAGAGACCCTCCGAACTGGAGAAGAGATCAACCAAATCAGGCAAAGCTCAGGACTCCCGCCCCTGGAGCTGGTTACTGTCGAAATGGTCCTCGCCAACGATCAAAAGCCGATTTCAACCAGAAGAATCAGAGAAGGAAGAATCACTCGAACGGGCAAAGTCCTAAAGAAACGTGCGCCCATAAAGCGTAGTTTCCTGTTGCCTGCGCTGTCCAATAAATCGAAGAGTTGACGAATGTTCCAATTTATTGGACGGCATACGCATAGCGGATTGACCCTGTCGAGATACAGACTAGCATGGCAACGGTCTTTCGCTTCAAGCACTTATGAGGCGAATGTTTCATGCGTGAGGATCGCGCTTCTATTCAGGGACACTGCTTGGAACTAGCCGCCTTCGCGAGCCTGTTCTTGCTTGTGTGTTGAGGCCAGTTTCTTGGCTGCCAGATAATTCTCCCAATATTGTGCCAAGTCTCGCAATCTGCTTGAGAATTGTCTACTCACGTAAGTCGGGTCGTTTCGGTACTTTTTCTCAAGCATCCCGCTCCTGACCATTGCTTTGTACGTGTCGCTTAGGGTTTGGGTGCTCACCTTGATCCTTTTCAATACTTTGTATTGGAGTTCGCGGAGAAACATGGGCTTCTTCTCGTCAGCGAAGGCCTCGATTATCGCCTTCGCTACGCCTTGCTTCTTGACGCTGTGCGAAAACAGTATCTGGCAAAAGGTATCCAAATCGACTATCTTTCCAAGAGTGGCTTGACGGTCGATTCGCGGGAAGACCCATACCCAGCGTCTCTGCCTCTCGTCATAGTATTCGTCTCTGGGGATTGTCCCAATCTTTCCCTTGACCAAGCCCATTCCGCCTATTCTGAAACGTATCAACTATTGATGATTCTTCAGTCATTTAACCTTACTCTGATGCATATCAGAGTTGGCTCAGCTCAGCGTCAAAAGAGCAAGATTCTTGACCAGACACATCCTGTCGCCGCTGAATTCTGATACTAATTAGATTTGCCCGTGTTCGCACTGCGTTAGCCTGCGGCAACGCAAGTTTGAGAGGACTGTCCGAGATCTTAGATTTAGTCCCATTGAACATGATTGGCCTACAGATGTTGCCGGCTTGAAGTATCGGAAAGGTTCCCTGAGTGAGCCGGTGCCATGGAGAGATAGTAGAGGACAATAAGCATACGCGGCCAGATCTGCTATCGAATAGAACGTCAATTAGAGTCCGTTCATCTATCTCTGGCTTTAGGTGAGAAAACCCCTTCGCCACGTATATTTCGATGGACCGTATCTCAGATGTCTGGGCTTCTGCTGGCCCAAGCAGGGAATACTCTGGAACCTGCCTACGACCCCTCTCCAACAGATGCAATAGATGTGAGTTCGGGCAATGCCATCCTCGCGCAGCGTAATTGCCTACATCGATATTTGGAGGTAGTCCCTGGGTCTCGTGACTTGTCAGCTGCCTGAGAAGAAAAAGCATCTGATCTTCAGGCAGAGCTCTTGCAAGCAGGACGTGGCATGAACAGAAGCGTGAGGGTACCGTTGTTAAACAACGGCTCCCCCCTCCCCCCTATAAGATCAGGTTTCGCCGCTTTTTGTGAGAATGGATGGGTCAAGGAAATTGGATCGTAGATGATTCCTCCAATAAATTGGAGAGATACACTTGCCCCAACCTGAACGAATCGACCACTCATGCTGTGTATCTTGCGGATGGTTGCTTCTGGGGTTCCTGCCCTTGGGGCGAAGGGAGAGGAGGTAGTGGGGGCGGAACGCCAAGCATCTTGGACACAAGTATCGCTTCAGCGATTGCCGCTCCTGAGATCGCTTGGATCACGGGAATCGGGGGTTTCTGCTGGGTGTGCTCTGCCACAAGTTTCGAGATTTCATCCTTTTCTCCTGTTGCATGAGCTTTACCCCTTATGCTGATTTGAGCTATTGACGGTGTGTAGTTAACTGTGAAGACGAATGGGGATTCAATGGTTCGCTCGGATTTCTGATTAAAGTCAACCAAGTTTATGTTGACTGCAATTTGTGCTTGAGAGGGGAGGGGCTTATCGACATCCCATAACCGTTCTCCTGAAATGTTCGTTATGAAGACGTTGATCGATATCACACTTGGTTCCTCTGTGGCTATTCTCTTCCACGGTCTCTTAAATGGGCTCCTGTCAGCAATCGCGGCTATACGGCAACAGCTTAGGGGATCATTCTCTCTGAACAAGTTCAGCTGAGATTTGGAGTTAGAAGAGCGGGCACAGTTGGTCAGTCAATGATGATGGATAGGCATTGGATGAGTTAGCCCCCAAATGCTGCACCCACTCGTGCCCCTACCAGCTTATTTGTGATGGCAATTCCGATTCCTACTATTGCAATCAGTATAGCGCCCATGGCAGCGCTTTGTCCAAAGATACCTGTCTGAGAGTAGATCATAATTCCAACCGTCATCGGCTCCCAACCCATTCCAGGCAGGCTCAACAACCAAGAGCATGACAGCTCCGTTATCGAACTTATGAAACCAAGTGTACCCCCTGCCAATAGGCCGAATGACATCAGGGGGAGTGTTATTTTCAGAAAGGTGCGGATCCGAGTGGCCCCCAAGTTCATTGATGCTTCCTCAAGCGATACGTGGATCTGTTGCAGTGTCGCATATGATGAGCGGAGAGTGTAGGGGAGTTTCCTAGCAGTTAGGGCGAGTGGTATCACAAGCCAAGTGGACAGCATGTCCAGATTCAGTATCGGAAGAGGGTTACGAAAAGCCCGTAAGTATCCCGTGGCGAGAACTATGCCCGGTAAGGCAAAGGGCAACATCGCTATCCCGTCCAAGAGGTCCTTGCTAGGAAAGGTCTTCCTCACCAAGACATACGCCAAAACTGCTCCAAGAGCCATGCCAAGGGCAGTCGCTACGCCTGAATACCTCAAACTATTGCTCAAATAGATTGGGGCATCAATTAGCACATATCTGAAGTTGTCAAGCGTAAACCCCTCAGGAAAGGGCGTAAAGCTCCAGACCCTGCCGAAGGCGCCCATGAACACTCCGGCGTGAGGAAGAAGCGATATAGCAACAACGATGACGCAGAATGAAAACGCCAGATCCCTGACGAGAGGCCTCATCCTCTTTGCCCTTGCCTTTGATGTCACCCCTGCGACCGCGTACTGTTTGAGGCTGACGTACTTTCTCATACCGGCGAGGGCAACTAGCGAGACAGACACCATTATGACGCACATTACCACCCCCAGTCGGATTACGTCCTCATAGAGTTCTCTTATCGCAAAGAAGGCTTGTGGGGCAAGTAGGTTGAAAGCAGGGCTGCCAATAATCATTGGCGTTCCGAGGTCGGTGAAGGCCCAAGTGAAAACAAGTAGTGCACCAGCTGCAAATCCGGGCATCATAAGAGGGAATGTGACTGTTCGAAACACGTGAAGGCCCTTTCCTCCCATGTTTGCAGCTGCCTCCTCTAGGGCAGGATCTATCTTGCTCAGGGAGTTCATCACATTCAGCATAACAAGTGGATACAAATGAAGGGAAGTTATGAGCACGACGCCGTGAAGCCCATAGATCAAGTTCAGAGGCTCCTTCAAACCAAGATAGTCCATCAGTAAGAGATTGAAAGTCCCGTGCCTGCCGAACAAGAACTTGAACGACAAGGCACCAACAAATGGAGGCATGATCAAAGGCAATGTTGCAAGGCTCGTTAGAAGACTTCTTGCCGGGAGGTCGAATCTTACCAAGAAGTAGGCCATAGGTACGCCTATCAGTGATGAAAATAGCGCACAGGCGGCCGCTACCCACAAGCTGTTCAATAGACATTCTCGCAGGTACGGGGTTGCCAAGAACCTCTGGTAGTGATCTATGGTTATGCTTCCTTGCCATGTAATGCTTTCATACAGTACGAAGGTGACTGGTATGAGAATGAGAAAACCTAGTAGCGAATACATAACAAGTGAAAGAAGAAGCGAGCCCTTGTCAACTTGCAAAGGAGACTCTTCCGAAGCATCTAGTCTGGCCCACTTGGTAATTATTGCTTGCTGTTACGTGAAGCCTGCAGCTATTGACTCCATTTGAGTCAACAGGTCGGTGTAGGCCAACAGTATCTTGAACCGGAGACTTGCATGAGAAAGACGCCTTCACAACTGTTATATAGGATCTGACTAGGCTAGCATACAAAACGGAGGACATAGCTTTGAAGAAGCTACTCGCTCTGTTGATCGCCGTCTCTCTGCTTTTCACGGTTCTTCAGACATTGCCAATAGCTGCTCAGATCACTCCGGAAAACGAACTGATCATAGTATCGTCGCATGTCAAGAGCATCCTTGACTCGTACAAGAGCGCCTTTGAGAAGTACTGTAAAGATACCTTGAATGTTGCTGTGAGTCTGAAATACTCAAGTTATCCAAGCGAAGACTGCTACAAGCTCGCTAAGGAATGGGCAGGAAAACCCAAGGCTGATATCTGGTGGGGAGGAGGAGTCAACCTGTTTCAGACAGCCACTAAGGAGGGGCTACTGCTACAATACAAGTGCAATGATTGGGCAAAGATTCCCGCTAACTTGTTTGGAATTCCAGCAAAGGACACAGATGGATCTTGGACAGGATACGCGTTGTCTGGCTTTGGATTCGCAATCCATTCTGACTACCTCAAGAAGTACAATCTTCCGGAGCCAAAGACATGGGACGACTTGCTCAAGCCAGCCTACAAAGGGCACATAGTCATGTGCACTCCGGCGCGATCGGGCTCCACTCACATGATGGTAGAAATAGTTTTGCAGGGAATGGGCGCGGATCCTGGATGGGCACTCATTAGGAAGATGGCTGCAAATGTCGGGCTTTTCACGGCTAGGAGTGGGGACGTAATCAACGATGTGAACAAAGGTGAGCACGGCATCGGATTGGTCGTTGACTATTACGGTTTCGAATCAGCTGCGGCTGGGCTGCCTGTCAAACTCGTGTATCCTGCGGACTACTCATTTGCAAATCCGGATTCAATCGCGATTCTTTCAGGCGCTCCACATCCAACGACTTCGAAGCTGTTTCTTGACTATGTGACGAGTGAAGAAGGTCAGAAAATCAGCATGGGCATAGAACAGAGAGGAGTGAAGTGCCCAAGTCCAAGGCTCCCAATCAGATCTGACATTGCTTTGCCACCGTACCTTCCGGACGTGACAAAGCTGAAGATGATAACCTACAATGACGGACTTGCAAATGAGCGCTGGAAATCCGTCAACGATATTTTCGAGACTACAATCGAAAAGAAGCACAGTGAGCTACAGAACACATGGAAAGCAATTCAGAGTGCAAGGACAGCAGTCGAAGATCTCAAGGCAAAGGGCTATGACGTATCAGAGGCCGTGAGCAAGCTAGCATCAGCCGAAACGCTCTTCGGGAAAGGAGACTACGAGAAGGCAAAGTCCGAAGCCGAGGCTGCCGTTGGTCTAGCCAAGGCTCCTCCGCCATATGAAACATACGCTGTCGTCATCGTTGTGGTAGTAGTGCTGGTCCTAGCTCTGTACATGTACAAGAAGAGAAAGGCGAAGTAGCAGACCTCTAAACTTCCTCCTTTTTTCAGTCCAGCTAGCAGATCTGATCTTCGAGGAACTGAGAGACACTTATATCAGTGCACCAAGGCCACTACTTCGCTCGACTATCGAGGCACATTGTATGGTCAAGGTCAGGCTCGAAGATGTAACGAAAAAGTTTGGAGAGGTGGTCGCTGTCGACCGAATGAGCCTCTCAACAAATGAGGGAGAGTTCTTTACCCTCCTTGGCCCGAGTGGATGCGGAAAGACCACTGCGCTCAGAATGATTGCCGGATTCTACAAGCCGGATCAAGGCAGAATATGCTTCGACAATGAGATTGTGAACGACGTCCCTCCCTTTAAGCGCAATACCGGGATGGTCTTTCAGACATACGCTCTCTGGCCCCACATGAATGTGTTTGAGAACGTTGCTTATGGTCTCGCTCTTCGTAAGGTCCCAAGAGACGAAACTAGGGAGCGAGTTGCCGAGGCTCTGCGCTTGGTTGGGTTAGAAGGATTCGAGAAACGTCTTCCGAGTGAACTTAGTGGAGGTCAGCAACAGCGTGTTGCGTTAGCAAGAGCTCTCGTGATCGAGCCCAAAGTGCTGCTTCTTGACGAGCCTCTAAGCAATCTTGATGCGAAACTAAGAGTACAAACACGGGTAGAGATCACGAGGCTACAGAAAGAGCTGGGTATAACCACTGTCTATGTCACACATGATCAAGAAGAGGCACTTTGCATTTCGGACAGAATCGCTGTAATAGACAAGGGCAAAGTTCAGCAAGTGGGTCCTCCAACAGAAATCTACGAGAAGCCTCAAACCCGGTTTGTTGCTGACTTCATCGGTGTCGCCAATTTCCTGAGAGGAAAGATCGTTGGCCTCGGCGCAGAAGGCAGAGCAATTGTCGAGACTGAGGGCGGGACGAGGGTTGAGGCTGTGCTTGACTCAGACGTTTCCGTAGGGGCATCTGTCCTGCTGTCATTCAGGCCTGAGGCGGTTCAGATAGAGGAAGAAGGAAAGGCCACAGGCTCGAAGAACCTTATAGAGGGAAAAGTCAGACTCGCTTCATATCTGGGCGATACTGTGCGATACGAGGTCGAGGCGCAGGACGGAGTGTTTAGAGTCGACGTACACAACCCCTTCGGAAAGAAGCTCTTGGCCGAAGGGGAGGCCGTTCGACTCAGCTTCGAACCTGCCTCGTGCCGCGTACTTCCGACCTGACTGACTTCAGAAGAATGCACGCAAACTCCGTCAGCCTCATCGCTTCACTCTGCCCTTGCGCTTCACGTCCTTCCTTGGACGACTAACGACCAAGCGATTCCCCACCACATCGACTACGATTCGCTCTCCCTCCAAAAAAGGGAAACATGAGTCATCCGTAAGCTTAGTCGGCAAATAGATCCTAGGTGACCGGTAGACGGTTCCTCTCGTTCTACCATGTTTCTTGACGACGGCCAGCTTCGTTAGAATTCGCTTTACCAAACGGGGCACCTTTTACGTAACCTTTTACTATGGCAATCGACCTAATAAGAACTTCTAAGAACAGATCTCAGAAACCGGCGAATGACTGATGAAAAAAGATGCAAGCGGACGAACGACTGGCAGCGAAGGGCCGTGATGGAAAACAGGCTAAGCGGGCTTGTGGAACTAGGGCTTCACGTCGAAGAGAACCCTGAAAACGTCGTTGAGGGCCTCAAGCTGCCCTAGTCTAAACTGGCCGATCTCCTTGATGTCGTTGACGTGGGTTCCCCCACAGGGTATTCCATCGCACCCTTCGATCGTCACGACTCTCAGGTGGGCATTTGTCGGAAGACGGCTGATGTTTGGGGCATTCGGAACCATGAGGAGTGCCTGCTCTCTGGCCACTGGCTGAGATGTCACTTTCGCTCCCTTCGCAATTAGCTCGCCCTCCATTGCCTCGGCTGCATAGAGCTGTTCCATTTGGGGAGTTTCGCCACGATAGCCTATGTAGCTCCCGTCTCCAACCCATGAATCAGTCGTCTCAACGCGCCTTCCCAATGCTTTCGCTAGGCAGTGGTCAAAGAGGTGGGCGGCAGTGTGCTTTCTCATACAGCGGTATCTGAGGTCCCATTCTATTTCCATTCGGGCTGATCCGATCTGTGGCGTGTCTTGAACGTACTTGCCCCAATGTATGGTTACGCCTTTCGTAATCATGACCTTTCTTACGTCAAAGATCATGGTGTCAGCTGAAATCTTGCCTTTGTCTGAGGGTTGTCCTCCAGATTTAGGATGAAAGATTGACTTGTCCAGGATCAGATATGCGCTCTTCCGATCATCTGGCTCGACCTTCAGTATCCTGCAAGTTGCCTCCTTGAGATAGGGGTCGCCTAGGTAGAGCAAGTCTGTTTCAACAATCCCTTGTACAAGGTTTTCAAGGTTCATTGACCCTCACATCGGCATCTTCGCTTGTCAGAACTTGACTCTTAAAGCCTTGGTTCGATGCTGCAGAGTAGAAATCTTGGTCACGCGAAGGACATGTGAGAACGAAAATTGTAACGAGTGAGAGGGGTTCAGGAATAAGCTTTCATAGTAGATGCTAAGTCTCTAGCGCCTCGAAGGGATTGAGACGCTTGTTGCGAGAAGTCAGATGGCATGGAAGAGGAGGCCAAGGAGTGGTTACTGTGAGCAGACTCCTGGCCTACGCGGCCCTCATGGAGGGAAAACACGTTCAAGCGTTTCCTGAATTTGGTCCGGAGAGAACTGGGGCGCCTATTCTAGGCTTCACAAGAATAAGCGATGAGCCTATTGACATTCACAGCCAGGTCTACACTCCCAGCTCTGTTGCAGTTCTTGACCCAACTTTGCTGAAGAACGTCGATGTGACGGAGGGGCTGGTTAAGGAAGGCAAGGTTGTGCTGAATACCCAGAAGAAGGCCGCTGAGATTCGCGGCAACCTGCGGAGGACAGATGTCGTCTGTTACGCGATTGATGCGACGAGAATTGCTCTAGACGTGCTAGGCAGGCCGATATTCAATACTGCCATGCTCGGAGCCTTAATCAAAGTTGAGCCGTTAGCGAAGATTGACTCAGTTGTCAAGGCGCTCAAGGAGAGATTTCCAGGTCCGCTTGCAGAGAAGAATATTGAGACGATAAGAATGGCATATGATAAGGTGAGTTCTTAATGAGTAGGGATCGTGGGAAGCCTGGTTGGAGATCGTTGCCGATTGGCTCAGCGCTCCTTGAGCCGGGATCATCAGTCAAGTACAAGACAGGAGACTGGAGAGCCTTTCGGCCAGTTCTGGATGAGAAGAAATGCACTAACTGTCTCATATG
>CAZVYD010000037.1:0-11973 GCA_964631575.1 uncultured Candidatus Bathyarchaeia archaeon
GCGGATCATTGTGAAGAAGAGCGGCAAAGAGGCGAAGCTTCCCTTGCCATACTCCGACGATCTTTGGGTCGCGCTTCGCCGAAGGTTTTCAGGCTCTAGGAATTAGGATTGAAGGCAACCTCTTCCTAAGCAGCAGCGCGGTGGCTGGAGCTATCGCAACACCGGCGACTACTTGAAAGACATTGAAAGGCAACTCTTCGAGTGCCGCTCCAAGTCCAAACAAAAAAACCTCAACGACAAAGTAGCCAAGAACCATCTCTGCCCCGCCGAGAATGCATGCAACCCAATCCGATCTGAGAGTCTTTCTAGTGATCTTCCCGACAAGCCAACCCTCCACTCCCTTTATGACAAGGGTATATGGCGCGAAGACTGGGTAGCCGATAATGTCTGCGATTGCCGAACCGACACCACCTGCTAGGCCACCTACAACCGGTCCGAAAAGCAGTGCTGCGATGAAGATCATGGCTTCCCCTATGTTGAAGTATCCAGTCGTTGCCGGAATGGGTATTCGAATCATCATGGTCGCGGCCGCGACCAACGCAATGAAGACCGTAGTCAACGTGAGATGAAGAACTCCCATTCGCCTAGGAGACATCATGCCGCTATCAACCATGTACACGACTGCACTGCTGCCAGTATTTCCCCTTTTCCCCATATATGGGCAGACCGATTCTCCAAATCAAGTTCGATGAGCCCCATTGCATCGTCGCTCTCGCTCTCAGTATTGGTTGCGATAGTTCTTTGAGCGTGTCTGGCTCTTTTCCTTCTTCGGAGCTGATCCCGACGAAGATCGGGGCGCATCTCTCAATAGCTGGATCGATAGACCGAGCAGTCGACAGAGCGATTGAGAAGAGATGTAATACTTTTCAGATCTTCACTCGCAACCCAAGAGGATGGAAGTTTAAGCCTCTATGCGAACAGGAAGCCGAAAGCTTCGTCGCAAAACTTCAAGCGTCCAAGATTGACCCAGTTGTCAGTCATATGCCCTATCTTCCAAATCTAGCCTCGCATGACAGAGACATCTACGGGAAATCAGTCAAGACACTCATCGCGGAACTTGACCGAGCCAAGAAGTTGGGCATACGTTTTGTGGTGACTCACCTTGGAAGCCACATGGGTGCAGGGATGGAAGTTGGCTTCAAACAGATAACAGACGCCTGCGACAAAGCCCTCTCCGCCGTGCAGGACGACGTACACCTGCTACTAGAGAATACCGCGGGCACAAGGAATAGTATGGGAGGAACGTTTGAAGATATACGACGAATTATCAGCGGCATCGATCAGCGAAGCCGCGTGGGGATCTGCTTTGACACATGTCATGGATTCGCGGCAGGCTATGATGTACGAACACCGGAGGGTCTGAAGACGACGCTCGGACAGATCGATGCTCTGATCGGATTGGACCGATTGAAGGTTGTTCACCTGAACGATTCGAAGGGAAAGCTTGGCAGCCACATGGATCGACACGAGCACATAGGGCTCGGACACATTGGGAACAAAGGATTCAGGGCCATCCTTCACAACGAACTGATCCGAGAGCTTCCGCTCATACTTGAGACTCCGATTGACAATAGTCACAATGACGAATGGAATCTCAGAAAGGTCCGCCAACTATCCAAATAGCAACCAGCTTAGATCTTGACATGTACCGAACTTTTCTTCACCGGTTCCGGCAGGCTCTCGTTCTGATAGAAGTAGAAGATGTCAGGTACAACCGATGCCGAAGCAGTTTCGCCTTTTCTACTCATGGCAAGCACATTCATTCCGCCGCCGAGAGGATCGTTCAGCTGAAGGATCTTCCTGATTCCATCGATACATGCGGCTTGCACCTTTGTCCCTTGTCGCATCATGTCAACCACATGCTTTGCGAGGCATACCCTGATGGCTAGTTCCCCGCGACCTGTGCACGCTGCAGCGCCCGCCCTATTGTCTGCATAGTTTCCAGCGCCTATGATGGGAGAGTCTCCTGTTCGACCCGGAAGCTTCAGTGCAAGGCCGCTGGTCGATACTCCAACGGCAAGGTTCCCTGCGGCGTCCCTTGCTATGAGATTCACTGTTCCCCCGGAGTCCTTCTTTGACTCAACATATCTCCTATACCATTGCATGAGCTCGCCTTGTATCTTGCGGTACGCCTCTGTGTACAACACAGCTTTGCCATTTGCCAGCTGTTCATATTGCTTCTTGGCTTCTGGTGTCAATAGGTCGGCCTCTTGAAATCCCTGTAGTCGAGCAAATCCATCGGCACCTTCACCGACAAGCAGAAGATGAGGCGTTTGCTCCATGACTCTGCGAGCGATGCTTATCGGATTCTTGAAGTGTCGCACGCCTGCGACAGCACCTGCTCGAAGGCTGGATCCTTCCATGATCGAGGCGTCCAACTCAACTTTTCCGAGAAGATTCGGCAGACCTCCGTACCCCACAGATTGATCGCTAGGATCGTCCTCAACCATTTTGACCCCTTCTTCCACCGCGTCTAGAATGCTACCGCCACCTCTCAGAACTCGCATCGCTTCCTTGACCGCTTTCTCACCATTTCTCGATGCAATCACGACAATCATCACGGATTCCCTGCAGAAGAAACAGGGAACCTGAAACGAGAAGATAAGCCTTGGCAACGATTTCTCCCATGTTGCGCCGTGGTTCACCTAGCAGGTTCCAAACGCGACAAGGATTTGCACAGGCCTGAACCACTCAAGGGCCTTTGGCAGCACCTGAGAAATACGCGTCTCGTGCGGAATAGAGAAAGGCGATACTTATCTGTCAGTTGATAATTAGCGGGAATCGAGTTGTTAGGGTCGAGAGTGGAACCATTCAAACAATTCTGGAAAGAGCTGAAGAGAAGCGCCTCCAAATCAATTAACCTTCGGATTCTTTCGTTCTACGGCACTGCAGTCATGGTGATCAGTGCGTTCTCTCTATTCCTTCCGTATCAAACCCAAGTCTACCTGTCAATAGGGGCAGGAATCTCTGTCGCAATCCTTCTCGCCACGTCGATGATGTTCTCGCGTAGCTTCATGGTCATAGACGTAGCATTCATTGGTGGAATCGCGTTTCTCTTGGTGGCTCTCTTCAAAAGGGGTCTTCTTCCGAGAACAGCACTCGAAAACCTTGGGCATATGTCTCTGATTGTATCGGTGGCGTTCACTGGCTCATATGTTGTTTTACTGATCGTTCAAAGCAGTCGTATCAGATTGCACGTAGCGTCTGTGAAAAGCCTTAACGACTTTCTCTCAGTGTGTTTCACAACTCTTTCATCAGAGCTTTGTTCATGTTTGCACCCCATACCATTCTTGGACGCACTAGGAATCATTGCTTTTCTGGAAAATCGAGTAAGGCTGGGCTTCGTGATAATGATGACTACACTGGCCCACCAGACTCGCCTAGCATATGAATTCTACAAGTCAAGAAGGCGTAAGTGACCCACCAATCAGATACCTCTAAGAATATTACAGGCATTGAAAGGTAGAGGCCTTGAGGTGCCTATCTAAAGCGTGTTTGGCCGCGTCCTTTCCCCACTCACAATTGTTCTTCCAGAAAAGTTCAGAACGAACTCTCGCTCAAAGGCTTCCCAAATCATTCTCGTCGCTCGAAATCCGGTGCAATGGCATGGTGATATCAATTTTGGCTTGTAAGATCTCAAAGCGTCAACAGTGTGCTTGATCCTATCTTCTCGCTCTGAAGCAAGGTGAAACCCACCTACGACTGCATGAACCGATAAGGATTGCGCGATACTCTCAGCCTTCCTCAGAGTATTTGTGATTCCTGAGTGAGCGCAACCCGTGACAACCCAAGCTCCTTGGCCGCGGACATTGATGATGAGCGCCTGATCGTCAAGTATACTATCAGGCTGTGACTCGCGACCGACAACTATGAATCGCTTTCCCGGTATCTTCTCAAATCTTGTCAGCCTTGGTATTTCGCCTGTGGTAGTGGCACCAAGAAGGATCTGAAAGGGCTCTTTGGTGAGTACAAGTCTCGCCCCCGCCTGTTCGATATCTTTCTCTCTTTCTCCTTTAGGTACTTGGGAGAATCGCTTCTTTCCATCTCTTGTGATAACAAACCTCCTCTTGAAGGCGTGCGGATGAGCAATCACCTGCACCCTTCTTCGAGATCTTCTCACGAGCTCTACAGTTGTAGCTGTGTGGTCTCTGTGCCCGTGGCTTAAGACGATGGCTTCAAGATTGGATAGGTTGACTTTCAATTGATCTATGTTGAAGAGCAGTGCGTCCTTGACTGCCCCTGTGTCGAAGATAACTATATGCTTCCTATTATCGGCAGCTGTGATCTCAAGCAGAAAGGATAGGCCCCACTGGCCTAGAAGACTTCCGTGGAATGTCAGGTTGTCTGCTAAGGTTGTTATCTTCAGCCTTTTGACCGACTCCAAGGCAGACTCGCATCCAATATGGTAAGGCAGTCATCGCGGAAAGCGATTATCTTCCCGCGACGGTCATTTCTCGCACACGGACCGAAGGCGAATAGAAGTTCCCAGCATTTCGCGTGTCATCCGCTATTAGGTCAATCGTGTTGCGGAGCATATCGAAGAAGCTTCCAGAGACTATCACTCCCTTGACCGGGGTCGTCAGCTCACCTCTTCTCACAAGGAATGCGTTTGTGACGGTTGCGTTCAACATTCCGCTCATCGGGTTCGACAACCATTCTCCAATTGACGTGACTACATAGAGGCCTTCTCTGGTTTCTTCGATCAGTTCATCTTTCTTTGTGTCACCCGGCTTCAGCACAAAGTTTGAGGGAGCCGGTGTAGGCGGCCTAGTGTACAGATTTCCCACTCCGAACATGCCCGTTCCTCTTCGCGAGCCGTTTCCGGTTGAGGCGACCTTGTCCTTGGCCGCCGTGTACGTGTCATAAAGATAGGACATCAATATCCCGTCTTTGACGACCGAGGTTCGTTGCTGAGGTATTCCTTCATCATCAAAGCTCCAAGTCATGAATCCACCTTTCATTGTACCGTCGTCGATTATGTTGGTATTTTCCTTCGCGATCTGCTGTCCGATCTTTCCTGCCCATGGCGATCGGCCTTTCTGAATGGCTTCAGCATTGATTGTGCGAGTGAACATGACGTTCAGTATTTCGGCGAAGAGATCGCTTGCAAATATCACTGGCGTTCTAGTGTTGGGGATCGGCGAGGCATCGAGCATCTTTATGGCTCGCTGTGAGGCTTCTTCAGCAAGCTTCTGAGATTCCGTTTCTCTCCAACTGCGGGCCTGCCAGCCTTCGTCACTGGTCGCCTTCTTTCCCGCGTCTTCTGCTTTCACCCTTATCGAGAAAGAGGCATAGGTTCCTCTCTTTGAGAGCTCAGGCCCACGACTGTTCACGATAGAACATGTAACGACGCCTGTGGTAAGGTGGCCCCTAGCCGGGGCTAACCGCCTATCACGGCTCCGAATAAGATCAATGATCTCTGTAGCTCTTCTGGCCAATGCGTCTGGTTCCATCTCCGCGATCTTCTTGTCAAAGGTTCCATCAACCTTGGCTCTGCCACCTTCTCTTGGAAGAGAATGCCAGTCTGAATCTCTCGGTGAGGCCTTGGCTATCGCCACTGCCATTCTTGCAACGCTCTCAATGTCACTTGTTTTCTTAGATGAGGATGATGCGAATCCAATTCTCTTGTCTATGATGGCTCTCACGCCAATACCTGTGAGCCTTGACGTTTTTCCTGATTCTATCTTCTCATGAAATGTCAATAGATTTTGAACTGTCTGGGATAGAAATGCTTCAGCCTCCGTGGCACCTAGCTTTAGGGCAAGCTTGACCGCTTTCTCGCCTAGCGATAACAACTCAGCCATCTAAGCCTGCCCTCCCAACGTGATCTTCCTTATTCGAACATGAGGACCTCCATCGCCCACTCTTACCATCTGTCCCCCTTTTCCGCATCCTCCGAAGGCACTCGTAGAGATCTTGAGGTCCTTGCCGACAGCGTCTATCGTTTCCAAGGTTTCGAGAACCATGCCAGTCACTGTAGTCCCTCTAACCATCTCCTTGATCTGTCCTCTTTCTATCAGAAACGAGGGGCCTACGGCGAAGGTGAAGGTTCCACCACCCACATCTACTTGCCCGCCTCCCGCCCCCCTTCCTTTTATGTAGTATCCTCTCTCGATGCCTTCCACCAATTCTTCGAAGGAATAGTCCCGGGGCCTCATGTAGTAGTTCGTTTGCCTCACTATGGGGTTGTTATCGAAACTCATTGCTCTCGCGTTACCAGTCGGCTTCGCACGCATCTTCGTTGCAGTCTGCCGAGACTGTAGATATCCTTTCAATATTCCCTCCTCGACAATGGTTGTTTGAGTCTTCGAGACTCCTTCATCATCGTAAGGAACGAAGTATCCTCCCTCGATTATGCCTTGATCGCAGATCGTTACGTCTTGGCCTGCAAGCGTCGTTCCCAGTTTTCCTTGAAGGACAGACTCCTTGGTTGTCACCAGATCTCCTTCAGAGGCGTGGCCAAACGCTTCATGCAAGATCAAACCTACAAGGTCAGGATCAGCAACGACTTCGAAAGTTCCGGCTGCAGGCATCTGGGCATCCACCGCCTTGGTCGCAAGTTCCGATATCTCTCTACAGAATTTTGTCCAATCCCTGTCCTGTATGAACTCGAATCCGGCGCATTGTGACTCTCCATCTGAGACGCGTTCCATTTTGCCCGCTGAAGCTGCGACTGATAGCTGCCGCAATCCAGCCATTGACGAGTTCACTTCTATGCGACTCCCCTCGCTGTTCACGAAAAGCCTCATGTCTGTAAACGTGCCCAAGCGTGTCGTTGCGTTCTTGACCGTATCGCCGATCATTGCAGCCTTGTTGGCTTCAATGCCGATCCTGACCTTCTCTTCTGGAGAAACATCACTTGACTCTATTCTAGTCTGGACGCTGGTTCTGTCTTGAACGGTCCTTTGAAGGCCAACCTCGGCTTCTAGGCCTCTCCTTCGGGATGATCTCGCTATCTTGACGGCCTGTCGAGCGGCCTTCTTGAGTTGCGATAGTTCCACGTCACTACAGGAAGCGTACCCCCAAGACCCGTCTAGAAGGACTCGTACTCCAATCCCTCTCAGCCTGTCTGACTCATAGGTCTTCAGTGACCCGTTCTCAACAGCCACTTCGGTAGTGACTAACTCTTGGAATCTCGCTTCAGAATAGGAGGCACCTAGCCTTCTCGCCTCATCAACCAATTTCGCTAGAAGATCTTCCATCAGGAGAACCGCCTGAAACCCAAGGCAAAGTGGGCCAGATGAGATTTGAAGGTTGCGAGAAATTGTCAGATGCGCTTGTTTAGCATCTCTGACTCACAAAGGAATAGCTCGAACTTCGCAATCAAAGATATATTTCACCGTGCTTCTCAGTTGTGCAACATTCATGTTTGGTGGCCGATCTGAATGGGAAAGTGGTTGAGAAACTGGATTATTGGCGTGGCGTTGTTGGGCCTTGCGATCTTCGCATACACGGCTCTTTCGCCTCGCGAAGAAGAACCATCGCTAGAAGAGGAGATTGAAGAGGTCGACTCTTCCCTCATGAGAGAGAGGCGACGACGCTGAGTAGTGAACACTGAGTAGCATTGACGCTGCAGATAGATGACGCCGGCGTCGGAGACCTCCTTTCTGGAGTAGTGATTGGAGTATACCGGCCGGAAACTGATCGCTTCGACTTCGAAGTAGTGAGCGTAGAACACTTTCAGAAGTCAAGGTTCAGGCAGAAGACGTATCTCCGTGAGGCAGCTCACATAGCGCTTCAACTCGTAGAGAGGTTCGGCCTCGGCGAAGACGAGAAGATCGAGGTCTGCTCAGGCTTCATTTTGAGTGAAGCTGTGAGACTGATGAAGAGAAACTACGGTGACTCTAGGGTGACGGTCGCAAAGATCACTGGCGCCGCCCAACACAAGACCGAGGCTGCTTATTTGAATGAGCTTCGGAAGCTCGGATATGAGCCCATTTCAGACAGAGATGCAAGGCGGGGGCGAAGCTTCTTTCACATGCTTCGATGGGTAAAGAGAGATCGTTCGAGACTGCGATACGCCAAAACCGGTTGGCCTCGTTTGAGGAGATACATCAAGTTATAACCGTAGATCCAAGTTTTCCTGCTCGTAGTACTTCATTTTCGCAGATCCCGATCAATGCAGAGCCCAGTTCTTGTGGATGACGGAAGGTTTAGACATCCACACACTTGTTTGTGCAGTGTCTTCTCTGTATTGCGTTACAGAGCGCGCACGGACCCATCTGAGTCTTATTATAGCTAGAATGCCCAGCTATCTTCATGCAGCACGGAGAGAAGAAGGCTCTGGCCGCCGTAACCGTGACATTCCTGGCCTTGATGCTTTGGGCTGTTCCAGCTGAGGCAGTTTCTTTTCGTGTAGCCCGCGTTTCCGAGATAGATTATCCAAGGCGAGTAACATGCAGGCAAGAGTTCTCTGTGGCCGTGACTTTTGAGTACGCCAGCAGAGTTCTGGCTGATGTCGGCGTACTTGAGGAAGAAACCCTGCGGGTAGTCCAGAGTCTCACATTGATAAGCGGTTTCTTCGGCCCGGGAAATGTCACTTACGTCTTCAATCTCACGGCGCCGGATGCTCCCAAGGTTTGGCGTCTCATAGCCGCGACTAGGGCATGGTGGGCGGATTCCTGGTTCTCAGATCCCAACCAAGGCGAAAAGGCGTTTGCCGTAGAAGTCATATCTGAGGACAGATTTTGGCTGAACGTGACCTCAAGCTACGTATTCCATGTCGATGGTCTACGATATGAGCCAGAGAATGACCGAGAAGTAGGAATCCTTCTCTGGCGTGGCCAACATACAGTATTCGTCGAACCCGTGAGGCCTGTTTGCGAAGGAGTCCGCCATGTCTTTGATCGATGGAGCGATGGAGTTCAATCTAACCCCCGAGTCGTCAACCTATTCCTCGACATAAGGCTGACAGCGCTCTATCGCACCCAATATCATCTGACCATTGGCTCCGAACACGGGGATCCGATCGGCGGCGGATGGTATGATCAGAACACCACAGCATGGTTCGCAATCTTGCCTGAAGTAAAAGACGGAGTATTGGGAATTCTAGATGCCAAGCATGTTTTCGACAGGTGGGAAGGAGACTGGTCAGGCCAAGGGCCGATTGCTGCAATCCAGATGCTCAGCCCAAAGAACGTTCACGCCGTTTGGCGAACAGAACAAGAATTTTCTCCAGGCCCTTTGTCTCGCTTGGCATCATTTTCATTGGTGCTTACTTCACTTCTTTTCGTCGTTCGTGGAGCAAGGAGAAGATGTTTGGGTCGGAAGTTATCGTTCAGAGTGTTTGGAAAGCGACAGATCATGATAGCTTTGACCGTTTGGTTCATAATGAATTCAGTCGCCATCACGCCTTCATCTGCAGGTGGAAGCGTCTCAACTGTTAAAGTCGGCGAGACTTACTGGAGACATTGGGAGAATGCGGAGAGTGATACCTGCATAATCTGGCTCGGCGGGGGAATTGAAGGCCCGCCCCTAATCGTGAACCCTTACTGGCTTGAATCGTACAATACGATGCAGTTCGTTCAGGATCTTGCCAGATACTACTCGGTTCTCACGCTTGAGAGAGGATCAAGCACGATTTTTCAGACAGCGCTGAACAGGACGATACGAGCCGAGTTCTATCCCAGCGAGTTGATTCACAATGCGAAATCGTGGGCAACCACAGCCGGATACCGCTACGTATACTTGGTCGGCTATTCCGTCGGCGGGATAGCGGCAGCGAGAGAGGCAACGATCACAGACAAGGAAGGCTGGTCCAGTCCGAACGGGATTGTTCTGATAACTGTTCCACTGGAACAGTTTATTCCATACGCGAATCTTCTCAAAGCGAACCATCTAATCCTCTATGGAACCGAGATGACTAAGTCATACATCGATTCCGGCAGAACCTTCTTTGAATCGACTCCGGATCGTGGCCAATATAGTGACCATTGGCTTCACAAAGAGTTCCGAATCATCAACGATGTGGCGCATGAGGTCTGGACTATCGCAAAGACAGGACGATATGACTCTGAGGCGATCACAGTCACAATCAACTTCATTGAGCAATCAAAGAGCCTACAGCTGGAAAGGCAAAAACCGCTTCTGCGAAACGCATCCAACCTGACCAGCTCTCAGCCAAGACACACACAAGTCAGAGTAGCGTTGACTGAGGCCGCCGTGCCCGAGGTCGTACCGTTTGGCGAAATATTTTGTGTTTCGGCGACAATTCACTGGCAGAAACCCAGTAAGGCTCAAGGATGGATCACGCTCTATTCTTCTGAGAAAGACACAATACTATCAGTTCGACAACTGTCAGATCTCGAGAACGGATCTGCAAGAGTCACCTTGCTCGCCCGGGCCCCAAACGACAATGCATTCATGAACCTCGATCTTCTGGTCCTATGCAGCGACAATGACAGGTGGGCTATTCCGGCAGGCAACTACTCACTGCCTGTAAGAGTCCTAGTTCGTGACACAGTTGACCTGATCATCAAAACAACCGTTCCTGGAATTCAGATGAGGATCAACGGGATCCTGCACACCTCCAACAACATCGGAGTAGTAAAGGTAGGAGTAGTTCGAGGCCATAGCGTCGTGGAGGCGCCTCCAATCGCCTACTTGACGGACCGAGAACGGGCCATATTCGAGGGATGGAGGGACGGACCGTATCCTGTCAAGAGAACTGTTAAAGTAACTGAGACTTGCCAGATCGAAGCATTCTTTCGACTCCAGTATTACGTATCGGCCTCTTCAGAGGTTGGGCATGTTGCTGGAGAGGGCTGGTACGATCAAAATGCTACGGCCACAATCACGGTATTTCCCCCGATGATGCTGGATCACGTGAACGAAACGCTGGCAATCTATAAGTTCAATGGATGGTCTCTAGACCCGAAAGAACGAAGCGTCGCCCTGGCTCTTGCCGTCACAAAGCCGACAGAGGCCCAAGCTCGCTGGTTGAAAGTCACATATGAAGAAAAGGAAGACTTCGCGATGTACGCTTCGGAAGTTCTCGCTTCGCTTTCACTTTTTGTCGTTTCTGTGGCCTTTTCACGAAGGAAGCATGATATGGCAAGAGGTAA
Organism: uncultured Candidatus Bathyarchaeia archaeon; assembly: GCA_964631575.1. Lineage (GTDB taxonomy): Archaea > Thermoproteota > Bathyarchaeia > 40CM-2-53-6 > JALHTG01 > JALHTG01. The sequence goes on from CAZVYD010000037.1 coordinate 11,064, forward strand.
GATTCATGCAGGGCAGAGAGAACATCGCTTATCGATCTTTCAGGGAGATTCTATTCGAAGAGCTTTGAGAGAGACGATAGCCTCCTATGTCGCTTAGAGTCGTATCGATTCCTGAGCGGTTTAGATGAGTTGAGATCGCTGCTAGGATCAATTCACATGCCTGGTCATGGGCGCGTACGAGCCAGTGTCGACCCCCATGGATTTTTTGCGAAGAGCTTCGGGGTTTTCTCAGCTTCGATAACAATTTAAGCCAGCTGGTTGAAATAATTACAACCATGCGAGACACTCTTGACAGCAAGGACATGGAGATTCTCAGAATCATTCAGGAGGATTGCCGCGTAGCCGCTAGAGAGATCTCAAACAGAACCGATACTCCCATAACAACTGTATTTGCAAAGATCAAGCGGATGGAGCGATTAGGCATAGTCAAGAACTACCGCGCAGTGTTGGATTCAGCAAAACTTGACATGGGGACCACGGCTTTCGTTCTGGGGTCATTTGCGTACAGAGGTGACGGGGAGAAGGTTCTGTCTCAGAGAGAGGTTGCGAAACAGATTGCCAGTTTTCCTGAGGTTCAAGAGGTCCACATAATCTCTGGCGATTGGGATATACTGATGAAAGTGAAGGAGAGGGACGTGGGGTCCATAGGCAAATTTGTAGTTGATAAGCTCAGACTAGTCAAAGGAATCGAGAAGACATTGACATGTCTCGTATTCGAATCCGAGAAGGAGACAACTGCGATACCGCTATGACTTCACTCTCTTGAGTTATGGCGGGGAGTTCAAGAGCAACGCCTCATACGGTTGTCTCTTCTCCTCGGCTGAGCGCCAAGACCTTGATATTGCTCTTTTCCTCCACTTGTCTTTGGAAGTCTTTGACATTCGCCTCACGGCGATGGATTGGAATGACT
>CAZVYD010000038.1:0-10700 GCA_964631575.1 uncultured Candidatus Bathyarchaeia archaeon
CATGACGCTATAGCCAGAGTTCGTAGCGTTCGTCCGATGAAGGCTTGTAGTCGGATAGAGTGAAGCGAGGTTTCTTCAATTCAAGTACGTGACGGATAATACATGGGTTCAGTTTGGGCACATCCTTTCGATCCTCCATCTCAGTCAACGTGAAATACCTTGCCTCAACGACCTCTTTCCCATCTGGCTTCAGTTCTCCGCTCACAACTTTCACCAAGAACGTTGCGTAGAGATCATTTCTGCCTTCTGTAATCCGGCTGCGCACAGATACTAGCTCTAATGGTTCAACAACGAGCCCCGTTTCCTCCAACACCTCGCGTCTAACCGCGTCTCCAATTGTTTCTGTCAGCCTGACGTATCCACCAGGCAGGATCCATCCTTGATGACCATACGTCACCTTAACCAAGAGGACTCTCCCTTCGTGGATTACTATTCCGCCCACTCCGATGGCAAACGGACCGGTCGGATAGTCAAGTTCAGTATTACCCAAGTTGATCTGCTCGCTGCAAGAATCAAGACATTGATGCAACCTATAAGGTACCTCGATTTCAACGAGTGGACAAGAAGCGTGACGGATTTCTCAAAGCACTAGAGCATTGTCCATTTGAGTCTGGCCATAACGAAGCTTCATGCACAACAATAGAGTGAATCTTGATTTGAGGAAAGAAATTCCGCTGATCCACGGCGAGGGAAAGACTAATCTAGCCGAGAAAAAGCATTTTCCGACGAGGTGAACTTGCATGCCGGAGACGAAGTGCCCCAAGTGCGGAAAGAGCATTGCATATGACTTGAATCCTCCCTATCGATGCCCATATTGCAGAGAGCTACTGTAGACATCCTGAGTGATGTCTAGGACCGGCCGGACCGCTCACCCAAGGAGAGAGCGAGGATCAAAATTGAATGGGCGGGCCGATCCTTAAACCTCTTCTGCTCGACAATAGTTGTAAGCATGGACGACGGCCATCCTCCGAGCATCGAGGAGGAGAGTATCAAGCGCCGTAACATGAAATGAGTTGCTTGTCGCTTTCTGAGAGAATCGTTGTATGCTGATCTTTACTGGGCTGAATTTGGAGGGATGTCATGAAATTTGGAGGAATGAATTCCCCTTCAGCAGACGTTCTGACGGAGCTAAAGGAGATTTCAGCGATGGGATTTGATTTTGTTGAGTTGACGGTGGAGCAGCCCAAGGCGTCGCCCGAAGCTCTCAAGAGAATTGGACGTGAGATCGTTCGCACTGCCAAATCGCTTAGACTCCAACTGTTGGGTCATATTCCATGGAGTTTTGAGTTGGGGCACCCTTACCAACAGTCAATATTCCCTTATCATCAGTCTATAGGCGTAGCTCAAATCCATGGGAGGCGAATTGAGGAAGCAATCAAGACGTGTCATGGGCTAGGAATAAAGAAGATCACTGTTCATCCACCCATACTCACAGCTGAGACTCGTAGATCTGAAGGGAGACGGGTCATAAAACAATTCGAAGAGGCTGCGAACATCTTTGTTTCAACCGCAAAGAGTCTAGGTTGCACTGTGCTGATTGAAAACTTGGACGAGGAAGCATTCACCATGAGAGATTTCGAACAGCTTTTCGTTGAGATCCCCGATCTCAGATTCACATTGGACATAGGTCACGCAAACATAGGAAGACTCGAGAACAATTCCATAGAATATATCCAGCGATTCCACGATAAACTCAGCCATGTTCACCTGTCGGACAACCTTGGCGGCTACGGGGATCTCCATCTCCCACTAGGTGCCGGAATAATAGACTTTGCCAAAATTCTAAGAAAGATAGAGGCCATCGGCTATGATGACACTATTACGCTTGAAATCTTCTCACAGGATAGAGCCTACCTGCAACTAAGCAGAGAAAGACTTGCACAAGCATTGAGAACGAAGACAAGGCGAACTCTGAGTCAAGGCCGTCGGTTCCATCGAAACGTGCGATTTCGACGTTAACAAAGGCGTTGCTGAAGACAAAGGTGACTTTGGTGAGGTCCTCCAAGGATCGATACGAGCAAGCAGCTGAGCTTCTGGTTGAACTGTGCAAGGACAGATATGGAGGACGATTATCGAGCATAGTCCTTTATGGGAGCTCGGCAGTGCGGGACACCGTTGCCGGGTTCAGCGATCTAGATGTGATGCTCGTAATCGAAAGCTACGCAATAAGCCCGCAAGATCACGATATATTGAGATCAATAAAGGAAACGGTCGCACGAAGAACCGGAGTAGAAATACATGAGGCGTGGGTTTTCGGCAAATCCCTACTACTGAGCGTCCCCACAATATGGGAGGCCCTATCGGCAAGAACAATATACGGCGAGCCCATAATCGAGAAGGCTCCTCTGCTTGACTTCCACAAGAGGACAAGTATCAAGATGATGCATGATCTCAGGGCTCTGTGGGAAAGGAAGAGGAGTAATCTAGACCCCAGAGAAAGAGCCAAGATGGCTTTGGGTCACACTTTGAAGTTTGCTCAAAACGCACTTCTGTATAACGGAGTAGTGAAGTTAAAGAAAGAGGAGATCGTCGATGCCTTCGAGAAGAATTTCAAAGAGTTCCGTATGCGCCACTTCCCGAGGCGAGCCTACGAGAATATCCTTGTATGGGAAGAAGTGGAGAACGACGGGGAAAGGCTCTGCAAACTTGTCGATGAATTCGAAGGGTTCCACGATGATTTGTACTGGCATATAGCCTTGAAGACACTTCTGGAATAGACGTACTCTGAACAAAGACTTAGATTCTTATTAAGCGCCTATCTACTCTCGCTTCGCATGTGCAGCAACCAAGCCTGATAACTGGAGGAGCCCGTTTGCCCAAAGTCAAGGAAATCATGGTCAGCCCTGTCGTTACAGTCGACGCTGAAACAACGATCTATGAGGCCGCGAAAATCATGGGAGAGAAGAAGATAGGAAGCGTGGTTGTCACAAAGGACTCGAAACCAATTGGCATATTCACTGAACGCGACCTTCTAACGAAGGTAATCGCCAACGGGTTGGACATGAGGAATACGAACGTTACGATTCCCATGAGTAGCCCCCTCATTACCGTTGACGAAGAGACATCTGTGAAAGACGCAATCATTCTGATGGCGGGAAGAAAAATAATGCGCCTACCGGTAGTGAGAGAAGAGAAGTTGGTAGGAATGGTTACAGGAACTGAAATCTTCAACTTCCTTTCGTTCTTTATGGAGTCACTTCTCTGACCGAGAGGAAAGACTACAACTTGCCAAAATGATGATACAAATCGGGCTGAGGAAGAGACAGGCGATATATCTGAAGCCTAAGGTTCTCTAACTTGATTTCTTCTGGCTATAGACTGGCGTAAGCCAGTTCATGTGTCTCGGCTGCTTTCCTTCGACAACCTCGAAAAACCACCTTTGTATCTTCTTGGTCATGGGCCCTACTGAGCCTTTGCCGACTGGAATGCCATCTACTGAAATGATTGGCGTGATCTCCTGACCTGTCCCGCAGAGGAACGCCTCATCGGCCACGTAGAGCTCGGTTCTATCAACATCTCTTTCGCAGGCATCTATGCCTAGTTCTCTTGCTCCTATTGACAGCACGGTTTCTCTAGTTATTCCTTCGAGTATGTCAGATGTGACTCCCGGTGTGATCAGGGTTCCTTTTCTGACAAGGAAGATGTTGGCTCCAGAGCCCTCAGAAAGCTTTCCATCAATCGTTAGGAATATTGCGCTGTCGTACCCTGCCTCTTCGGCTTCCATGGAGGCAAGTCGACTGTTGACGTAATTGCCGCAGGTCTTTACTCTTGCCGGCATGGCTGCGTCGGGGATTCTTCTCCAACTGCTGACGCAACATCTTATTCCCCGTTTCATCCTCTTCATCCTCCCGGGACGTGGTGTAGGAACCACGAATACGACGACATCGATCGGAGTCTTAGGCATTCGCCATATTCCTCCGCGGAACACAAGGGGTCTAATGTATACGTCTTCTCTGAGGCCGTTTCGCGCAACTATCTGAGCTATGGAATCTTCAATCTGCTTCTTTGAGAACTCTATCTTCATCCTATGAGCTTTTGAAGAGTCAAAGAGCCTTTGGACATGATCCTTCAGACGAAAGACATAGAGCTGAGATCTCTCTTCGCTCCAGTACGCCCTTATCCCCTCGAAAACTCCTAATCCCGAGTTAACAATAGGAGAAGACACGTGGACCGTGGCATCTTTCCATTGAAGTATCTTACCGTTCATCCATACGTACTTCAATTCTCCGGAACCTCGTTCTTTGGGGTCTCTTTCACCTACAGCTTACAAGTGCTTGCTAGACTTCCACTCCTCAAATAGGTCTTTGCTTTCGAGACGCCGGTTCGTTGGATAGGAGCTGATTATCCTGTAGGTTCACTTGAATCTCAACAGACCTATGAGAACGTGTCACGGCGAATCAAATTGAGGTTATGGCAATATCGGCAGATCGTGTCAACAGGCCGCTGTCACATACCAAGTTACTAGTGCAGAAGCCAAGACCGGATCCACTATCGGTATCCCAAGGCGCTTTCTCAACTCTTGAGCGATCCCGACAGTGGCGTAACCGGTGCAAGCCAAGAGAATAACATCAGCCCCTTTTTCTTTCAATTGCTCTGCAGCTGAAAACAAGTGGGCCCCTTCTTCTTTCCGTAGAAGATCGAGGGTAGTAGTGACTCCTTTAGGCTTTGACTCGGCGAGAAAGGATTTGCCAAGTATCTTCTTCACGACATCAGGTGTTCTGTCGGACACTATTAGGACACCTACTCTGTCTCCCAAGCTCAAAGCAAGAGAGGCGGCTGCTGAGCCTGCACCTATGACAGGTACCTTCACAGTCTTCCGTAGCTGATCTACGCCAGGGTCGTCTGCACAACTAACGATTAGTGCGCTCACGCCCTCTGCTTCTAGTTCGCGTCCCAGTTTGACAACTTTGGGAACTGCGATCTCCTTTGTGCGGTCGTCGTGAATCCCTTCGGGTTGATCTTCGATGCATCTGCTTGTCGTCTTGAATTGAGGAAAGTGACTCTCGATCAGCCTTCCATGCGCATTGAGTAGGCCTTCATCGTGGGTCGTCAATACTCTGACAATTCCGATTCTGACCAAAATCTTCCACCGTGACTAGCCTAAGCAGAGAGGAACTGTCTCAGAGTTATAAAAGCTCGGATCTCGCTTGGTTAGATCCTTTCTACGCTCACAAGATCGGTCTTTCGAAGTGTTTGTTTCAGATGATCGATTCCTTCCTTTGGATAAGGTAGCGCTTAGAGTACATCGCAATCGCTGCGAGAGGCCCTAGGTAGATTAGGCCAGTCATGAATGCTGCGACTATGCCTGATATGGCGACGGCCACTTCAGGGCAGAAAGAGAGAATCGAATGAATCTCCGAAGATACACGTAGTGTTCCTATCAAGGGGTAGAGCAATGTCTTGACGCTCTCTCGCAATAGACGTGAATCAACAAGACTTCTCGCGATCATTGGACTGAACGAATAGTAGAAGCGATTGAAAGCCCTCAAAAAGTGATTGCCGGCGAAGGTTGACGCCACACACTCTTCTCTGAAGTCTCGTAGGGCTTGCACAGGCGGTGCGAGCTCGGATTCATGGGCTGCAGAGGCTATCATGCAGGCTCGTGCCGGCGTTGTTGTGACTGTCAGCGTTGTCGTTACAGTTGGAGGAGTTGTTGTTGTGGTGGTTGTTGAGGTGGTTGAGACGGTTGCTGTTGTCGTTGACATTGTAGTCGAGGCCACTGTTGTTGTAATTGCCGTCAAGGCAGAAGTGAAGGTGACGCCTGTTAGCCTGCTCACAGTTGTGGGAGTTGTGAACCCTGTAGATGAGGCCGTTTCTACCGCTGATGTCTTGAGGCTTGTCGATATCGTGGCACTTATTGAAGGGAGGACTCTTGCGATTCTAATGCTTCGACTTTCTGCGATCCAAACCTCACCTTGATAGCCCAAGGCCATTTCGTCTGGTCCACAATCGGGGTTCGGAAAACCGTACTCCATGAAGGCGGAATAGTTTGGCAGGTATTTTACGATCTTTCCGGCGTCGTATTCTGTGAACCAAACGGACCCCCATATGTCGACTCTGATATTCCTTGGCTTGCTCCTGGCGGTGGGAACCTCATAGCTTTGACACAGTCCGGATCTTGGATCCAACTTCGCAATCCTCCTAGCTTCCGACATCGTAAACCAGATGAAGCCTTTCGAGTCCGTCGTAATGCCCCACGGCCTGCTTCCCTCAAGCAACGAGTATTCTGAGACTGTGCCGTCCCAAGGGTTGAGTCTTCCAATTCTGTCAGCTGCCGATTCAGTAAACCAAACATAACCTTCGCTGTCTACGGTGATGTCGACAGGTCTAGAGCTGGGAGTTGGTGTTGCGAACTCCTTGAACGTCCACTGTCCCCCGATTTGGCGAAATGCCCCTATTTTGTTCCCATCGTATTCCGTGAAGAACAACGTGTTATTGAAGACCGAACCGTACCTGTGGATCGCAATCCCAAGCGGTGTTGATCCTTGAGTTGGAACAGCCCAAGCTGCCACCTCCCCCGTTCTGGGGTTCAGGCGGCCTATCTTGTTCCCGGCCTTTTGAACAAACCACACAGACGCGTAGGAGCTATCCCCGTGGCTGAGTTCTGGAGGACCGCATATTAGATCCCGCAGATCACTCTGGTTCGCTAGATAGTGTTTTGTTATCCTACCCGTCGACGGGTCAATGCTTCCGATGACTGATCGGCTCTCTCCTTCTGTCGTAAACCAGACAGTGCCATTGAACGTTATCCCGGTCGGCCTAGATCCGCCGCCAATCTCATATTCAACAAGCCAATCAGCCTGAGAAGGGACTAGACTATAGAGCGACAATGAAACAAGGACTGCAATGCATAACGCTTTCCGAGAACTAGGTAACTGTCGGGTTTTCTCATACAACAAGAATCCGCTTGATACGCGTTTCAACCGGGATCAATAGTGTATCATCCGAGAAGGGCTAAAACCCTTTGCTTACAGGTGCTATATCGTCATTGCACCAAGGCATTGCGCTCCAACATTGATGGTGTTGTACTTGATCGCTGCGACACAGGTCGCTTTCTTGGCCTTCAATGTCTTCGTGGACGTAAGGGCTCGCCTTCTAGAAGAGTCTGGCACCTAAGGATCTGAAGAGCTCTGTGTATTCCTTGGCCTTCTTTCCTGGAGACTCCGAGTAGATTACGTCTCTACTCACGTTGATCAGAATGTTGCCTCCGCTCTCGATCACCTTCTGAGGATCCCCTTTCTGAGCTCCGACTCCGGGAACTAGGAATATCTTGTCTCTTCCAGCTACCGCTCTGATGGCTTTGATTTCATCACCTGTCACATGTCCTGTCGCTCCGACTACGCAACCGTCGGCATCGTACTTCTGCACGTCTTCAGCTACCGCAAGGTAGAGAGGCTTTCCGTTCAAGCTCGTCTCCTTTTGGTACCTCACCGCCTCTGGATTCGAGGTCAAAGTCAGTGCGATTACCCCCAGCTTCTGTTCTCCCGAGTGCGCCAGCTTCACTGTACCCTCCAAATTACCGAGAAAGGGGTTGAACGTGATCCCATCGTACCCCCACCGCTTAATATGGAATATAGCCGACTCAACAGTGTCTCCTATGTCGTTTAACTTGTAATCCAGGATTGAGATGCAGCCCGCAGCCTTTATGGCGTCTGTCAGGCTTCGATGATCATTGAACGTGAATCCGGCAACATATTGCTGGTTGGGCTTGAAGGCAATACAGTGGGAGGATGTCTCCTCAACAAGAGATAGGCAGAAATCGAGCCTTGACTTGTTCTCGCTTCGCTCGTCAACGAATCTGGAGGGAACTACGTTGCCACTTCTCTGCGACGGTAGCGCTGGATCGAGCCCCACGCATAGCACGCTGTTCTTTTCATTGTAGTAACCTAACACTTTTTCTCTGAAACTTGGCACTGTCACCCACACCATCTTCCTACTTACAGCGTTATGCACTCAAATAGCCTTTCGATTCAACAAGAACGAAGCAGGGATATTGGCAAGATCTCCGCTCCTGGCCTTGGCGACTGTGGAAAGCTCCGATTCGGCAATTACTCTTCGAGAATTCTCTTAGATTTGTCGGCCTACGACTTTCTCTGCGAAGAGCCTGAGTCCTTCAGTCCGTGGTAAATCTATCGGTCTGACCATGAAATACGTGGCGCCCATATCCGTAAACCGGTGTAACTGCTCCAAGCATTGCTCCGGTGTTCCTGAGATCATCCTGTTCGAAATCTGCTTCAACCACTCCTCGTACGGCTTATCGGATTCTTCAGCACGATAGAACTCCTTCAGGTTCCTGCTCAGCTGCTCTTGAGTGTCTGCTATGTTGACAAGCGATGTGGCAGATTTCTCTATTCTTGGACGCTTTCTAAGTCTACTGCAGTACTCGTCTAGAATCCTGATCCTTCTTGTGAATATCTCTTTGGGGCAAACCCACCAGTTTGATCGATCTGCATGTTTGGCCACCAATTTGAGCATCAGCTTCTCGCCTGTTCCTCCCACAGTTACAGGGATTCTTGGCTTCTGAATCGGCTTAGGCTCACAGAACGCTTGAACTATCTTGAAGTACTTACCTTCGAAGCTTGCTGGGCTTTCAGTCCATAGCTTGTCCATTACGATTAGTGCCTCTTCCAGCTGGCGGACACGTGTGGCGGGGATCGGAAACTCGTATCCGTATCCAACGTATTCTTCTTGTTTCCATCCTGCACCAAGGCCCATCTCAACTCTCCCTCCAGAGGCGTTGTCTAAGGTTGCGGCCATCTTCGCGAGCAACGCCGGATTCCGATACGAGTTGCATAGAACCATTGTTCCCAGCCTGATTCTTGTGGTTAGACATGAGAGAGCAGAAAGCGTGGTCCAACACTCAAGGATCGGCCTTCGGCCCATTAGATGATCTGCCAGCCATACGGAATCGTAGCCTAGTCGCTCAGACTCCTGAACGGTAAGCTTTGTGGCCTGCCATCCTAGTCTCACGTTTGGAAATACGCCGTACCTGACATCCACCATTCCACATACCTCTCCTGCGCCTGTGACTCAACATCTACAAAGCGTCGCAGACGTGCTTGCATTTGACATTGTGCGGTTTCTGTGCCCGACAGCACCACGCACCCTCAAGTCCTATTGCGATCAGACTCCGAATATCCTCAACGCATTTGCCTCCCACAGCTTCTGTTTCTGCGCTTCCGTGAGATGGGCAAACTGAATGCGAGTCATCTCAAACTTCTGATCGTAGACGGGGTTGCCGCTGGCGAATAGAACTCGATCTTCTCCGACCTCGGTCACTACTTCTTCAATGAAGTCTTCTCTATACGTCCCAGCTGTCTCGATCGCTATGTTTGGGCAGGCGTCCAGCATACGCCTCGCTTCGAATAGCAGCATGCCGCTGATATTGATTTGGCCACCGTTGCATGCAACAAATTGCACGGCGGGATATTGGGAAGCTATGTCTCGGATCTGCGTTGGATGAGACACTCGCGCGTGTCCAGCATTCAACACGACTGGTTTGTTGTAGCGTTTAGCCTCCTCGATTATTGGATAAGTGATTTTGTCATTGGCCTGGAAGTTTTCTTCCCAAGGGTCTAGGTAGAGCCCGCATGCTCCGTGCTCTTCGAACCGTTTCTGTACCTCGACTACCGCGGCCTCGCCCTGCCAAGGATCAACGCGGCAGAGACCTAAGAAGCGGTCAGGGTGCTTTCTGACTGCATTGGCCACAAGCTCATTCATTGGGCCCATGTGGTAATCGCGAGGCTTGACTGGGACGAGCACCGCCTTGCTGATTCCTAGATGTTCCATGTTGTTGGAGATTTCCTGAAGTGACTGTCCGTATCCGAAGAGGCTTGTGCCTAGATAGATGTGTGCGTCAACGATCATTACTAGGTTCTCCTCACAGCCACGTTGTCGAGGATCTTCTTGATGTTTCGATAGAAGATGGCCTCCTCGTCGTCACCGTGCAGCCCCGCCATTTTCACCTTGTGCACCTCAATCGTCGGGTCGCAGCCAGGGCCGTCGCTGGCGTATAGGACCCTTCCAGCGCCGACACGTTTTACGGCCTCCTTGATGACTCGTGGGTAAGGCATGCCTGAGGTTTCGAGAATGATGTTGGGATAACGCTCTGCTGCTCGCAAGGCGTCTTCGGTGTGGAAGTAGCCGCCGCAGTGGCCAAGGATTACTGTTGCGTCAGGGCAGGCGTTGGCGGCTTCAGCGATCTGGAGAGGCAAGGTGAACTCTTCGTCACCGCAATGGAACAGGACTGGAGCGTCGTATTTGGTGGCGAGGCGAATTAGGTCGATGGTTTCTTGGCGTGCGGGGTGACAGCGGCAGCCGGCTGTGTGTAGTTTCAAGCCCTTGAAGCCGTATTCCTCCATTGCCTTCCTGAAAAGCTGCTGGGCCTCCTCGCCTCTGCGTGGGTTCATCCTAGCGTAACCAATCAATCGGTTCGGATACTTCTGAACAGCCTCGGCGATGTATTCGAGCGAACCTTTCACGTCAGGCGCGTCAACGTAGGTCATAATGACGCTCTTGCCCACTCGTGCTTCATCCATGAGGCGGATGATGGTTTCAGGCGGATCATACCAACCGAATCTGTCGACGTGAGTATGAGAATCGATGATCATCCTAGACTCACTACATGTACAGGTTACAAGCTCATCTATTAAGAATGAAGATGACATGGCTTCATCGCTGCGGCAAACGGCGCACTTCCC
>CAZVYD010000039.1:0-10522 GCA_964631575.1 uncultured Candidatus Bathyarchaeia archaeon
TTGGGGATTCCACCGTTGCCTGGTGCGCAGAACACCTTGCCAACGTTCTTGCTTTGTTGGAGCTTCCAGGCTAAGGCATGCTCCCTTCCTCCTGACCCGACCACAAGAACGTTTCTTCTCTTCATGAGGGAAGCTCGCGCTCCCAATATCTGCGCTTATCTCCTTCTCCCATTTGACTTCTCATCTTGTCCGCGATGCTTTGCGCTAGAGGGGTTGGATACTCGCCTGTTAGGCAAGCCATGCATAGTTCGTTTCGATCGAATCCCAAGGCGTTGACTAAACCGTCGAGTGTCTGATAGCATACTCGATCGGCGTTCAGGGTCTTTTCTATCTCTGGAACTGTCTTTGTCGCAGCAATGAGTTCCTCGTGAGTGGAGATATCTATCCCATAGAAGCAGGGGGAAACAATCGGAGGGCAGGTAACCCAGAACTCAATACTCTTCGGTCCTGCAGCCCTCACCAGATTCACGATCTTCCGAGAGGTAGTACCTCTTACAATGCTGTCATCTACCAGTACTACCTTTCGATCTTTGAGAACCGACTTGACTGGGTTGAGTTTGAGAGCGACGGAGTCCTCTCTTCGGCTCTGACCCGGCATTATGAAGGTTCGGCCAACGTATCGATTCTTGATCAATCCTTCTGAGATCTCCATTCCCGTCATTCTAGCTATTCCTTCAGCAGCTGGCCGAGCCGTGTCAGGAATTGGGACTACCACCTCTGCGTCTGTTTCATACACTGCGGCCAGTTCTTGACCCAGCCTGATGCGAGCTGGATAGACTTCACCACCATCTATCACTGAGTCTGGTCTGCTGAAGTACACATATTCAAACATGCAATGCGCCACTCGCTTGCAGGGCGCGACGCTCTTCCTTTCGACATCTCCTTTAGAGTTGACAATGATCATTTCTCCAGGCTTCACATCGGAGATCAGTTCTGCGCCCACCGAGTCGAGGCCTACACTTTCAGATGCAAAGAGAGTCATGCCTTCAGCTCTTCCGTAGCATAGCGGCCTGAAGCCATGAGGATCACGGAATGCGACCAGTTCTCGTTCCCCGGTGATCACCACAGCCGAATATGCACCTTCAAGGGCCGCCATGGATCTTGAAACAGCCTTCTCGAAATCTCGAGTCTCAGATAATTCCTTCACAAGATAACTGAGGATAACTTCGGCGTCACAGTCTGAGGATAGGAATCTCTCATGTCGTGTCAGCTCTTGGCGTAGAGCAACATAGTTCACCAAGTTTCCATTGTGGCAGAGCGCTATTCCACCTTTTGGATAGTGTAGGAAGAAAGGTTGAAGTGAGTTCTCAGCGGTCTGTTGAGACCGGTCGCCTTGCTTGCTTTGATCTAACGGAGATGATCCCGTTGTTGAGTACCTGATGTGTCCTATTCCACATGTCCCGTGAAGGGAACGGTAACTGTCTAGTTCGCCTATTAGGCCTAGAACTTTCTGATGATAGAACCTTGATCCATTGAATGTGAATATGCCATTTCCCTCTTGCCCTCTATGTTGGAGTGCCAGCATTGCATGCCACAAGTCATCGACGACTTCAAGGGTTGTGCTCTGTGCGCCGACGACTCCACATGCCTCTTTTGGCCCGGTCACTCTCATCACTCCAACAGAACAAGTCTCGCCGAACGAAATCAACGCGCTTCAATGACTCAATTTCGCATAAAAAGCATTTTGTCAGAGGCACGATCATTAGCAAAAATATGTTCATGCACCTTGGGAAAGCCTGAATTCCCCATTTCTTATATCTTCTTGACGAATTATGTTGCGACTTCGAAGATAGGAGACTTGGCATGAAGGAAGTTGAGATAGGAGAAACTGTGGTTGAGCGTTTCTTGCGGTATGTGAAATATGATACTCAGTCAGCTGAGGGCACAGGAACCTACCCTAGCACTGAGAAACAGAAAGAACTGGCGAAGCGACTTGTTGAAGAGTTGAAGGAGCTGGGCCTCAAGGATGCCTCTATGGATCAGTATGGCTACGTCACCGCTACCTTGACTGCCAATACACAGCGATCGAGTCCGATCATAGGTCTTGCGGCGCATATGGATACTTCGCCAGAAGTCTCAGGAAAAGATGTCAAACCACAGATTCACAGAAACTATTCAGGCGGAGACATAGTTCTACCGGGAGAGAGTAACCAGATCATCCGTATATCTGATAGTCCGGAATTGGCGAAGAAGATTGGAAATGACATAATTACCTCGGACGGGACGACCCTTCTAGGAGCAGACGACAAGGCAGGCATAGCGGAGATTATGGACGCAGTTCACTATCTCGTCAATCACCCCGAGTTCGAACATGGAACCATCAAAGTAGCTTTCACTCCAGACGAGGAAGTGGGCACAGGCGTAAAATACTTCGACGTAAAAAAGTTTGGAGTCAAGTACGCTTATACTCTTGATGGAGAGACCATTGGAGAAGTTGAAAACGAGACCTTCTGCGCGGACTCAGTGACCATCACATTCCGAGGAGTACCTTTCCACCCAGGATACGCCAAAGGTAAACTGGTCAACTCTATCAAGATCGCGTCGACCTTCGTCGAGAAACTTCCCAGAGGTGAGTTATCGCCCGAAACAACGGAGAAGAAAGAGGGATATGTCCACCCGAACGCTATCCAAGGCGGAGTTGAGAACACAACTGTCAAGTTCATCATCCGTGACTTTGAGGTCAAAGGCCTCAAAGAGAAGGAAGAGCTTCTCAGGAATCTTGCAGAGAAGACTGTGCAAAGCTATCCTAGATCGAGTTTTGAATTCAAGGTCGAGGAATCATATCGTAACATGAAATACGTACTTGACAAGTATCCAGAGGCTGTTGAGAAGGCTATGGAAGCCGTTCGGATGGCCGGCCTAGACCCCAGACTTCACAGCATTCGAGGAGGCACCGACGGCGCTCGCCTCTGCTACATGGGCCTCCCAACACCGAATATCGCTACGGGCGGACACAACTATCATTCGAAACTTGAATGGATCTCCGTTCAAGACATGAAGAAGGCTGTTGAAGTTATCCTGAACCTAATCAGGGTCTGGACAAAGACCTGAGTGGACAATCCCAACCTGTTGTCGTCTTAGATCACTTCGAACAGCCTAACTGCTTCTCTCACATTGATCCACGTTAGGAAGGCTTCGCGATCTCAGTCCATTTCGCTGCCAATTCATCTCTTCTCGGCTTGTAGACCTGCTCATAGAATTGGGATTGTGAGAGTAGGATTTCCTCTGGAAATTGCTGGATGATGGCGAGAGCTTCTTTCCATGCTTTGTTGAAAGCTCTTCCGAAGCGGGTTTCTATCTGTTTACGAAAGTCTGCTTCAGTTTGAGCTTTTCCTCCAATCGTAAAGTGTATCTCGCCCGCTCGCTTTGCCTTGTACGCCATCTCATCGCCTAGAAAGTAGAGTTCACGGGTCTCTCGGACGGGTTTCCGCAGAACTTCGCTCCATTCGCGTCTACGAGGAGGGACTTTCTCCTTGAAGCCTCTCTTGGCTGCAGCGTAGAAGATTGCTCGGTTGAGACCCCAAGATTTCGCTTCAGTTTCTGACAGTCCCAAGGTCAGTGCTCTGGCGGCCTGGAGGGTCGCCATCACTTGGAAGCGTCCTACTGCCATGCATATGCCCCATTTCGGGACTTGTGCTATCTCTTATTAGAGTGTAACTAGCAATCACTCGGCGATGAGTTATGACGCATTTGGATTCACTGCTGGTTGGCGGACGAGTCGTCGACCCCCTGAACAAGCTGGATGGATATGTCGACATAGGAATTGCGGATGGTAAGATCAAGGAAGTCAAGAGTGGAATCAATCGCGAAACTGTCGACAAGATAGTTGATCTCAAAGGGAAGACTATCATTCCCGGGGTAATCGACTCACATATGCACGCCGGCAAGGCAGGCTACCGAATGATGGCCAAGGTCGGCGTAGTCACCGGGGTAGACTTTAGCGAGAGAATGGATACACTATGCGAAAACGTGAAGGCACACGGTTCAGGGATGAGTGTGACAACGTTGACTAATGTACGCTCCTACGGGACGGTTCCGGGAACAGAAGTAGACCGAAGAGAGATTGAGAGAGTTGTGAAGAGGGCAGTTGAGGATGGAGCGATCGGAGTCAAGATTGCGGGTGGCCACAATCCGCTGACTCCCGAAACAACCCGGAACATCATTGCGATAGCGAACCAACAGAGAGCATATGTTGCCTTTCACGTCGGAACAACAGCTACAAGCAGCAATCTAAATGGGCTGAAGGAGGCGGTGGAGCTTGCAGGAGAGAATCATCTTCATGTGGCTCACGTCAACAGTTACCTTCGAGGTTTGATCAAGGATCCTGTCGAAGAAAGCCTTGAAGGACTAGCCGCGCTCCGAGGAAAGCGCAACATCGTTTCGGAGTCCTATCTCGCAATCATCAACGGCACTGGAGGCAAATGTACTGACGGCATACCGGATAGTCACGTAACTAGAAACTGTCTCCGTCTACGAGGATATCCTGAAAACCAAGAGGGACTTGAGAAAGCCATCCTTGAAGGCTTTGCGATGGTCCGAGTGGAACTTGGAGGAGAGTGTGTTCTCGTCTCAGGTCAAGAAGGTGTCCAACATTGGAAGGAGGCGAAGACAGACATCGGGATCAGCTTTCCAGTGAACGTTCCAGCCAGCACATTCCTATGTGCAACACGCAAAGATGAGAAAGGACAGTTCATCGTCGATGCCATAAGCACGGACGGAGGATCCATACCGAGAAATGTCTCCGTCACATCGGGCCTTGCTCTGGTCCGATATGGCGCGCTTACATTTGAAGAGTTTGTAAGGAAGACCTCTGTGAATCCCGCGGCTCTCTTCGGGATGACTTCCAAAGGTCACCTAGGAGAAGGGGCTGACGCTGACATAACAGTCTTGGATTTGAAGAAGGGCGAAGCCGTTATGGGAATGGCAAAGGGCAAGATCATCATGATCAACGGCATCGTGATGGGCTCCGCCGGAACGATTATCACGACAAAGACAGGAGCAAAGACGATAGACAGCGTAGGGCTGAAGTACGATCTAGTTGACCTTGAGGAGAGTAAGTTCTTCCAAAAGTGACAGCGATCTTAGAATGAACCGGGACCCGACACGTGCGAATTGGGATGGGGACTGCAACCGGTATTGCCCGACTGTGGGGCTACGTCCGCCTTGATCGCTGTATTTGCCTTTACTTCCTCTCGATCAACTCGATCAACGTCCCGTCCGGGTCCTCGATGAAGGCTATCAATGAGCCCGTCGGGCCTAGCCTAAAGGGTTCATCTGTGATTGTTACCTTTTCCTCTCGCATCTTGGTTATTGTTTCGTTCATGTTCTTGGTCTCGAATGCCAGATGGTCGAATAGTCTATCCTCATATTCTGCTTGAATGAACTTCTTCTGGGCTCGAAAGAGAGTTAGCTCAAGTTTCGCTCCCTTACCTTCGGGATCTTGAAGAAATGCGATCTCGGCGTTGTTCCGTGGTATCTCCCGCCTAGACAGGAGTTTCAGCCCCATGATTCTGGTGTAGAAGTCGATTGACCTTTCCATGTTACTGGTCCTGATACTCGTGTGAACAAACATCTTCATCCCAACCTAGTTGACTTGCTCCGCTCCACTGAAATATAGGCTTTGGCTATGGTTAACGGCGCTGTCGGGAACTAGTTGCATAATTGCAGCACTATTTTCGATCAGATACGAGCAGAGTTACGTGACGCCTTTGCGCTTCCATGAGCACGGCTTAAGGTGTCTTGATAAGGCTGAGCGTCTTTCAACTTTGGTTTAAGCTCAATTCACCTTTAGACGAGGAAGGGGGAGCCTGGCTTGGACGGGTTTCAGGATGCTGAGCTGTTGGTGGCGAAACAGCTGATCAGGGAGCGCGTCTGGCGGCTCATGGAGCAGAAGGGCGTGTCACGGTTTCCTAGGCCGATCTGGGGCAGAATTCCGAACTTTGTGGGAGCCGAGGATGCTGCTGAGAGGCTTCGATCGTTGCCGATCTTTGTTGATGCGCGTGTCGTGAAGGTTAATCCAGATGCGCCTCAAAGGCCTGTGAGAGAGAAGGTACTGGGGGAACGTAAGCGGCTGCTAGTTCCGACTCCACGCTTGAGGAACGGGTTTCTCATGATCGATTCTGCTGAAAATCAGAGGATAGATGTTGGTTACGCGGTTACGATAAGGGGAGCATCCAGATACGGAAGGCCAGTAGCGCTCGGGAATCTTCCGAAGGTTGACCTGATTGTTGCTGGGTCCGTTGCCGTTTCGAGGAACGGTGTCAGGGTGGGGAAGGGCGGAGGATACAGCGAGATTGAGTATGGAATCCTGCGAGAGCTGGGGCTTGTCGATGATGCGACGCCGGTTGTGACTACGGTCCATGAGCTTCAGATAGTTGATGAGGTACCAGCCAGCGAGCATGATCTCACAGTGGATAGCATCGTGACGCCCTCTAGAATCATCGATACAGGCAGAAAGGGATCTAGGCCAAGAGGAATCCTTTGGGATATGGTCACAGATCAAACGCTAGAGCGAATACGTATCTTGAAAGATTTGGCAAACGTGAAGAGAAGTCAGAGTGAGCAGTAGAAGGATCAGAGGCATCACCATTGCCAGAAGAATCACAGCAAGTACCAGCCAACTGTCTGGAAGAAGTTTGAACTCATAGCGTGCGATTGCCGTCACCGCGTAATCGATTACACCCTCTACCGTACTGGCTGGGAGGCGTACACCGTCCAGTTCCCAACGCAGGAAAGAGTCACGGTGATTCCTTGTCGGAAATGTCCATAACAATGCACTGGCTGAAAATTCATTGCCTGAAATCAATCAAGAGCCGATAAATATTCTGCTTAAGCCAGTCAAAGAAGGTTGCTTTCCATGTCAAGCAGAACGAGCAAACTGCTGACAGCGAATTCATTGGCCGTTTATGTGCTTGTGTTCTTGCTGGCAATTCACCTGCCCTCTGCTTATGCTGGAGGCACAACTCATTCGGTGACTGCTTACGGGAACGCTCAGATAGACACAGCGCAATCGAAGTTTGGCGGAGCATCCGGCCTCTTCGATGGAACAGGCGACTACTTATCGACCCCTGACAGTGACGACTGGTACTTTGCAGGTGGAGACTTTACTATAGACTTTTGGGTGAGATTTGCCGCATTACCTTCAGCCGGAAGCTACCAGATCATCTACTCGCAGCGCGTTGACGGAGCTAATCAAATCTTCTTCGGAGTGAAAAATGATGTGGGAACAAGCTACTGGGAGTTCGGAGCATATTCTGGCGGCGCAGAAAGGCTTCTCATCACTAAGTCAACAACTTTCTCGTTAAACACGTGGTATCATGTCGCGTTGGTGCGAAGCGGAAACAACCTCTACATATTCCAAGACGGAGTCCAGTGCGGCACCACAGCCACAGACACAGATGAAGTCCCCAACATAGCTTCAGCCCTTTACGTAGGCAGACACGGACCTTACCCAGGATATGACTTCAACGGCTGGCTCGACGAGTTTCGCGTCTCTAAAGGTGCAGCCCGGTGGACGAGCAATTTCACGCCGCCATCAGCCGCCTACACCACTGATTCACCCACGGTTCTGCTCTTGCATATGAATGGCGCAGACGGCAGCACGAACTTCATTGATGACTCAGCCCTGGTTGGACCTGACTTCTCAATCAACGCCTCACCTACCTCGCAAAGTGTAGGAGCCGGGGGCTCCACATCGTACACTCTCTCTTTGGCTGCGTTAGGTGGATACAGTGGAACCGTGAGTCTTTCTGTTACATCGGGTCTTCCATCCGGCGCCACTGGCATGATAACACCAAACTCTGTAAACTCGTACCCGGCCACGGCTACGCTCTCGATATCGACTTTGATCACCACTCCAGCCGGAACCTCATCAATAGTCGTAACAGCCACGGACGGTGCTATCACTCACACGGTAACAGTCAGCCTTACCGTTACGGCACCTGGATCCTACAGCTTCAACGTGAAAGCGAGCGCAACCCAGATCGTCGTAACATTGACATACAGTTGGAGCGGGTCCGGGTCACCCCCCTCAGGAAGCATAACCATCGTAGGCCCAGGCGGCACACCCACTCTAGGTGAGTCCGCAGCAGTCGTCTACGATAGGACCTCAATCGCCGTTTCCGGCGGCA
Organism: uncultured Candidatus Bathyarchaeia archaeon; assembly: GCA_964631575.1. Classification (GTDB taxonomy): domain Archaea; phylum Thermoproteota; class Bathyarchaeia; order 40CM-2-53-6; family JALHTG01; genus JALHTG01. The sequence goes on from CAZVYD010000039.1 coordinate 8,130, forward strand.
CAAACACTTACTCCATCATACACCGGGCCACATTCACGATATCGGCACCAGGCTCAGCTCAAGTCTGGACTGCCTTGATTTCGCTTTCAGGAGTCAGCAACTACAACGTAGCGATCGAAGTTAGTTAGAACGTGATCACGGATCGAATTTGAGTGGGAGAAGCTCCTGCCCACGGTGACGGTCTAGGTGAAGAAGAGTTTTCGCGCTGTCAAGCTCCTGCTTCTTCTTTCCCTCATTCTTCACGCCTTCGTCATGATGCAGATTCCAATTGCTCATGCTCCAAAACAACCCACCATCGTAGTGGCCGGAGAAGTCAAAGGCATAACCGGCAAAAAGGAGGGAGCCTTCATCTATTCCTATGTCGCATTTTTCGTCCACCAAGTCAGGAACGGATCAAGCTCTCTGCGGAATACTGAGATAGTTGTCAAGCATTTGGGGGGCGAGTCGTCAGGGTTGCTTCTCTGGCGATCTGACCAACCATATTTCTTTGTTGGAGAATTCGCAGAACTGATTCTTGAACCTGAAGACCAAGTGTTCAAAGTGGTTGGAGGACACAAGGGAAAGCTGCAACTTGACCAGAAACTCCAACCAATCAGACAGCGAACAGCCGCCGGATACAGATTATATTGGTATAACCCAAGCGTAGGATGGCAGGTTTCAACCACAAGACCCGGACCAGATTGGTATGGCCCATTAAGATGGTCAATCAGCGGCCTTGAGTATTGGATTAACACTCAAGGTATTCCTCCTGATCTGTCAGTCTCCTCTTTCATAACATACACTACCGCAAGCTTCCAAACTTGGGAAGATGATCCCGGATCTTCCTTCGACTTCACTTATCGAGGAACCAGAGCAGACATCGCTCCTGGAATCGGAGATGGGATCAATTTGGTCGGGTGGAGCTCAATCGGCGGGGGCACGATTGCTCAGACTTGGCTTTGGGCGAGTTATGTACCTGGAAGCTATGATTCTTTTCGAATCACTGAAACGGATATGGAGTTCGACAACAGCAAATTATGGTCCGCGCAACCTTCGGGAGTCGCAGGAAGATTTGATGTTCAGAATATTGGCACTCATGAAGCCGGACACACATTTGGACTTGGAGATATGTATGATCTAGAAGATTCAGAACAAACAATGTACGGATATGGCGCTACTGGAGAAACAAAGAAGAGAACCTTGGAGTGGGGGGACCAGGCCGGCATTCGGGTCCTCTATCCTGGGCCCGGGCTTGTTCAAATAACCGTAACGTCAAGTCCAACAGGTTCAGGTTTCGTTACAGTTGACGGTGCCCCCACTACGACACCGCAAGTGTTCACTTGGATTGAAGGAGCGACACATACACTGGCTGCGAACTCGCCTGTGAGCGGAGGAACAGGTATTCAATATGTTTGGCTGTCCTGGAGCGACGGGGGCGCTCAGTCACATACGGTCACCGTGCCTTCATCGCCAACAACCTATACGGCCAACTTCAAGAAACAATACATGTTGACCGTCTCGGTCAGCCCGCTGGGCGGAGGTACTCTTTCAGTCAGCTCCGGATGGCAAGACGATGGGGCCTCTGTTCAAGTCACAGCAACAGCGAACACAGGCTACTCTTTCTATTACTGGAGTCTCGACGGAGTGAGCGTTGGAAGCAATCCGTCATATTCAGTTCTCATGAATTCTCCTCACAGCTTGACGGCGTTCTTCCGCGGCACCTCGACCATATCGCTTGGGCTGTCAACTGAATCCTTAGCATTGGGCGCTTCGGTTACGTTGTCAGGCACAATAACTCCCACGCAACCCTCGCCGGGAATACCCGTCGGAACCACGGTCACTCTAAGCTACAGTTTAGACGGATCAACTTGGAACGTCTTCATCATGCCGCAGATCGTTGGCGGCGGAGCATACTCTGCCATATGGTACCCACCTTACCCCGGTACCTATCAGATCAAAGCCGCATGGAGCGGCAACCAAGACTACGAGGGCTCTACAAGCCCAACTGTTTCTTTAACTGTCACAGGAACCCTGCCTCCGAGGATTGCGCTTCTTGTTTCAGGACCACTCTCAACGACCGCAGGCAGCACAGTGACTTTCGATGTGCTGATCACTAATCCCGGCTCCTCTATGTTCTCAACGCTGTACTTCGAAGTCGTTGGGCCCGGAGGCTACAGGTACTTTGATACCCAACAAATCTCAGTGGCAGCGGATGGAAAAGGAAGGTTTCAGTTCGTATGGCAGGTTCCTTCAACAGCCAGCACTGGGCAGTACCAGGTCTTTGTCGGTCTGATCCCGCCTAAGCCGACCGCCATAGCTCAAACACAAATAATCGTACTATAGTCCTAGCGCGCAAGGCTTAAGGCAAAACGCGACAAATATGGCTGGCTATTGGGCCCGTCGTCTAGTCTGGT
>CAZVYD010000040.1:0-10098 GCA_964631575.1 uncultured Candidatus Bathyarchaeia archaeon
ATCAAGGTTTCTGTTAATTTTTCCGCATCATCTTCTTGCCATCTACTTTTCTCTGATCATGGATTGCACGTTGACTTCACAGGTATCGTCGCTAGATGACTGATCCCTTTCATCTTGCAGCCCCGGCCGGGGATTGAACCCGGGACCTGCGACTCACTCTAGAAGTCATACGAGGTCGCCGCTCTACCACTGAGCCACCGGGGCTTTGCCGATTGCTGTTGGACCGAAGCACTCATTTAAGGATTCACTGTCATATACAGAGTGTTCGAAGTGGCCTGGGTTGTCGGATTCTGTTGTGGATTTAGGTGAGGATCGAGTTCGGGATCTCATAAGTAGCCGCTTGGAGAAAGATATGTCAGAGGTTTTGGGCTACGGCGATGATGCCGTTGCTTTTGAGATCTCAAAGGAACAGTTGCTTGTGATGCATACCGACGCATTGGTCGCGTCGACTGATGTTTTGCCTGGGATGACCGCGTATGATGTCGGCGGAAAGGCAGTCGTGATGAATGTGAGCGATCTCCTCGCTAAGGGCGTGAAGCCCCGCTCCGCAATCTTTTCTTGGGGTATTCCTCGCGACTACAATGCCCGCATCTTGGCCGAGATATCAGACGGAATGAACCGGACTGCAAGAGAATGCGGCATCCACGTGACAGGCGGTGACACAAGTGAATCAGACGATTTCTTTCTTGCCGGAGCAGTCTTCGGCATGGTTGATCGTCAGAAACTGCTGCGGCGTAGTACCGTAAGACCTGGCCAAATAATCGCTTCGACTGGTCCCTTTGGCCTTTCCAGCATAGCATACAGGATCTTGCTTCAAGGAGCCACAGCAACGCCTCAGATACGAGATAGAGCTCTTGAAGCTGGGTACAGGCCCAAGCTCAGATTTCCCGAGGCGAATGCGATAGCCGAGGCAGGTGTAGCTTCCGCCGGAATCGACAGTAGCGACGGTTTGGCGAGGTCGCTGCACTGGCTTGGAAGGATGAGCAGAGTTGGGTTTATCGTGGACAATTTGCCAACGACCGAGGAGGTCAAGCAGTTTGGATTGGTCAACAAGGTGGACTATGTTGATCTGGCGCTATATGAAGGCGGAGAGGAATATGAGCTGATATATGCGATCAATCAAGACAAATGGACCGCTGCGTTAGATGCAGTCGAACGAGTGGGGGGAAAGCTCTACAGGATAGGCGTTGCGACGAGTGACCCTCAGATGGTCTTGGATTTGAGGAACATGGCTAAGAGGCAGATTCAAGATCTTGGATGGAGACATTTTGGCGGATGGAGCCGCCCCACCTGAACCTCCTCAACAAGCGTCAAGCATCTCAGATCCCGTGAACTCTGGTCTTCAGGACGAGTGTTAGTCGCTGCCATCATATTGACTGATCTGACGCACCAGTTTTCACTTTCTTCTATCTCTTCGGCTTAAATATGATGCAGGGCGTTCGTTCTAATGGTCCTATGAATGAGCGAGGATTACAAGCAGAGATACACGTTTGGCATGGACTTCGGCACAAGCGACTTCAAATTCGGCCCGATTACCTGCGGAGAACGCCCAGAGGTCGTCGAGAATCGAGGATACTTCACTGACAGGAGTTCGATCATTCAGCAGATCAGCGGTCCGGTGAAAGAGCTCATAGTGGGAAAGGATATCCCACTATACCTTGAAGCTCGCGAAGACCTATCAGATCGCCTCGTCTACCCGATGCGAAACGGAATAATCGGAAAAGATGATGAGCGATCATGGGCTGTGGTTAAGGAGCTGACGCAGTTCGCTCTGGAAGCCTTCAGGCCACCTGAGTCCGAGTTCGCGGGATTCTATCTAGTAGCGTCCCTATCCGCTGTGGCACCTCGCTACATGTACGAGAAACTGTTCGAAATATTCCGAGAAGCGAACAGAGAATTCGGATCTGTAAGAGCCGTCACCATAATTCCTCAACCCTTCTCAGTCGCGATAGCCCACAAAATTCCCACATGCATCGTCATAGAGTCAGGCCACGGTAACTCTCAGACCTGCCCAATCTCGCGCTACCCCATCAGGGACGCAGTCGTAGCCATCAACCGGGGCGGAGGAGACGGCAACGCATTGACAGCTGAGATTCTGAAGGACTGCGGTTACGGAGACTTGGCACGTGAGGAGTCATTTGTACGAAAGGTCAAGGAGAATATTGGGTTGATACCCGCAGATCTCGACGCTGCAATACAACTGACCAAGAACGATCCTGAGAGATTCAAGGCAACATACCAAGTTCCAGGGACAAGGATAACCGTTGACCTCGCTGAAAACTCATGGATGCGTTTTCTCATAGGAGAGTACGTATTCGACCCGAACCATGAACTCTTTCAAAGCTACTTCTCGCGGGGCCTCAGAAAGCCCGGAGACGTAAGGCTTGGTGATACGTTTTTCAAAGGAATGCTGGACTTCGGTGACGCCATCGTCGAGGCGGTGGAAAGTTGCCCCGTTGAGCTTCAGCCATACCTATACAAGCAAATCTTGCTTTCTGGAGGAAACGTTGCATGGAAGGCTCCCCCAGACTCAAGCGATATAGCCATCGACGCCGCCTCCAAAATACGCTTCTTACTAGAAGAGAAAGGAATCGCTGAAACTACGGTGCTGATGGCGCAGAGCCCCCAGCATTCGGTTTGGAGAGGATGCATAGTTTACGGTTATGCTGTTCCCGTTGATTTCTCTTGGTCTTGGGAGAAATTTGAGGGATGGATGAACTTCTGACGCCGGTATGAGTCGTGACTGAGGCAGAGATAGACTCGCGTCTAACAGAATTCTTCGCTTCAAGAGGGCAGAGACCGGTTCCCCGGGATAAGATACCGGCAGATGGGGAAGAGAAACCTGACATGGCCTTTACAGACGGAAGAACCACGACATACCTGAAGGTCTTCGAGAAGGATGATCTCGAAGAGAGGAACACGTTGTTGCAGGTTGCCCTCAGTGCAGTCGCGTACATCCGCGTCGCGAACAGAGTCTATCTGGTTCTTCCGAAGGTTCAGGCGTCAATCGTGGACGCAGCAATTCTTCGTGAGAGAGGACTCGGACTGATTGTATACGATTCGAAGGAGGTTGAGGAGGTGCTGCCCGCCACTTTCTTCGAACATGATGTTTCAGGCGCGAAACCAAGTGCGGATCTAGAGCGGCTGAAGAGTAGAATATCAACTCTGGAGAGAACTGTCGACACTCTTGTCTCAGAGTTATCAAGAATCAAGTCCTTGAAGCTTGAACCGCTGGAGTCAAGGAGAACTCACCAAGAGATACCTATCACAGTTGCGCCCGAGAGATCGCAGCCACTCCCTTCATTCCTCCAAGATAATCCTTGGTTGGATATTCTGTCCAAGAGAGGAAGAGAGCCTGAGCAAATTGCCGGCTAGAACTGCTCTCAAACACACCTCTATCGCGATCCGGTCTTTCAGGATAGTCATAGACACCGAAGATTTATTCAACCCTGAACTTACCATCGAGAAGTTCCATAAGACCTATGGGGTTGAGCCAGAGCCACCGCGTTTCAGGGTTGTTTCGATAGATGCCGTTACTTGCCCACAAGACGGCCTCCCGGTCTTGGTAACCGAATGTGGACTCTGCCCCGGATTCATCCGAAGAATGGAGGGAAAGATCTACTGTAGAAAGGCGTTGAGAGCTGGCGAGTCAACATGACGCCTGAACTGCAGATCCGGGGGCTGACTTCTTTGCTACCACAGGTTAGGCCACCACGATTCCGCCTATTGAGTCTACTTTGATTCCTCTTTTTCGAAGCTCCAATAGAAACGGGTTGATCCCAACGCTGTCGCTGGCTATGTGTCCCGTAACTATGAGGTTTCCTACACCGTCCACTCTTAGCTTCGCCAAATCTGTCTCAGATACGTGGATGTAGATCACCGTATCGATACCGTGCTTGTAGTAGGTCCTCGCTACTTCATATCCACCGTTCGTGTAGGCAGCGTGTGAGAAGACAGTTCTCCCTGCTCTGCTAGACAACGCTCCATGTCTGAGCTTTACTTCAGTGGACGCTTGTTGAAACTCCGGGATCGTTCTTATCGAGCCTATCAGATCGGCGACAGTGGCATCTCTATTGACTGAGCGTTGTCTTTGAATCACTTCGACAATGTGTCTCCTTCCAAGTTCGTCGAGCGGGTTATGAATGTTCATGAAGGGCATCTTCAGATGTCTTGCGACAGAAGGAACATGGTCATAGTTCGCTGAATGTGTCTCGACTTCCAAAGTTGAGATCTTCTTACGAATGGCTTCCTTGGCGTCGCTCTCGGGAACTCCCGCCTCTATCATCTGGTCCACATGCTTCTCGAAAACCTTCCAACCTTCGAGCCTCGCTCGTCCTCCTGCGGGATGATGAGCGATCACAGCATCGTAACCTTGATCCTTGGCAATGATCAGCTCGGCTGACCCAATGTCAACCCCGAACAAGACCTTTCTTATGCTATCGCCAGGAACGTATATCTCGCTGTCAGCTGGAATCGCTTCAAAACCCGCCATGTCTAAAGCTAGCTTCATGAGCTCATCGGTGTTCAATTTGACTCATCTCAAGCCTCGTGTATGGTGTCACGTGCCTTTTGTCGCTTGCCTATGAGGGGCGCAAGCGACTATGGTGACAGCTGTCTAACTGCTCAGATCGACATGAATTCACGAAAAGCATCAAGTATCCAAGAATGACCTTTCTAACCAAAGAGGATCGCTGATGGTTGGGGCGAAAGAAGCCAGATGCACTGTCCTGCTTACATTTGACTATGACGCTGAGAGCTGTGAAGCTCGAAGGTTTCCTGATAAGCCAGTGAAGCTTTCCAAGGGTCAGTTTGGCCCTAGGGTCGGTCTTCCAAGAGTGTTGAACCTGCTTGACAGGTGCGGGATCAGATCTACTTTCTTTGTGCCTGGTTGGACTGCTGAGAAGTATCCAGAGAGCGTAAGGGAGATTGCGCGACGTGGGCACGAAGTTGCGGCTCATGGCTATATGCATGAGAACTTAGGAGAATTGCGATCGCGGGAAGAAGAGGTAGAGATCTTCAGGAAGTCGATTGATACATTGGAGGCAGCGGTCGGTTGTAGGCCGCTTGGGTTCAGAGCGCCGCACTGGGAGTTCAGCCCAAACACGATAGCGAATTTGATGAAGTTCGGCTTCAAATATGACAGTAGCCTAATGAATGATGAGAAACCCTACATGATCGAGCGGGAAGGCAAGCCAACTGGCATAGTCGAGCTTCCCGTGGAATGGTTTCTCGATGACTGGCCGATCTTTGAGATTGAACGGAGGCCGCCCAGCGAAGTCTTCAATATCTGGATCCAGGAGTTTGAAGCGGTCTATGCGGAAAGTGTTCCCTACTTCCTGCTTACCATGCATCCGCAGTGCATAGGAAGAGCCTCAAGGACCAAGATGCTTGAAGCCGTCATCAAAACGATCAGGAGGAAGCGGGGTACTATGTTTTCTCGATGCATAGATCTTGCCGAAAGTTTTGAGAAAAAGGCGAGCACGGCATGAAATGACATTTCCATTACTGCAGACATGTTCGACGAGATCGTTTACCTGACTGCTTGCTCGCTCGTTATGCAGTTGCACTATTGCAACTCTTTTTTCACTGTTGTTGATAAGGTCGAATCATTGCCTAGGAAACAACGGCTTGCAGGAAGAGACTCTGGAGACGAGTTCCATCTGCTTTTCCCTGCTCATAGGCGTGAAGCGCTCTGCGGCGTCAATCATCATGGTGGCTATTCGAATGTCCGATGAGGTCGTAGCTGTTGCTACGTCTTGGGATAGAGTGAACCACAACGCCTCGTCAATTTCCCTTTGAGTGTCGAACGGTTGATACCAAGTCTTGTATGGCCTTTTCTCGTCAGGCCATGGTCCTTTCGCAATCGCCTTCATCGCTATTACTCCTATGCGCCTTTCCTTGGCGAAGGTGAGTATTGGTTCGTAATCGTTCTCGGGTTGAGGGTGAGCTTTCAAGACACAGTTGACAGGTAGCAAGACCGTCTCAAAGTCGAAACGCTTCAGTGCTCTCATGATGTTGACGGGGTTATGGCTTGTTATTCCTATGTGCTTGATGAGCCCCTGCTTCTTTGCTTCCAAGAATGCTTGGATTGCACCATCCGGCCCAAGAGCCTTTTCCAGATCATCCGGCTTGTCGAGTCCGTGCAGTTGATACAAGTCGAAGTGATCGGCCTGTAGGCGCTCAAGGCTCTCTTCAAGTTCAGCAGCCGCTTCCTTCTTGGTGCGCTTTGTTGTCTTGCAGGCAAGAAAGATGCTCTTCCTGTATTCCTTGATCCATTTGCCTAGCTTAAGCTCGGCATCGCCGTATGTGGGCGCCACATCAACGTGATTCACTCCGTGGTCAAGAGCCAGCTTTATGAAAGCGTCTGCGTCCCTTTGTTCTGGCTTTCCTATGAAGATGGCACCGCCGAGTGCGACGATTGTGCTTTTCTGTCCGGTTTGTCCGAGTGGTCTCTTCTCCATTGCTGATCGGTCCTAAATTGGCAAGATGGGGTGGATAAACAGTGTGGCGAACGAGCAAACCCTGAGGGGGTTTTCCGTTTCCGTTGGCTTCGAAGAATTTGTGTCTTGCCGGACCGCACGCCGCTCAAGACGCCGTAGGTCGAACACAGGCCTGCATCCAACCGATTTTCTGAAACAAACTAGAGTTGAGAAGCAATCCAGCACAGGAACGTGAGATTGGACTGCAACTTGCCCAAGCACCAAATTCGGCCTGAAAAGTAATATATGGTCCTTTATCTAGAAGAGGCGAGCTTAACGGAATGACCGATCATGAAGCTCTTAAGACGTGGCAGTCAATATCCATTCGCGATCGCCATTCTGACTCTGCTCATTGTACCATTTGCCATCGCAGATGCAAAGGTAGCTACTGCTACTACTAGTCCGGCTCAATCTCAATCTGCTACCAAGGATGCGCAGAAGATCGTCGCTATCTTGGTGGAGTTTCCGGATGTCAAGCACAGCGTAAGCCGCAGTTTAGTGCAAGAACGGCTCACGGAACTCGACACATTCTATCGCGAAGCCTCATATGGCTTGGCTTGGATCAAAGCAGACGTGACCGAGAAGTGGTATGAGGTACCCACTCCGCTGAGCAAGTATGACATTCAGAAATGGTCATTCAATAACGAAGACATGAGAGATTTCAGGAGAAAGGCGATTACAGCAGCTGACCTAGATGTCAACTACCGAAACTATGATTATGTCATAATTGTGGCTGCAGGTGGAGTTTGGGCCAATGCTGCCCAATCCCAATCCGTTTCGACCAATGACGGTGTCAGCAGATTGGACGTAATCGTCCTCAATGAGGGGTCACAGATGGGTACGTATGCTCACGAGCTTGGGCACCTCGTTCCCTCAAGCTATAGGCCTTGGAGTGGCAAGGGGTTGCCTGATCTTTACAGTTATGAGGCATCTGAGAAGAATGAGCCCTCTTCCATCTTTGTAGGCTCATGGTGCATCATGAGTGTCAGCAGGCCACCCAAGCATTTCTGCGCATGGAGCAAGATCATGTTGGGATGGATAACCCCGGAAGCCGTCAGACCATCGCCAACACAAGTTCTTCTATTTACAATACAGCCTCTCGAGAAAGATTCTGGCCTCCGTGCGGTAATGATCTCCTTGAAGTATGACACTTACTACGTGATTGAGGTTAGGACGAGAACGGGTTTCGATCGCAGCCTACCTGGTGAAGGAGTACTCATCTACTATGTCGATGAATCTAGGAAAAGCGGATACGGGGTTGTTCGAGTCATAGATCGGAACCCATTCACAAAGACTCTTGATGACGCAGCTTTCAATGTCGGAGATAAGTTCGAAGATGATGAGAACAGTGTGTATGCGGTCATAGCGCGCGTGGAAGGCCCCGTCTTCACCGTAGCCATCTCGGGAAGCAAGATACTGGCCTTGACAGACACGGATGGCGACGGCTTGATGGACTACCTTGAGGTGAAGTTGGGCACAGATCCAAAGAATCCCGACACAGATGGAGATGGCTTGTTGGATGGCGAGGAAGTTAACAAGTATGGGACAAACCCGCTGAAACCTGACACAGATGGCGACGGCTTGACTGACGGCGATGAAGTGAAGAAGTACGGAACAGATCCGCTGAAAGTGGACACTGATGGGGATGGATTGGCTGATGGTGAGGAAGTTCTAAAGTATGGAACGAATCCTTTGAAGGTCGACACTGACGGCGATGGGTTGACTGATGGCGACGAAGTGACGAGGTATCATACAAACCCGTTGAAAGCTGATACGGATGGCGACGGCTTGACGGATGGTGAGGAGGTTCTCAAGTATGGGACAGATCCCTTGAAACCGGATACAGATGGTGATGGCTTGCTTGATGGCGAGGAGATTCAGAAGGGGACCAACCCTCTCAAGGCCGACACGGATGGAGACCTGTGGAATGACGGCATAGATATGGCTCCGACAAACCCCCTCATGCCAAACCTTCTGCTCATAGCCATTGCGATAGGCATCGTAGTTGTAGCGGCCCTGCTTGTAAGACGAAAGCACGTATCTCCCGCTGAAGTAGCAGTGGCTCCAGCGTATGTTCCTGCACAGCCTACGCCAACAGTAACGCCAACAGGCCCTATTGCAGTGAAGTTCTGCACTAACTGCGGCACATCACTACCCACTTACGCAAGGCACTGCAGGAAATGCGGTGCTGCTCAAGGATAGAACGAAAATGATGGCGAATCCGGCAGGAGGCTAACCTGGGATAACGCACAGGTTAGAAAGATCTCAGTGAGGCAAACTCGCCTAGAAATGTCTTTGAAGTAGAGTGTCAACCCGGGATAGCAATAGTCTCGAGCATTATCGTACGAGCTGATGTTATACTCAATGTGTCTCCTTGGTCAGCAGGGGGCGAAATACGAAGTATCGTATTCGCCGGTCTTCATCTGGAGTTTCCGGTTGCCCGAGCATCACAATCTGTTTTGAGCAGCCAGTTCAAGCTTGACGACTAGGGTTTGTCAGGTGAGCTGGCGCGCGGGCTAATAATCAGTGTAAATGAACCGCTGCGTATCAATCCGCCGCCAACACCAGTCACAGTTACATTGTATGAACCGAACGAGGCAGCAAGAGAAGCTCTGATGAGGCAGATACTGGAGAATGATGGATTCCCAACGCGTGGGCTAAGCGAAGCGGATACCCAATAAGGGAGCCCTGACAAAGAAAGATTCACAATCTGAGGTAACCCAGAGCGAAGAGTCACTCGAATTGTTGTCCAGCCCAATTCACCTGCAAGAACCGTGATTGGGCCACCGCTTGACAAGTCGAAATCAAAAGTACTGCCCGTAATGCTGGGAGCACGATCCATGTAGAAATCCAGCCGAGTCTGACGCTTATCATTGATTAAAGTGACTTTGCTCTGCGTAATGAACCCGGGGTGCTCGGCGGTCACAACATACAGTCCAGGCGGCAAGGATATTGAGTAGAAACCGCCGAATTCAGGTGAAACGGATTGGACTGGAGTGCCATCGGCGTATGCCGTGACTTTAGCCCACTCTAACGGAATGAGCTGGCCACTCATATCAGGTCCAATGACTTGCCCGACCAGAACGCCTGCCGCATTTACGCTTCGAAGCGTCGCAAGCGAGGTTACGATACATACCAGAACCAGAAAAGCGCGAAAACGACATATGCTCGCCGATCTCATGTTTGAAGTACTGCTCCTACCTCTTGATCTGAACGAAGGTCAGCCTTACTTAAGACTTGGAGACAAAGATGAGGGTGGGTTTCTAACGTCAGAGGAGCACATTTGCATATCAAAGGCAAAATCGTCGAAGACCTATGACAACAAAACGTGGGGCAGAATAGTTTGCGCGCCAAGAAGGATCCGGAGAAAAGGAGTGGCGGGCCCGGCGGGACTCAGAGCGTTTTTGCTGCTAGAATTGGTTTCAAAATTCCCGCGTGTTCAGCGCGCGCTGATTTTCATCTAAATATAAAAAAGAATATAATAAAATAAGACGAAATTACGAATAGCGCGCGCTTTCATGAAAAAAATCATTTCAAATAATGAGGATTAAACCAATGATAAGAATTATTCCAATTCAAGAAGCTTACAAAAGAAAGATTGAAAGACAAGAAAGACTGA
>CAZVYD010000041.1:0-2764 GCA_964631575.1 uncultured Candidatus Bathyarchaeia archaeon
TTCGTATCGTAGAGTGATGAGGTTCCAGGAGAGAAGCTGACTGGACGACCCATCTCTGCTGCCCTCCCTACTGCCTCGGTGATGGCGTGAACGCCTGGATGTTCTCTGATTTGAGGAACATAGATCTTCCTTGATGCCAAGTAGAGTACTACAAGCATTGCTAGCGAGAAGACGAGTGTTATCAAAGCCCAAGATACTTTTCCTGCAATCAACATATTTCCAATTCCTCGTGGTAAAATGCCAAATGGGCTCGCTGAACATATATAAGACTTGGCCAGTAAAGACGGGGACCCATTGAAAATCAGGTTCATGTGGAAGACGCTGGCGAACATCAATGCCGTATCTAGCGAGATCTGAGGAAGAGGCTAGGTTTATCCTTGCGACAGATGTAGGCAGCACGACCACTAAGGCGCGCTTCTTCCACCTGAGAAGCGGAGAGTGGAGGTTCCTTGTCGCCGGGGAAGCACCAACGACAGTAGAGACCCCATATGAGGACGTGACCCTTGGAGTCAGGAACGCAGTAAGAGAAGTTGAAGAGCTGACTGGGCACAAGATCCTCTCAGAAGATGGAACCGGCATCATGATCCCGTACGACGGCAGCGCCGGAGTTGATCTCTATTGCACGACGAGTAGTGCTGGCGGCGGCCTCCAAATGATGGTAGCCGGGCTAATCAAGACGATGACGGCGGAGAGCGCGTATAGAGCCGCACTCGGGGCAGGGGCCATAGTAATGGATGTGATAGCTCGTGATGACGGCCGACGATCCTATCAGAAAATCCAGCGAATACGGAGCCTACGCCCCGATATGATTCTTCTAGCAGGTGGAACGGACGACGGTGAATCAGCCCACGTCATGGAGATCGCGGAGCTGATCAATGCAGCTGAGCCTAGGCCTAGGCTTGGAGTTGACTACGAGCTTCCACTAGTTTACGCAGGTAACAAGGTGCTCAGGCCCCGGATGGAGAAGCTTATGAGCGGAAGGTTTGCGTTGAGCATGGTCGACAACATTCGGCCCGTGCTGGAGGTTGAGAACACCGAACCAGCGCGCAGTTCTATTCACGAGCTGTTTATGGAGCATGTGATGAGTCACGCTCCTGGATACGGAAAACTGATGAAATGGACTCCTGTGCCCATAATGCCGACTCCGGCTGGAGAGGGGCTGGCCATGCAACTCATTGCATCCACCTTCAGAATGAATTGTCTCGGCGTGGGCTTGGGAGGCGCGACGACCAATGTTTACTCTATCGTTGACGGCAGGTTCGTGCGCAGCGTGAGCGCAAACCTAGGAATGAGTTACAGCGTAACCAATGTGATGAAGGAGGCCGGCATTGAGAATATCGTTCGATGGTTACCCTTCATGCTTAGCGAAGAGGATGTCGCCGGCAGATTAATGAACAAGATGATCAGGCCAACAACAATCCCACATACGCTCGACGACCTTCTCGTTGAACATTCAGTGGCGCGGGAGGCGCTTCGTCTCGGCCTCGAACATCACAAGACCATTGCGACAAGACTCAAGGGGATCCGGGTAGAGAGGACGATCGCCGACGTTTTTGATCAGAAGCTGGAGGAGACCTACATCAGGATGATGGATATAGGCATCATCGCAGGCACGGGAGGCTTGCTGAGCCACGCTCCAAGAAGGGTGCAGACTATGCTCATCCTTACAGATGCCTTTCAGCCTGAAGGAGTCACAAGACTATTCCAAGACAGCGTCTTCATGATGCCCCACCTTGGAGTTCTCTCGACAGTACACAAAAAGGCAGCATGGAACATCTTTGACAAAGACTGTCTCGTTAGACTCGGCACTGTCATCGCTCCGAGAGGAATAGGAACCCTTGGCGAGCCGGTGATGACTGTGAGCCTCGAGTCGCCAGACGGCTTGAAGATCGAGGAAGAGCTAGGATTCGGCGAAGTCAAACGTGTGAAACTCGCAGAGAGCCAAGAAGCCAAGGCCATTGTCACCCCGTATAAGAAGTTCGATGTGGGAAATGGACCCGGCCGTACGGTTGAGCGCACCGTCATGGGGGGAGAGGTTGGGATAATACTCGACGCGAGGGGGCGACCGCTCTCTCTTCCTGAGGAAGAAGCGGTGAGGAGAGAGAGGCTGTTGAAGTGGTTCCAAGCACTGGAGGCATACCCCATGAATGAGCTTGAGAAGCTCGTGTGAGGTGGCGTCAATGACACGAGAAAGCGACGCATTGAAGGACTCAAAGCAGGCGTATGCCTATACGCCGGGACTCAAGGTCAAGCGGATCGTCACCGTTTCAAAGACGAGAAGGCTGCCGATACGTGGCGAAGTATGCGTCAAAGTGGGGGACAAGGTCAACTATGACACGGTCGTGGCTAGGACACAGCTGAGTGGCGACCCGGAAATCGTGAATGCGGCCATGCTGCTCGGCGTGGAGGCCGAGGAACTCCCGGGATATCTTACTAAGAAGATAGGAGATGAAGTCATGAAGAGTGAGGTGATCGCCATCAACAGTTCCCTGTTCGGCATGGTGAAGAAGCAGGCAACTTCCCCTGTAGATGGAACAATAGAATCTGTTTCCGACTTGACTGGCCAGGTCATGATTAGAGGTCTGCCTATACCTGTGGAGGTGAACGCCTACATTCCCGGCAGGGTTGTCAACCTTCTCCCCGCGGAGGGTGCGATCATCCAGACGAACGCGGCTATGATACAGGGAATCTTCGGCATCGGCGGAGAGACTCATGGCACGATAAAGATGGGCGTGAACTCCCCTGACGAAGAAATGACCGCCGA
>CAZVYD010000041.1:2864-9400 GCA_964631575.1 uncultured Candidatus Bathyarchaeia archaeon
AAGGCCATATGGCATGCGCGAACGGAGCCACACAGATAAGAGCAGGCGTCCTGAGACCGGAGATAGTTATACCTCATGAGGAAACGCTCGGCCCGACATCAAGCGACGAACTAGCGGCAGGCATGGTTCCTGGCACACCTGTACGCATTATTAGGCAACCTCACTTCGGAGCCATTGGAAAAGTCGCAAGTCTTCCAGTGGATCTTCAGCAAGTGGAATCCGAGTCCTATGTAAGAGTCCTAACAGTTCAACTCGACGATGGCAGTAGCGTGTCGGTTCCCAGGGCGAACGTTGAGATAATAGAAGAATAGCATCTTGAGAGTGCCTGGTTATCTGGCGCCCTTTTTTCTATTGGTCTGATACACGCCTGCTCTCGTCTTTCAGAGGCAGAGCGGACAAATCAATTGGCCGCGCATGGACTTGCCACCTGCTGGCTTGTCGAGCCAGTATTAAGATCCCTATTCGATGCATGACAAGAAACTCGGAAGTACACTTTCCTACCTCAATTCTCTGTAGAGAAGAAGAACTAACAGTGCTAATTCCGCTGGCGAGTTGACTACAGCCAACGGCTACCGGGGTGGAGAATTGCTCAACCAGAATCCATGCAAGGCGCATCCCTGACTCTTGAACCGTCTGAAACTTCCGAGCGCGAAAAACATCAAGGCGACTGTTTAATGAAAAAGGGTGTACAAAGTGTACCACACCCCCCTCCCCATGTGAAAGACATCGAGGTGGATGCTAGATGCTCCTTGAATCATGTTTACCTAGAGGAGGCCAGAGGGCCGGCTGATGCCGGCCCGGCCGTCAATCTTGTTAGTAGCGTTGCAATGAACGTATCGCAAGGCGATGAATCCTTATAAGGCGGGCCCGTGAGCGTAAGCAGATCTTGAGGCGCCCGACACTTGAAGCTTAGACGTGGGCATGACTTGTTCTTGGCAGCTTATGTAGCAAGCTGTCGATCCTTGCAGTAACGCTCGTTCTAACCGATTCCGGAAGGCGACTTTTCGTGGAGACCTATCTTTACGAACCAATCGATGACGTATTTCGACGCTTACGTAGCTCTCCACGAGGTCTCAGCACAGACCAAGCAAGAAGTCGCCTGAAGAGATTCGGAAAAAACGTCATAGCTGAAGCAAAAGGACAACCATTGGCGAGAAAGTTTCTTGCTCAGCTTGTGGATTTCTTCAGTATCTTGCTCTTCTCGGCTAGCGTACTGGCTGCCATAGCAGGGATGCCCTCACTAAGCGTGACAATCATCATGGTTGTTCTGATCAATGCAGCTCTGGGCTTCGTTCAAGAGTGGCGTGCGGAGAAAGCGATGGAAGCGCTGAGACGTTGGATTCCGCAATACGCGAAAGTTTCCCGAGATGGAGAATTGCAGAAGATCCCGGTAGAAGACATTGTTCTAGGAGATGTCGTTGTTCTCGAGGAGGGAGATCGCGTACCTGCTGACGCCCGGCTCTTCGAGGCTTTTGAACTTTGGACCAACAACGTTCCGCTCACTGGAGAATCTGCGCCTCAGCCTAGGAGTGTGGACACACCTCCAAGAGGCACCAGATCTGACCTAGAAGCATCCAACATAGTGTTCATGAGCACGAGCGTTGCCCGGGGCATAGGTAAGGCCGTCGTCATAAGCACGGGCATGAACACTAGATTCGGAAAGATTGCAAGTCTAACCCAGCAGATAGAGATCCCGATCAGCCCTCTTCAGAATGAGATAGCTCACCTAGCGAGGCTCGTTTTCCTCGCAGCGGTAGGAGTGGGAGTATTCTTCTTCGTTCTAGGCTCAACTTTCCTGAATCTTGGTTTCTACGATGCCATCCTGTTTATGATAGGAGTAATGGTGGCTTGCGTGCCAGAGGGGCTTCAAGTGACTGTGTCCACCTCTCTTGCGCTTAGCGTCTTGAGAATGTCGAAGCAAAACGTTCTGGTGAAACGCCTTTCTGCGGTGCAGACACTCGGAAGCACGACTGTCATATGCACCGATAAGACAGGCACGATCACGAAAGGCGAAATGACGGTCAAGAAGATATGGATGCCCCGCCTCGAAGTCGAGGTCTCCGGTGTAGGCTATGAGCCGGTAGGAGAATTCCGAGTGGAGGGCAGAATTCTACAGAAAGAGGAAAGCATGAGGATCGATAGGTTGATTGAGGCAGGTGCATTATGCAACAACTCCAAGCTCAATCCTCCTTCCGATGAAAGGCAGCCTTGGAACGCGATCGGGGATCCGACAGACTCGGCGCTACTTGTCCTTGCGTTGAAGAAAGATTTCAACATTGAACAGTCTCTTTCCGAGAAACCTAGGCTCTCACTGATACCCTTCGACTCAAGTAGGAAGCGAATGACTTCAGTTCACTCAACCGGTCGGAGAGGTCTTGCTTACGTCAAGGGAGCGCCCAGAAGCGTACTGTCAATCTCAACTCGGTTGGAAACGGCCGAGGGGACCGTGGAGATGTCGCCGGAGTGGCTTGCTGAGATAGGCAACGAGATTCGTGAACTTGGCGAAGAAGGGCTCCGCGTGATTGCAGTAGCATACAGGTATATGGAGAAAGGGAGCCGAGTGCTCCGCACTGAAGATGTGGAAAGGGATTTGGTTTTCCTTGGCCTTGTAGGCATGCAGGATCCGCCTCGTCCAGAAGTACTGGATGCGGTTCATACAGCGAAGCGAGCAGGAATAAGGGTCATCATGCTCACGGGAGATTATGGTCCCACGGCGAGATCTGTTGCTCTTCAGGTCGGGATAGTTGAATCAGAAAATTGCTCAGTTGTTAGAGGTGTTGACATAGACAGGCTGAGCGACTCACAGCTAGAAGAGCTACTTCAGAAAAGAGATGTCATCTTTTCCCGACTGGCTCCTGAACACAAGCTGAGAATTGTCAGGTCGCTTAAGGACTCAGGGGAAGTCGTGGCGGTCACCGGAGACGGCGCCAATGACGCTCCCTCCCTCAAGGAAGCAGATATTGGCGTTGCGATGGGGCTCTCTGGAACAGACGTCGCAAGAGAGGCTTCAGAAATTGTATTGGTTGACGACAGCTTCGCCTCAATTGTAAGGGCAGTGGAGAGCGGACGAGCCATATTCGACAACATAAGGAGATTCATCGCATACGTGTTTGCACATAACTGGGCTGAACTAAGTGCGTACATCCTTTACGTTCTGCTTGGAATCCCCTTGCCTCTACTTGCGGTACAAGTGCTGGCAATAGATCTCGGCATTGAGGTTCTGCCTTCTCTAGCGTTAGGGTTGGAACCGGCGGAACCTGGAACCATGATGCGTCCTCCTCGAAGTCGAAAGGAGAGGCTCTTCGACACTTCGACGCTCTTGAAGTCACTATGTCTAGGTGGGTTCGTCGCGTTGACAGCTATGGCTGGCTGTCTGAGAACATGGATCGTTGGAGGATGGACGTGGGGCCTTGAGCTTTCCCCTTCAGATTCTCTCTACATGAAGGGAACAACCATGACCTTCGTCGGAATAGTTGTTGCACAAATAGGCTCTGCCCTATCCCTACGAGCAAGTCGACCACTTAGCTCAGGGACATCATCATCAAGCAGCAAGTGGATATGGCTAGGCATTGCAGGACAGTTGACCGCGACCGCAACAGTAGTCTACATTCCTTTCCTTCAAGCAATCTTTGGAACAGCAGGCCTAGGGCTTTTTGACTGGGCGTTCTTGTCATTGTTCCCTGTGGCAACCATTGTGACAAGTGGGGTTAGAAGAGCATACGCCAGAAAAGGAAGACAGAGTACTGGAAGACCAATGGAAGCAGGACAACGTTCTGGCTAGCTCTCTTGGCGTCTTCGTCTTCTAAGACCTGAACGTTTGCATGCCCAAATACCAGAAAATATCGAGCCAACTTCGACAAGGTTGAAGGCCTCCGCAGATCGGGCGCCCCGCTTATATCCTATGATAGCGACCTATGTTTTGTGGTCGAAAAATGGGTGACGTTTACCTAGGCACCTCGGGCTGGTCGTACGACGAGTGGGTGGGGCCTCTGTACGAGACCAACAAGGATAACAAGCTGAGAGCATATTCCAGGGTCTTCGCGACCGCAGAGATAGACTCAACTTTCTACGCCTACCCGTCCCGGGGAACGGTCATGGGATGGTTGAGACACGTTGGTCCAGATTTCGTATATGCGGCAAAGATGCCTCAGGTGATAACCCATAGGAAGAAACTCGACCTAGCAAAAACGGTAGATCAGGATGTGAGACGCTTCTGCGAACTGATGGCCCCACTTCAGCAAGACGGAAAATTGGGTTGTATACTGGTTCAGCTGCCGCCAAGCCTCGACTTCGACATGGACAGAATGGAGAGATTCCTCAAGATCCTGCCGGCTGAGTACAGGTTCGCCGTGGAATTTCGTCACCTTTCGTGGATGAGACCGGAGACCTTTGAGCTGTTGAAACGGCATCGCACGGCCTACGTAATCGTAGATGAGCCACTGCTTCCTCCAGACGTACATCTTACAACTGACTTCGCCTACTTTCGCTGGCATGGAAAGGGATCACGATTATGGTACGACTATCACTACGACATACAGGAGCTAACGCCTTGGGTACCAGAGATACGCAAAGCCGCAGGCAAAGTTGACAGGGTATACGGCTACTTCAACAATCACTTCCATGGATACGCAGTAGAGAACTGCCTGCAAGTCCTTGAAGTGCTTGAAAAGCTAACGCCAAAGCAACAAGAAGCCAAGGCCAAGATCAAAGCTCATTTCGAATCCATCGCAGCCAAACCGACACCAACAACGCTCACTAAGTACTTGCATGCGGGTGAAGACAAGTCCTCATGTTCAGCAGAAGCCTTCTAGCCTCGGCCCTAAGTCTTAGCAGCGACGGCAAGAAATGTTCACTTGAGGATCTTGGCAGAGCCGCCAAACTGCCTCTCGCTGAAGTGCGAATACAAGCAAGACAACTGTACGATATGGGAATGCTGAAGCTTGAAGATAACATCGTGACAGTTGACGCTGAACAGAGACTAGGTCTAGCGCTAAAGGCGTTGAACGAAGGAGCTGACTTCGAGAAGATATGCCGCCTCTTAAGTTGGCAAGAGTTTGAGAATATAACTGTGAAATCTTTGGAGGCGAATGGATTTTCTACCATCAAGCATTTTGCGTTCAGATCGCAGGATCGTCGCAGGGAAATCGATGTGGTGGGAACTAGGCACATGCTCGTTGTCTGTTTAGACTGCAAACATTGGATGAAGGGACTTCGGGGAGCGATAGCCGGAGAAATCGTTGCAAAGCAAGTTGAAAGAGTTGAAGGCTTAGCCTCAAATAGAAAGGCCAAGGACAGACTTGGCATCTCCGCGAAAAACGTTGTGTACTTTGTCCCAGTTATCGTTAGCCTGATTGATGCAGGCCCGAAATTCATAGGTGGGGTTCCGATCGTTCCGGTGCTCAAGCTTAATTCCTTCCTTTCATCCATAGACCCCTACGTTGAAGGCCTTCTCACAGTCAAGGCGAAGAAAGTGAGCGAGTCAGAATGAACATATTGATAGTTCATGGAAAGGACATTGACGGGAACATTGAAGACCTTTCAAAAGAGGCGAGAGAGCTCGGTCATAAGATCACGCTTACAAGCGCAGCCGACCTCTCGGGACGAATCGACGAGAAAGGCTCAAGGTTCTATGCAAAGAGTGACGAACTCGACAGACAAGACCTAGTCTTCCTCAGAGGGCTAGGAAGAGGAACATGCGAGAAGATAACCAAGCGAATAGGAGTCTTAACCCATCTTGAGCTGTCAGGTGCTAAAGTGATCAACCCAGTCGGGCCTCTCCTGAACGCCAGAAACAAGTACTTGACCATGTGTAATCTCGCTCACACCGGAATCCCTGTTCCACCCACATTCGTGACTGAAAGTGCCCTTCAAGCTTACAAAAATGCGAGAATCATGAAGAGGACTGTTTACAAACCAATCATAGGCTCGATGGGCTACGGGTCGCTGAAGTTTGAAGATCCAGACCTAGCCTACAACGCTTTCCAAAGTCTTGAGATGATAGGAAGGCCAATGATGGTTCAACAGTACATTCCGTCAGCCAGTAGGGACACAAGGGTTTTTGTGATCGGAAATCGTGTGGCCGCTGCGATGATCCGTCAGGCGCCTCCGGGCGGATGGAAATCCAATGTCTCTCAAGGTGGAAGAGGGAGCCCCGTCGTTCCAAGCCCTCAGCTGAGCGAGTTGGCGATCAAGGCCACAGAGGCCTTGGGACTTCAGTATTCAGGTGTGGATGTAGCCGAGACGCCGGATGGAGGCCATTGCGTGTTGGAGGTCAACGCCTCTCCGAGCTGGCAAGCGTTGAGGCAAGCCACCTCGGTCAACGTGCCTCGAGAGCTTCTAATGTACGCGCTTGGGAAGTGATAAGGTGCAAACGCTTTCTCCGTGGCTTTAAGGGAGAACCTTAGCCGCGGGACCCGAGAGAGGACTACTCCCTCCTAATGCCAGAAACTAGTTGCATAATTGCAGCTCTATTTCTCGGGCTCACGTCGCCACAAAGCATCAAAGCCACAAAGCAATGGCTATGAAATGGCAGCTCT
>CAZVYD010000042.1:0-8668 GCA_964631575.1 uncultured Candidatus Bathyarchaeia archaeon
AAGCCGCTTGGCATAGGAAAGGAGGCCGATGTCTACGACGGGCTTTCTCGCAAGCGTAGGGTGACAGTGAAGTTTCACAGGATAGGCAGAACAAGCTTCAGGCAGACCCGTAGAGCGAGGGGGTTTGTTGCTGATCGTTCTCACACGACTTGGATCTATCAGTCAAGACTAGCGGCGGAAAGGGAGTTTCAAACCTTAAGACTCGTACACAGGTCGGGGGTCTCAGTACCTCGTCCAATTGCCCACAATCGCCACGTGGTGGTTATGGGGCTCATCAGAGGTTTGGAGCTCAATGATGTCGGAACGATAGATGCACCTGAAATTGTTCTCAACAATATTCTGCTCAACGTTAGGAAGGCCTATGTCAACGCGCATCTGATCCATGCTGACCTCAGTGAATTCAATGTTATCGTCAGGAGGAACGGGAAGGTTCTATTCATAGATTGGCCTCAGTCTGTCAGAGTAAGTCATCCTAACGCAACAGACATCCTTGCGCGCGACGTGACAAACATTTTGAAATTCTTTCAGCGGAAGTTCGGAGTCAAATATCTCATCGATAAGACCCTCGCCTACGTGAGAGGAGAGTCTTCCCTGCAAGGTGTCAAGGCCTGAAGAGCGCGCGTGGACGGACGCA
The DNA here is from genome assembly GCA_964631575.1 of uncultured Candidatus Bathyarchaeia archaeon. Classification (GTDB taxonomy): domain Archaea; phylum Thermoproteota; class Bathyarchaeia; order 40CM-2-53-6; family JALHTG01; genus JALHTG01. Next base: position 635 of record CAZVYD010000042.1, read on the forward strand.
TCTTTCCTTTGATCAGCGGGGTGGTTCAACACAGACGTACAGAATATTGCTGCCCCGCAGGATGACGCTCCCGTAGTTTGCAGCCGGTGAATCAGATCTGTACTCGGTGGCTCCCTCAAGTATGATGTTCATGTGGCTGTCACAATCAATCATTCTTCCTCGAAATTCGACATCATTCTTGAGTCTAATGCTGACGTCGCTATTCAGCTTCTTGACCAAGAGGTTCAATGGCTTCTTCGATGGTTCCACTCGTGTCCCTTCGTTAGGTGTTCACACGCCCCCGGGTCGCTATAAAAGGCTTTTTGGGCTAGAGCGGGTGTTCACTCCGACGCCGCCTCAGGACTCTTCTCACCAACCGCAATCCAATCCTTGATATCGTCATCGTCAACGAACTCTTTCAGGCGAATAGAGGCTCTCTCGATGAATCTCAATACATCATCTGCCTTGACGTTCTTCTTGCCAAGCGATAGGACGATTTGCGCCGAATCTCTCGCGACTCGCATGAATTCGCAAAGAGTTCTTCCCATCTCAGGCATGTTTCCTAGCATGGTAAAGGATATGACTTGGTCAAAGGCCGCAGATTTGAACGGAAGGCTGTCTGCGTCAGCGCAGACTAAGTCGACATTGTCTGCCAGCCTGACTCTTTCCCACGCGAGTTTGAGCATGGCTCGGGAGTAGTCTACTCCAACGAAGAATCCGCCTTGCCCAAACAGCCGCTTCAGTGCCGTTCCTGTCCCGCATCCGCAATCCAGAACCACTTTGTCCGACAGCCCATTGAGGTATGGTGAACACCGCTCGTATTTCTTCTCCTGTTCTTCGCCATAGAGCTGATCATATGTGCCAAAGCCAGCCTCATATCCAGTCAGAGCGCGCTTCTTATGCTCCCAGTATTGATCGCTGATTCGACTGTCCATGGTTTTTCTACTTCTTTCGGAGATATTCGCTAATCTTTCTGGTCTCTCGTTGTGCCAAGACTTCTGAGCATTTCTGTGGAGATATCGCCTTGAACTCAAGGTTCATCGAGGCAAGCAACCCTTGAGTTCCTTTCTTCAATTCTGGAGCAACAATTATCCCTCTCAGGCCTCGACCAATGTTCTTTCTGATCGAATTCATGTACCTATTCAGCTGCAGTGCAGATTCTCTCCCAGCAGGATTGCGTTTTATCTCTACAACAACAAAGTTGCCATTCGAGTCTTCTCCCACGATGTCAGTGAAGCCAGCTTCTCCTAGATTCTTTTCTGAAGCCAACGGATGGAATCCGTTCTCGACCAACTCTGGCCTTGCGAGAATCGCTTCCTTCATCTGCTCCTCAGAAACGTAGAGATTGAAGTCCCCAACGTCCATCAGGTCGTAGGAGTCCACTGACAATACTCGATTGAAGAAAAGTGAAAGCGTTTCTCTCTGTTGAGGCCTCGCAGCGACAATCGACAGGTTCTCTGGTCCGACTTCGACTCGGAACACACATTTCGAGGGTTGCCAATTGACAGGTTCATAACCTGAAGGCCTGTGGACCAGCACCGACCCATCACGCTTCACTATGAGAACTCTTTGTCCCCAATCAAGGTTGGAGGAGGCCCTCCCTTTGTACTCGACGCGGCAGTTCCCAACCAATATGAGAAGCCTTTGGGCGGACAGTGATCGCCTGATTACGGACGCTGCCTCTTCTAGGGTTGGGTCCTTGATCGAGATTGGCTGCGGGGTTCTCTGATCTGACAATGATTGCCGCCCTAATTGAACTCGTTGAGGCATCCAAATAGTCTTTCCGATTCGCTTGTTGAGAGTAGGCGCACTGTTTCTTATACGGGAGCACAATACAATCCTCGTAGCCTTTGGAGGAACTCTGATGGCTGGCTTATCAGATAGAGTTGGACTTCTAAGAATCTCTCCAATACGTCGCGTTACAGCTTTGCTTGATGAGGCTCGGAAGAAGGGCGACATAGTGTCCTTCGGAGGGGGGGCTCCCAGCCTTCCTCCTGCAAAAGAAGTTGTAGATGAAATGTGTTGTCAGCTTCAACGTCAATCCTTGAGGTCGTCAGCATATACGGGCACGAAGGGCCTTCCGGAGCTGAGGCAGCTCATATCTGAAGACATCAAGAAGTACGGGAAGCTCGACTACAAAGCCGAAAGAGAGATCATTATAACGGACGGAGGCACTGAAGCGATCTTCTCGCTGTTCATGTCACTGCTCAACAAGAACGACGAGGTGATAATTCTTGATCCCACATATCTTGGCTACAGTGAAGCAATCAAACTGGCCGGTGGCAGGGTCAGAACGCTTCTAGTCAAAGTTGAGGAAGGCTATCAGCCGAATGTGGAAAGACTGAAGGAATTGATGACAGATAGAACCAAGGCGTTCATACTGCTTTCACCTGATAACCCTACCGGAAGAGTAATCTCTGAAACATTCACCAAAGGCCTCGTCGACCTGGCAGCTGACCATGATTTCTGGATCATAGCCGACGATATATACAAGCACATAATCTACGAGGGTGAACATGTCTGGGTCGCTAGGCTGCCGGGAGCCCGCGAAAGGACAGTAATGCTCTCCAGTTTCTCAAAGGATGCCTCTGTCCCAGGTCTGAGATTAGGATATGCTCTGGGTCCACCCCAGATAATAGACGCTATGGAGAAGATGAAGCAATACACAAGCCTAGCTCCATCCACGATATCTCAGATAGGCATGATAAAGTTCCTCAGCAACGGCGTGAAGGAGAGATACCTGCGAGATCTGGTGATCCCAACTTACAAGGAGCGTATGAAGTTCATGGGAGAATGCATAAAGAAGCATCTTCCAGAAGCCAAAACCACTCGCCCCGCTGGGGCCTTCTACTACTTCGTGGACATGACCTCTTACCTATCCAAGATGCAGAGAGATGACGAGGCATTCTGTGAGCGCCTTCTCTACAGAAAAAACGTAGCCGTCATTCCTGGCTCATTCTTCGGAAGAGGCGGAGAACGCCACGTTAGAATGACCTTTGTGAGCGAGCCGAGGGAGAGGATAGAGCTGGGGGCTAAAGCGATCGCAGAATATGTCTTCTCGTATACCTTCTGAAACGCCTCGCAGACACGACTCGAGTTCACTTGAAGGGCAGCGATTCGCTAAGAACAGTGATCATTCGGGTGTGTCCGAAGACTTATCGGTTTCTGTGAATCTCGCCGATCTCAGAACTTAGCTAGGGATCACAGGCCGTGCCAAGGTTTACTCGGATTGCTGGGCTGTCAAGTTCCTTCAAGTGAAGTTGGTGGAAAAAGATCGCATGATTGACCGCGCCTCGCTGATATGGAAGCTCTTATTATTCCTTTCTTGAGAGAAATAGAGAATTGACCAAAGCTCACAAGGTAGCTAAAGATCTTCGAAAGCCAAGAGAAAGAAGCTAGTTCGCAATGGAAAATCCAAGAACGAACAGGATTCTCGCCCAATCTGCGAAAAGGGAGGATTCAGAACGATCTCTGGTGCGCTCAAATAGGTCAGATATCGTGGAAAAATACCTGACGGACGAATCAGCGATTTTCAAAGGACAGGCCGAGGAGGTTGCCTTCCCGGAAACGGAGATTCAAGTAGCGAACTTGCTGAACGATGCAAATCTAAGAAAGATCCCGGTGACTGTTTCAGGCGCTGGTACAGGCATAACCGGTTCTCGTGTTCCCTTTGGTGGCATTGTGCTTTCAACCGAACGTTTGACGAAGGTTCCAAAACGCGATTCGATGTCTCCGACTCTCTTCAAGGATCCGATTGCTGGTGTCGAGTATGAACTCTACATAGCCAAGAACGAACACTACGCAATCGTGCCACCTGCGATCTCAATAGAGAACCTCCAGAAAGTAGTTGAAAGAAACGGGCTGTTCTATCCAGTTGACCCGACTGAGAAAACTGCGTTTCTCGGAGGGACAGTCGCAACCGATGCCTCAGGAGCGAAGACGTTCCACTATGGGCCGACTCGAAATTGGATCAGGAGAGTCCGCGTTGTGTTACCCAATGGCGATCTGCTCGACATTAGACGAGGCGACGTATTTTCAAATGACCGAAATGAGTTCGAGGTAGTGCTGTGCTCAGGAGAAAAGATACGATTACAAGCACCGTTCTACGAGATGCCGAACGTGAAGAACGCAGCTGGATATTTCGCCAAGAGACATATGGATCTGATAGACCTATTCATAGGATGCGAAGGTACGCTAGGTGTGTTCACAGAAATAGAGGTGTCGCTAACTGATCGGCCAGAGAGGATCTTTGACTGTCTCGCGTATTTTCTCACAACCAATGACGCTATGCGTTTCTGTGACGAGGCCCGCCAAATCGCCAAATCAAGAGACAAGAAAAAGGAAGAATTTGATCTTGTCGCCCCGTTGTCCTTGGAGTACTTCGACCGTTGTTCGCTGGAGATTCAACGAGCCAAACATCCAGATATCCCTTCGAAAGCCAAGGCAGCAATTCTGTTTGAACAAGCAATCACGGAAGAGAGATTCTATGATTGCCTCTCGCAATGGAACGCCTTGTTCGAGCATCATCACGTGGCCAATAGCTGGCTTCCAATAGATCAGCGCGACAAAGAGAAATTGACAGAAATTAGACACTCGCTGCCTGAAGGTATCAACGACTATGTCCGGTCGAAAGGCACGCACAAAGTGGCTACGGACATAGCAGTGCCGGGTGAGAGGTTCAATGAAATGATGCGTTTTCACGTGGAAATTGGACTGGAGGTTCAGGTTTGGAGAGTACTGGTTGATCTTGGTTTGCAGTACGACAGTAAGATTTTTCAAAGTTTGACTCTTCCTGAAAAGGTGAGGCTCGCTGAAGATCGCGTGGGGATCCATTCGCCTGAAGGTGGGACCTCTCCAGATGTTGAGGCTCAGCCGTCAGAACAAGACTATGAATCATTGGCTGATAGAATTGACATTGTGCGCGAGTCTTCCAAGACCGAAGTCGCGTACGCAATATTCGGCCACATAGGAGATTTCCATTTGCACTTTAACTTCCTCCCGAGATCCACCGTTGAATTGGATCAGATGAAAAGAGCTTCTTATCGTTTGGCAAGGAAGGCGGTAGAACTTGGAGGAACCATTACAGCGGAACACGGCGTTGGAAAGAAGACATACGTTGATGACGGCATTGAGAAGCCATATCTGGAACTCATGTACGGGATACGAGGCTTGGAATCCATTGCCACGATAAAGAGCGCAATCGATCCGAATTGGATTCTAAACCGTGGGAATGTCGTTTCTGCTGAATACTTTAAGCATTGACTATAATCAATCTTGCGAGATGATTGATCATCAGCTGATGCGGTTATGGAAGATACCGTTGCAGCTCACGCCGAGCCAAAGAGGGTATTCCCCTAGATGCAAAGGTCGAAGCTGATTTGAAAGCGATTGCACGAGAGCTGAATGTCAAGTACGACTTCCAAGGAAACTCCGCACATTGATTCTTGCTTCTTGGATCCAGTCTGGTTGATGAGGGACTGAAAAGTGGCCTTGTATCGCGTTCCCTATGGAAGAAGTGAGATCGAGTTTGAACTACCTCAAGGTATGAAGGGCACGATCGCTGTGTCTAGATCAAGGCCGCCAATCAAAGACGTACCAGCCGCGATAAGGGCAGCGCTAGAAAGACCTGTCAACTCACCGCTAATGCGATCATTGGTCAAGGGACGCGACAAAGTCTGCATCGTTTTCACGGACATTACTCGTGCAACTCCAGATCACCAACTTGTACCCCCCATCCTGGCCGAATTGGAGCAGGCTGGAGTCCGCGATGAAGACATTACGCTACTGTGCGGCGTTGGAATGCACCGGCCCAGCACCTTGGAGGAGAAGGTCGCAAAACTAGGGAAGACGGTGGTGAATCGTTACCGCGTTGTGGACCATGAGCCACAGAACCCGGAGGCACTTGTTGATCTAGGAACAACCAAGAGCGGAATTCCTCTGTCTGTCAACAAGATCGCCTTTGAAGCCGACATGCTTGTGGCTACAGGAATAGTTGAGCCCCATCAGTACGCAGGGTACTCTGGCGGAGCCAAGACATTGGCTGTAGGTGCTGCAGGGGAGGCAACGATCGCCTACACCCATGGTCCAAGAATGATAGATCACCCTAGCACAAGATTGGGACGAATCGAAGGCAACCTCTTCCAAGAGGCAGTTGCCGAGGCGGGCCGCCGAGCTGGATTGCGCTTCATCATCAATGTTGTTATGGACGATGAGAAGCGAGTGCTGGCTGTTCGTGCCGGGGAGCCAACAGCAACCTTCTCAGAACTGGTGGCATTCGCCAGGAGTGTCTACGAGGTGCCAGTCCCTCAACAGTACGATGTTGCTGTCTGCGGTGCCGGTTTTCCCAAAGATGTAAATCTATATCAGGCAAGCAGAGCAGCTAGCTATCTGTTCTTTGCTCCAACATCAGTCGTGAAACCTGGCGGGGTCTTCATTCTACCGGCTCAGTGCGAAGAGGGAGCCGGCAAAGGCGTCGGAGAACAGCGGTACATTGAAAAAATGAAAAACGCCAAGGACATCCCGTCTTTGTTAGCTGATCTACGCCGCACAGGATATCCGGCCGGCGCTCAGCGAGCTTTTGTCATGGCCAAAGTGTTGGAGCAGAACGACGTAATCGTTGTAGGCTGCAAAGATCCGAAGATTGTTGTAGACGCGAAGATGACTCCTGCGGCTGACATGAAGGAAGCCTTTGAAATCGTCAAAGGGAAGTTGGACTCAGAATTGGATGTGCTTATTGTTCCGCACGCGCTGTTAACTTTGCCAATTGTGCGGCCCGTGGCTCGATAGACAAATCGACTTGCTCTTAATGAAGCAGGGATTCATCCCTTTACCTCTTCCTTAGAACCTCGAGAAGAGGTGTAGCCGCTAGATTCTTCCCTCTTCGTGAGCAGATTCAAGGAGCTTTATGAGATCACCTAGGGTGTACTTTCTAGCACAATCTGGAATCTTCCGCAACAGCTCAGGCAGCGAAGGAAGAAACGACCGAAACATCATCGGAACCTTGGCATATGCACGACTAACTTCGTTTATGATCTCCTCAGCGTCTTCAGGGGTTATCGACGTGCCAGCATATCCCATATCGATTCCACAACGCACATACTCGTAGAGCAATGGAAAAAGGTATGGCTATTCTCAGGCTCCCAGAGTTCTTAGAATTTCTGCTCGTTTCTTCTGTGCTGAGTCTTGAACCATGTCATGGAGATTCTTTCCGCGTGAATCAATTGTGACGGTTGTTGGGCCGAATTCCTCAACCTCTAGAATCCACAATGCCTCAGGCATACCTAGGTCGTACCATTCCACACCTTTCACCGCCTTTATTCTCTGCGAGGCTAGAACGGCTGCTCCACCTGTAAAGTCGCAATATATCGCGCCAAATCTCTCAGCCGCCTCAGCGGTTTTGGCGCCCATGCCAGCTTTTCCGACAATGATCCGAGGCTTCAGCTTCTCGATGAATTCTGCTTCGTATGGTTCCATTCTGGTGCTTGTCGTTGGCCCGGCTGCTACTATCTTCCACTGTTCTTTCTCCTTCACAGCTATCGGCCCGCTGTGGAATATGACGCCTCCCTCGAAGTTGACTGGAATCGTTTTCCCTGATCTAACGTATTCAAGTGCCCTCTTATGGGCTTGATCTCTAGCAGTGATCATGATTCCGCTGACGTACACCATGTCTCCTATGTCCGGCTTCCTAGCATCGGCCTCGCTGATTGGTGTCTTGAACCTAAACGTGGCCATTTCAGTTTCTCCTTAGCTCATTATCTTCACGGTTCCGTTTCTATGAATGCGTGCAGTCGCTCGTCTTGCTGCCCAACACTGCATGTTCAATCCTACGGGTAGGCTGGCGGTGTGGCAGTAGGCGTATTCCATGTTTACGCCTAACGAAGTGAAGGTTCCTCCCAGCCCCATAGGTCCTATTCCAGTCATGTTTATCGCTCCTAAGAGTGTCCTTTCAAGATCAGCGATTTCTGTCTCTGGATGCCGCACATTTATCGGTCTGAGAAGGGCCTTTTTCGCGAGCTTCAGAGCGATGTCCGCTGAACCTCCGACTCCGATTCCGAC
>CAZVYD010000043.1:0-8660 GCA_964631575.1 uncultured Candidatus Bathyarchaeia archaeon
CATCAGAGCAGACCCGGCCGAGCAGATTTCACTTCACTTGAACCTCATGCAAGAAGACTCCAGAGATACTGCTCTCAAAGAGTAAGGTTTGTGGATGATGTTGTGGGCCCTTCTGCCAGACAGGAGATCAAGCAACTTCGGAGCGGAGAGATCCTTGTTCTCGACAACTTGAGGTTCTGTGCTGAGGAGAATGTCGACTGCACTCCTGAGATGGCAGCAAAGACACATCTGGTGAAAAGGCTCGCGCCTCTCTTCGACCTCTTTGTCAACGACGCGTTTGGAACGGCTCACAGATCTCAGCCTTCACTCATCGGGTTCGCGGAAGTCTTGCCAACTGTCGCGGGCAGACTTATGGAAAGAGAACTGGACGCGTTCAACACAGTGCTAGTGAAGTCGGCGAGGCCGTCGGTTTTCGTCCTCGGAGGAGCCAAGGTGGAAGACAAGCTCCCCGTCATAGAGCACATACTCAGAAACAATAGAGCCGACAAGATACTTTTGGGAGGTGTTCCTGCGAAAGTGTTTCTGAAGGCAAGAGGATTCAGGCTAGGTCCTAGAAACGAAGAGGAGATGAAAGGCCTCGAGAAGTGCGTGGAACAGGCTAAGTCAATTCTGGACCGTTTTCCAAGTCATGTGGAGATACCAACTGACGTAGCAGTTCTTAGAAACGAGAAAAGGCTTGAGATAGCGGTCAAGGAACTACCTGTGAATGAGAGCATCCTAGACATCGGCCACAGAACGACAAGGTACTACTTGGAAGTCGTGGGGAAAGCAAAGACTGTGGTTGCCAACGGACCCTTAGGCGTATTCGAAAAGAATGGGTTCGATTATGGAACAAGAAGCACCCTTGAAGCGATCAGCGAATGCGACGGCTATACAATAATCGGTGGAGGCCACCTTGTGGGGCTAGCATCAATAATGGGAATTGAAGACCGATTCTCTCACCTCAGCACAGCAGGCGGCGCGATGCTTTCGCTTCTTGCAGGAGAAAGGCTACCGGTCGTGGATGCACTGGAAAGGGCAGCTGAAAGGCGAAGTGGGAAAACTGCCGGAGGCAGCTCCTCCAATTAGCATTGGCCCGGGAAAATCGCAAGGCAAGCCATATATTGTTTGAAAGGCTCAAGGGTTCCCCGGTGTTGCACGTATGGTATTAGACCAGAGCTTGTCTTCGGAATATGAGAAGCTTCTGGCGAAAGCCAAGCAAGTACTGATTCTTCAGTCCGCTCAATCCATCGTCCACTGGGACATGGAAACGAAGATGCCGCCGAAAGGAATCGGGTTGAGAAGCCAACAACTTGCCCTGCTCAGTCAGATTGAACATAGAATGATCACAGATCCAGAGATAGGCGTCTTGCTAGAAAAGATCGAAAGGCATCCGAACTACGAGACAATGAACGAGGCTCAGACAAGAAACGTCTATCTGGCGAGAAAGCAGTACGACGAGGAGACAAAACTTCCTGAAGCACTCGTCGTGGAAACGGCTAGGCAGCAGGCCATTGCTGTTGACATTTGGAAGAAGGCGAAGCTTGCAAAGGATTTCTCCATGTTCAAACCCGAACTTGAGAAGCTTTTTGATCTGAAAAGAAAGGCCGCTGAGATCCTAATGAAAGTAAAGAACACGGCAACTCCGTACGACGCTCTTGTCGACATTTTTGAGCCTAAGATGAGTTCGGAACTGATTGCCTCGATATTTGACGAGTTGAGGAGTGGCCTTACCTCGGTACTAGACAAATGTCTGGCCGCACGAAGACAACCGGATCCTTCCATCTTGAAGCGGAAGGTCCCGATCAACATTCAACGTGAGATCTCCAACTCTCTGGTTCGCCTTATCGGATATGATGTTGAATCGAAGAGCGCGGGAGGGAGAATTGATGAAACTGAGCACCCTTTCACGACAGGATATTTCGACGATGTGCGAATCACGACACATTACCACGAGGATAATGTTGCAGCTTCGCTTTTCTCAGTTCTGCATGAAGGTGGCCATGCCATATACGATCAGAACCTGAGGCATGACTGGATGTACCAGCCGATCGGAGCAGGATGCTCCTACGGATTCCATGAGTCCCAATCACGTTTCGTAGAGAACATTGTGGGTCGATCTCCGGAGTTTTGGACATACTACTTCCCACAGTTGAAAGCGCTCACGGGCAGCGTCTTCTCCGATGTCCGTCAAGAGGATTTTGTTCATGCGATCAACCATGTTAAGCCGTCCAAGATACGTATCCAAGCTGATGAAGTCACCTACGCTCTACACATCATCATAAGATTCGAAATTGAACAGGCCTTGTTTGCTGGCAAAGTTCAGGTGGCCGAGCTTCCTGAAGTCTGGAACCAGAAGTACAAGGACTATCTTGGCCTAAAGATTGAGAATGATTCTGAAGGTGTTATGCAGGATACACATTGGGCAAGCGGGCTCTTTGGATATTTCCCGTCTTATGCATTGGGAAACATCTATGGCGGGCAGATCTTGTCTGCGATGGAGAAGGTCATACCTAATTGGCGAAGCCTACTTACAAAGGGCGACTTCAGCAGCATTAGAAAGTGGCTGTCCACGAACGTGCATGCATACGGAAACTTGTACGATCCAGCAGACCTTCTGAGAAAAATCACTGGAGAAAAGATCAACGTTATGCACTTTGTCAGCTACCTCGATGCCAAGTACTCAAAGCTCTATGGATACTAGGTTCAACCCTGACCGCGTTGATTGTTCGCTCAGCATCTAATCTGGCCGCCTGCGAATGCGCAGTTCAGATCAATTTCGATTTTGACCACTGACTGTGCACTCATGACATAGAACGTCGTCAAGCGCAGAACCAAAGGACATGACCTGTAACAGCTAATCGTCTCTTCGAATTGCATTCTCGGGCCTGATGGAAATCGATTCATGCGATTTAAATCTGAAGAATGTCATATAGGGGCGCCTGAGGTTTCCAAAATGAAGAGTTGTCTGAAGCTTTATGGTCCTAGGATCGCTGACGCATTGTCGGCGTTGGAAGAGATGGTGGAGGAGATTCGAGCGGATACATCGATGGGCCGCATAGTGACTGCAATTGATCCATCAATGGACCTCATGACGGAACAAATGATAAGTGATGGCGCGCAGTCGCTAGGCGAATACGATTTTGTGATAGAATGGCGTTCACCACCGGCATCGAAGAGCCTGAGAAAAATCATCAAGAAGTTGGATTTCGTATTAGCGCCTACTGGATGCAGATACACTATCACCACAAGATAGCATGAGTCTCATCCAAAATAGTTGAGTGAGTAGGCAAGACATGGAGCCCCGAGCGGGCTACGAACCTCGGGTTAACATCCCTGACTGATTTCGACCCTTTTCCGGCTCGCTAGGTGATCCTTCTGGGGGTTGCGAATCAACTGATAGATTCTCGTCGTTCTTTCGGAGTGTGGCGATCAGGATCGCTATGTGTTTCTATGACTTCCTTTGATGAATGATCTTGCCGCCAACAATCGTCATGTCTACGGGAATATTCATGATCGCCTCTGATGGTACCGTGAGTATATCTTCGCCTAGGACTGTCATGTCCGCGAGCTTACCGGGCTCAATCGAGCCCAAGACATTTTCTTCAAAGCTCTGGTACGCAGCGTTGATGGTGTAAAGTCTGATTGCCTCCAACACCGAGATCTTCTGGCTTGTGCCTATCGGTAGGCCCTTCGCTGTTCTTCTGTTCACTAGGGCGTGAATTCCCATCAATGGGGGATAGGGCGAAGCTGTGTGGTCTGAGTGAGCTGACACTTGGATCCCTGCGTCGAGAAAGCTTCTTGCCGCAAACATTCTTTCCAGCCTTTCGGCGCCAAACGCGGATATGATCTTGTCTCCGTGATAGTACGGGTATGGACCGAAGATCGTCGGAAGAACGCCTAGCTTCTTCATTCTTGCAATGATTTCTCTCGTCACAACGGTGCAGTGAATGATCTTGTTCCTCGGATCCTTTCTCGGCCACTCTTCTTGGGCTTCCTCCAAGACATCAAGAGCCATGTTGATGGCTCGCTCGCCGTTCGCGTGAATGGCGAACCTGTAGCCCTGCCGATAACCCTCCATGACGGTTTTATGAAGCTCTTCTCTCGTGATGGCCAGCTCTCCAAAGTAGTTCGGCCGATGGAGGTATGGCTCTGCTACAGCCGCTGTCCTAGCCGAAATCGCACCATCAGCCGTGATCTTCACTGCGCACAGCCTCAGCATCTCGTTTCCGAAGCCTTCCGTGACTCCGAGCGCGGCCAGATGCGGCATCAACTCGCATCGAGGATCAACCCGTATCCGTATGGGAAGCTCGCCCCTTGCCAGAAGCTCTTGGAAGGCCCGTATGAAAACTCCTTGCCTAATTCCTCCGTCATTCGCACAGGTTAGGCCGGACTCCGCGTACCGCCGCGTCATCCACTCGATTCCCTCCACGGCCTGCTCAAGAGTTGGCTCAAACCCCAATCCAGGCGGCACAACTGCTAACCTAGCCCTCTCATGAATCCAGCCCGTCAACTCTCCAGTCTTCGGATCCCTCTCGAACCTTCCACCCATGGGATCAGGCGAGTTCTTCGTGATCCCTGCCAACTCGAAGGCCTTGCTGTTCACGACCGCGAAGTGTCCCCCCACGGTGTCTATGATCACAGGGTGGTCTGGCGCCACCTTGTCCAGATCAGACTTGCCTGGATGACGCTTCTCCAGAAGCTTAGAGTCGTCTTCCTTCGATACGCTGATCCATTCTCCCTTAGGTTTCTTCTTCGCCTGCTCGGCTATCCTTGCCTGAATGTCAGTGATGGATCTGACACCGGCCTCATAGCTTCCATCTATGATCCCCATCGCTCGCTCAGTTCCCTCACCCCACGTCAGATGGCAATGAGACTCGATCAAGCCAGGAATCACTGTTCTCCCGTGCAGATCCACTGTCTTCGCAGATGCTCCTGCCAGAGACCGCACTTCTTCATTTGATCCAACAGCGAGAATCCTGCCTGACTCAACAGCCACTGCTTCAACGACGGATTCTCCAGCATCCATCGTGACGACCTTGCCGTTCAACAGAACCATGTCAGCAGACAACTTCAAGCCCTACGAAGATGCCAGAAAGATCGAACACAATAAAAGCTTTCCAAAAACATGATCGGGAAGCCTGTTTGTTCTCCAATGTCTCTTCTTGCTCAAGCGACTGTATGGTTCCGCCGATCTTCGCAGCGCAGTCAGCTGGCGCAATGGTCACAGTATCATCGCGCCTGACCTGTTACCGATGCAAAAGACAATTAGCGTGCTAGACGTTCTTACGTTACCTGTCTGGAGGCGTTGAAATGTCAAGCATGGAAGAGATCTTTCAGAAATACAGGAAGTATCTCGTCACCAGTTCTGTGAAGCAGATAGAACCTGTCGTTGTCGCCGAAGGCAAAGGAGCCATAGTGAAGGCTCTTGACGGCAAGGAATACCTTGACTGCTTCTCGGGCATAAGTGTTGCAAACACAGGCCACTGCCATGAGAAGGTTGTGAACGCCATAAAGGAGCAAGCTAGCAAGCTACTACACTGCTGTACATACCAATATCATGTCGCGCCCGCAGCGGAGCTTGCAGAGAAACTAGCCCAGATCGTTCCCGAAGGCTTACAGAAAACCTTCTTCTCCAATAGTGGCGCAGAGGCCATTGAATGCGCCCTCAAAATGGGCAGGAAATTCACCAAGAAACACGAGATCATCGCCCTAATGTGCTCCTTCCACGGAAGAACCTTGGGGACGCTGAGCGTCACGGGTCAATGGGAAAGGCGTCGGTACGACATGGGACCTTACCTAGGCGGCGTCTCCTTCGGGCCTGCGCCCTACTGCTACCGATGTAGCCTCGGACAGACATATCCGGGCTGCGGAATTCGCTGTGCAGAAATGATCGAAGACATAATCGAATACGCCTCCTCGAACAACGTAGCTGAATTCATAGCCGAACCAATTCTGGGCGAAGGAGGAATACTTGTGCCTCCCCCAGAATACTTCAAAGCAGTGAAGAAGATTCTCGATCGACACGGCATCATATTCATCGTAGATGAGGTCCAAACCGGATTCGGGAGAACAGGCAAGATGTTCGCTATAGAACACTACGATGTAACACCCGACATCATTTGCCTGGCAAAGGGAATTGCCAGCGGAATGCCTCTCGGGGCCTGCACCGCGCGAGTTGACATCGCCGACTCCTACGAACCCGGAGATCATCTGTCCACGTTCGGAGGCAACCCTGTCTCATGCGCGGCTGGGATTGCCACCCTTGAAGTCATGTTGGAACAGGATCTCCCGAAGCAGTCGCGAGCGAAAGGGGAATACCTGATGAAGCGACTAGGCGAGCTTCAAGCGAAGGAACCTCTGATCGGAGAAGTCCGAGGAAAGGGTCTAATGATCGGGGTTGAGCTGGTTGAAGAGCCAAAGAACAAGACTCCTGCCCCAGCAAAAGCCGCCAGAATCAAAGAGCTGATGCGCGCAAGAGGCGTCTTGATCGGGGCTGGAGGAGTGAAGGGAAACGTGCTCAGAATTCAGCCCCCGCTGGTCATCGCTGAGCAACAAGTAGAGACGCTGATCGATCGCCTGACCGAGTCTGTGAAAGCCGTCAAATGAACACCAGGAACAAGCCTACATTGATATTCAGATGAGGCTCGAAGTAACTACTCCGGGCTCTATGAATCCATAGACTCCAGCTTGAGCTTACGTTCGCTCCGTTCTTGAGCAACCTTCTTGAAGGCTCGAGGGATCGTAGCGAGAAGCGAGTTGCATCGCTCCGTCACGTCTGAGTAGAACTTGCAGGCCTTCTCCTCAAGCTGTATCGCTACCTTCAATGCGTCTTCGTAGCCCGTCTTCTCGCCTAGAGTTGTCTGAGCAGCGTAGTTGTTCATATTGAGGTTTTTGAACGAGTAGCCGGTCTCAATAGCGTCTGTTACGGTTTCTTGGTAGGTTCTGGTCACCAGAACCTTGTTCTTTCTGCTACTTTCGGAAAACGAGAGGAATGTTGACGCGCACTCAGGGAATTTTCTCGCAAGTTCCTCGTAGAATGCGGCAGATTTGTCTTCGAGTTCTTGCACGAAGTTTATCACGGTGGCAGCTGTGGGGTCGACCCGTTCCATTCTAGAACCACCGTTGAATCACGACTTTGCTTTCTGTGAAGAATCGGATTGCCTCCGTTCCCTGTCCGTGCAGGTCGCCGAAGAACGACTTCTTCATTCCGCTGAAGGGAAAGAAGGCCATGGGAGCTACTATCCCTATGTTGATCCCTATGTTGCCACACTGCACGTTGTACTGGAATTCCCTTGCCCGTTTTCCGTTCTGAGTGAAGATTGATGCCGCGTTGCCGTACTCGCTACTGTGAATCATCTCCACGGCCGCATCCATGTTCTTTGCCTTCATGATGCACGCCACCGGCCCAAAGATCTCTTCACTGCCAATAGTCATGTCAGGCGTAACGTCGTCGAAAACGGTGGGATTCAGAAAGGCCGAGTGAGGCCAATCTCCCACGAGCTTCACCTTCCTTCCGTCAAGCAGAAGCTTGGCTCCCTCCTTGACCCCTTTGTCTATGTACCCAGCCACCTTGTCCTTCTTTTCGCTGTCGCGGAGCGGTCCCATCTGAACTGACTGATCAAGGCCATAGCCCACTCTTATCTTGGAGGCAGCATCAACAAACGCATTCACGATCTTCTTGTGAAATGCGTTGTGTTCACTTTCGCTGAGTCCCTCGCCAACCGTTACGAGGTTGGCGCCTGAGAGACATCGCTGGCCAGCGTTGCCGTAGAAAGATGTCATGCAAGTCGCGATCGTTCCGTGCAAGTCAGCGTCCGGCATCACGAGCAGAAAGTTCTTGGCGCCGCATTGAGCGATGACCCTCTTACCAGTCTCACCGCACCGCCTGTATATGACGTCATGTCCGACAGGCGTGGAACCCACGAAGCATATTCCTTTGATGCCAGAATGATCTAGCATGCCGGACACAACAGTCCTTCCGCCATTCACAACGTTGTATACTCCCGAAGGAATTCCTGCCTCCTCTGCCAATTCAGCAATCTTCACCTGGCTGATTGGGTCCTCGCTTGAGGGTTTCACGACAATACAATTGCCGGTTGCTAGAGCATACGGAATGAACCAGAGAGGAACCATAAACGGAAAGTTAAACGGCCCTATGATGCCGAAGACCCCTAGGGGCTGACGAATCAAGTACTCATCGATCCCGGCAGCCACATCCTCCAGATTATACCCCATCATAAGAGACGGGATTCCAGCTGCCACCTCAACGTTCTCAATTCCACGCCTAGTCTCTCCTCTGGACTCATCGATGGTCTTCCCGTGCTCCATGGTTTGAATACGGCTGAGTTCCTCAAAGCGCTGCTCTAACAACTCCTTCAATCTAAACATGCATCTCGCCCTAGCGAGCGGAGGAGTTCTTCGCCATTCTGGAAAAGCTTCATTAGCCGCTTCAACAGCCCTATCAATCTCTTCTCTTGTTGAGATTGGAACTTTCGCAATCACTCTCTGGACCGCGGGGTTTATGACATCCACAACCTCTCCGTTCGACTCAAGCCATTGCCCACCAACATAGTTACGTATTGACAGTGGTTCTTTGATTGGTTCATCAAGGATTGGCAATCTACACCAACGTTGAGCAACGGAGAAATCAAGCACATTTAACAGTTGTGATTCGTCAC
>CAZVYD010000044.1:0-8401 GCA_964631575.1 uncultured Candidatus Bathyarchaeia archaeon
GATGGGGACAGGGCATACATCTTCAGATTCTCTAGACGAAAGGGGACCGATACGGAAGAAGGGAAGCGTCTGATTGCGCACATAGAAAGGGAATTCAGGACTCTTCCTTTTGCACGGCGTTGGCTTGCAAGGCTCGATTGGCTACGGAACGCGGAGGCCACATTCGCCGAGTTGGTCAAGTCCAGATGTGTTTCAGGATACCCTATCCTAGTGGAGAGAAGTGGAGAGCCTGTGGCTCAGGCAGAGCATACTGTCTTGATCACAGAGAGCGGATGCGAAAACCTAACAGCTTAATCTTGCTTCTTTTTGGGTTCCTCTTGGTAGATTTGACTGATGTACATGGTCTCGTTGCATTGCTGACATTTTCCTGCTTCTTTGAAGACATAGTCTCCGGCTGCGAAGTTGCGCATGACCTTGAAGTTGCATTTGTCACATAAGGCGACGGTTAGAACTCTTGCTCCGAGCCGGGGAAGGATGGATACCCGTCTTCTGATCTGGGTCAGGGAACTGAGTGCAAGCATTATGCCGACCAAACTAATGAATGCAGTATAGTAGAAGTTCTCCATGTTTCCCTCCTTCATTGAGAGAAGCCCAGTGTAAAGCATCCACACCGAATATCCCAGAACCGCGATGCTGAATACTATCATAAGGTACAGGTAGATATTGCTGGGAGGTCTTGTCTGCATCGTCTTCACCTACTGTCCGATTCCCACAGTGTTTCCGATCCCGGCCACAACCACAATATCTCCTTCCTTCGTTCGATCAAGAATCAGCTTCCTGATTCTTGCCAACACTAGCTCAGCAGCCTCAGAGATCTCCTTCTTCATCGGGGCGATCGCTTCCATTATGCTCTCCTTAACTATTATGGCGTACACCGGAATCTTGTGTCTCACCGCTTCCTCTTCTATCTTGAACCTTTCTGTTCCCGGGCCTCCAATGGCGGCGCCTATACCTTCGCTCAGATCACCTGTCTTATCTCCCTCAAGCTTCAATGCTGCATCAACCATGATCACCATAGCAATCTTTCCATTGCTCTCTTCGATGATCCGCTTCATCGCGTCGCCGGGTTTGCCCACGTTTCCACCAGGGCCCTCAGCCTTGAGAGGAATTACTCGTCTTCCCTCTATCATCGTCTCCGCAGCCACTATATCCCTGTCAAGTTTTCTCTTTTCTTTACCTCGCATCAGTTTGGCTGCCACCAAGGCACCTGCTCCATCTCCTATTGGCTGGCCTTGTGAGAAAGCCCTGGCCGCACCTATGAGGGCCTCCGCCTCCTGCATTACGAGAGGAAGGATCATCTGAATCTGCAGTATTATGTAGAAGCTTGAGGTCTTCTTTCCAAGAAGGTAGAAATGCCGCACAATTCGGTAGATCGTGTTCATCGCCTGTGAAGCCTCAATCAAGTTCTCGAGGTTATTTACTTGGGACTCATCCGCCTCGGGCGCAATCTTCTTGACATCGTCCTTGAATTTCATGTCTCGAACATTGAGGATATGATCAAGCTTCCAGACGAGGCCTGCCGGATCCATTCCTTCAGGCGAGATAAGAAACTGCTCAAGCATCATGTTCAGCTCAGGCGTCGGATCTTCCTTAGGCTTGCCCACTTCCTTCACGGTCTTGAGGGCCAAGAGCTTCGCATCGTTTCTCATGTATTCAAGCCGTTTCACAGCGCCGTCAACCTCCAGAAGCATGAGGCGGACTTGGATCTTTTGCCCAAAGAACATGAACAGGATGAAGGAAAGGTACATCAACAGCGAAATTATCGTGTTGAGGTCTCCAGATGGCCCCAACGGCAAACCTGTGGCTGAGAACAGCGGAATCAACTGAAATTCCTCCGGCAAATCTCCCTATGACTATTAGGTGGCTGTTATAAACCTTAATTGGATTCTTGGATGGAGCTGGCAGCTGTCCAAGTTTGGCATGGGCTTTCGCACCATACTACTGCCTGAATCGCCTGGGAGATTCACTGCCGTGTTCGAAATGGGTACGGGTCCTAGCTCCCAGCTATGGCCGCCAACTCCGTTTTCTGAATGAAGATGCCGAATAATTAAGGATTGCTTCATGTTGCACCAACTATTCAGTTTCAAACGTGATCTGAGAATAGCTGCCAGCATTTCGCCGCCCCGGAAGATCGATTGAATGGCAAGAGTGCTAGAAAGCAAGGACCGTGGTTTCGTCAGGCAGTAATTAACGCTTGATCTGCTCTGGCGAGGTGACATAGTCTGAGCATTGCTTGCAATAGTGGACATCTAGTGATGGGATGTACTCAACTTCACAACGATGGATAGGACAGACGGGGAAGGTTGAGTACGCAAACCTGAGGAGGATCACTATCAGTAGGAACAGGCCAACGTTTAGCGCAAAGACGAGCCAAAAGAATTGGAAGAAACCCGCGGCTTCAGACGCGCCTAATGAGCTTTGAAAGACCATGAACCTACGCCGCCCAGAACCAATGTGTTATGGTGCCTCAGTGGAAAATAACACTTTCGTAAACGCGGCCTTTCCTTAGCCATGAGAACCGAAGTTGTGGTGGGGCCGGAGGGAGTTTCATGACGCGCACATCATTTTGAACCCTTGACCTACGGGTTTCTTCACGCGCTCCTGAAGATCGTCATCCCTTGCGGTCCGTAAACCCATATTCTGGCTTCTGGAGCCCTTGGCGACTGCACGAGCAATTCTCTTCGAGAAACGACCGGCGTCATCTTCTTGCCTCCATCTCTCTCTGAAGACCGCTCATGCAGGTTGTCGTCATACCTGGCTAGAGACCGTGTGCGCAAACAGACTATTGCCGCAATCTACGGCCCCGATTCGGCCCCATCTAGCAGCAGAAAGCAGAAACACTAGATAAGCCTTTCACTTACGCGCTCTGTTCGGTTGAGGTGAACACAACCCGTGACATTACCGGACGCGAAGGTTGAGGGGCGGAGACGATACTCAGTCCTCTAGTTTAGATGAGATCCGGATTGCGCTGATAACGCTTCAACTTGAACTCAACGAGATTCACAGCATGGTCGTGGACCAGCACCATGCTTACTGTACCGCCTCCAGCCGCTTGTGTTTGCATGGTTCTGATGACATACTCATTTTGGCATGGCTGGCCGATCGCGGTCCACATAGCGGATTTGTCAGCGTCTTTCGCTGGTGACATAATACTGGATGCCACTGTTCTAAAGTCTGCTTTATGGCAACAGATAGAGTACGCCCCATTTTCGTGATCTCTCGTGATTTTCATGGCCAGATCTACGTTCAGTTTTCCGCGGTTCTTCTCAATCAACTCGGCTGTTCTGTTCAGTCGCTTCATGCTTCCAGTGCCGATAGGCTGTATGTTGTACTGTTGGAGGACGGTATAATGATTCGTTTGAACGACGTAGCCATCACTAAAGGACTTCACAAGCACAACAGTATCGGAGGTACACTCTGCCGCAATCACATGTGTTGCGTTACTGAAAATCCACGTCAAGCCACCCCCATATACTGAGCCAACGCTCGCGAGACTATGTTCACGTATGTTCTGCGTCAGAACCCGATAAGCTTCTTCAGGCGTTGCTGCTCTCTCAAGTATGTCTTGGAGATGTGTTGGACAGTACCATCCCGAAGAATTGAAAGAAACCGCGCGCGTAGCAACGCTGGTCATTACAACCGCAAGCCCCTTTTCATTTAACCCATGTTTGGGATAACCATCCGGATATCCCAACGCGCGCACTCGCTTGTCCAACACGTATACAGCCGCGAAACTGTAGCGACCCTGGTTTGTCATGGTGCGAACCTCTGCGCTTAATCCGATTTCGACATCAGTGTTCTCGACTACTACAGGTTGCCCTTTCGACGTGAATGAGCCTATGGCAGCAAAAGTTGTGCACGCTTCGACCTTGTCAGTCGGGGCCAGCAATATCAGTTGATCGAAGGCGAACAATGTGGAAACGATTGTTAGAACGAGAAACACAGCGGTCTGGGAGTGGCTACGCCAGTAGCCCATAATCATCCACCGAAAATTCTGCGCCCAGATTTATTAAGTTTGGCGCACGCGGAATCTGTTACGTCGCCCCGCCTGCAGATGTCAATCTACATGTATGGACCGCAAAGAGGAGCTCACTCATGGATACTGTCAAGTTGGCAGTTGACAATTGCGCTCTCAGGAATCGGTTGATTTCAGCTAAGAACTGATAAATGTCAGTGGATGGCAATGTGTGCTCACTATGTCGACTGAACTTAACAAGGCGATGGTTCGCCGCTATCTTGAGGCGTATCATACGGGAGACATGGATGCTGTAATGGAGTTTCTAGACCCCAACCATGTTCTTCACCCTGGAGGCGGCGAAAAGCCGATGAATCTCGGCGAAAGAAGAAGCGATGAGCTAAGATTTTTTTCGGCTTTCTCTGATATCCAAGCCATTGTGGAAGATCAGATCGCCGAAGGCGACAAGGTCGTGAGTCGCATAACAATGTGGTGTACTCACACGGGAGAGTTTCACGGCATTCCGGCAACCGGGAAGCGAATTGTGATCCCTTACGTTGACATTGCTCTCATTAGAGCTGGAAAGATCCTTGAAGAATGGATCGAGTTTGACATGATGAGCATTCTCCGGAAAATCGGCGCTCGCAGCCATCAACAGTAACTGGAGCAACTCATCTCACTCGAAGCCGAGTATCATCACAATGAGTCAAGATGGAGATGTAGTGTAACTGTTCAGAACCTGAGATGTCAACAGTAGAACTTAGAACATACTCATGTGTTCAGTCAGAACTCGACGTTTTCCCGAGTCAAGCGTTTAATCTGTCGCTTGCTAGGTGACTATGGTTTCAAGAGGCGTCGAATCTACTTTCGAACACTTCTCATAAACGCGCTGATTGTAGCTTTTCTGCAGTCGGGGCATATCCGGAGATGGTACTTCACCGTTGGAAGGCTCTGGCCACACCACTCACAGGGTTTTGTAGGCACATGAGAATTGTTATTCTTGTTGTTTCCCCTTTTTCCACGGTTGTTTTTCGAGGCCAATTTCTAAAGCCCTGCAGACCGGATCTGCACTAACGATATAATGATATACCATCTCTTAAGGATTAGCAAGCTTTTTATAGTCAATCTTGATATACATGTATATCGCACTAACTGCGATTCACGACCTAACCAAGAGGGAGAATGTAGAAGTTGGCAAGCGGCTCTAACACTGTCTTGATCCGTGGCCTCGATAAACAGGTCTACAGCAAGCTGATTGGAAGGGCAAAGGAACAGGGCAAAAATGTAGCAGATCTCGTAAATGACGCCATGCGAGGCTACGTGCACGAGCTAAGTACCCCTTCCGATAAGCCAATGGATCCGAAAAAGATCGTGATCTCAGGAGGATCGGTAATCCTATCCAAGTCAGACATTATGGGCATCTACAACGAAGTCGGATCGTTCCGGGTCGAGAACAATGGCGAGCTGATCTTTGACGCGGACGTGGATAAAGAGGCGTTCCGCAGAATCGAAAGAATACACAATACTGGGAAATTGAGAGTACCCAAGCACGTTCACTACCTCGCCCTGCTCAAGACGGGGCACATAAGCGGAGCGATCGAGAAATACTAGGCTCAGAGAGAGCATTTTGCACTGGCTTGTGTAGCGTTTCTATTCGAATCTTGCCTCAGCCAGTGCTGACATAAGGGTTCTAAGGTCCACTTCAGCTCTGGTTCTCCAGTCCAAGTAGAGCATGCCTGATTCGTCCTCGCCAAAGTATCCTACTCTTAAGAAAGCGTCTGTCATAGCCATGGACCTCCATTTGCCGAATTTCCTCGCGAGGATCTTCTCAATTTCCTTCCTCGGGGCCTTTCCCTGTTTTGAGACGACGTAAGCCACGGCGATGGCTAGCCCGGCGAGGCTGTCGATCCTCCAGCCGCACATCCTTGCCTCCCTCAGGCTTATTGTGCCCTTCAGTGTTGCTACGTAACGCGACTCAGGCGTAAGCGTCTCTCCAAAGGACGCGACGCCAGCTGTTGGCCCTATTGTCTTCACTTCTAGGTCGACACCGTCGAGGAGTTCGTTGAGCTGTTTGAGAACCTCCTCATAGTCTTCTCCCAGCCTTGCCCTCAGCTCCCAGCCCTTCGCCCCAGGCAGCTTTCCTCTGCGGAAGAGGAGAAGGTGCGTAGCCCTCTTCACTTTGTCGCCGAAGAAGCGTTTGGCTTTCGCTTTTCTCTCCATTTCGACCAGACCTCATGCGTTAGGGATACGGGAAAGCTCACAGGGTGGCGTTCAAGCTTTCGTTCTTCATTGGGCAGCAGTTGTACGGCCCCGCCTGACTCAACCATCCTGGCGTAACCATACGTAACTAGGAAGCTCACCTGGACTGCCCTTTCAACAGTTTCGAGAAAGTCTTCTCTGCATATGAAATCTTGATAATTGACAGCGCCGGTGCTGGACTCCTCCTTGAGCTGCATCCAGAGTTTCGATAAAGTCTTCTCAAACGTTTCTTTGGCTTGGACCCCGATCTTGTCTAGGTCCTCTGTTCCAAGGAACCCGGGAGGAGCAGAACTTCCCACCTCAAACCTCCTCCACCGCTCCTCAACCGGAGCGAGAATATTCCAATATGCAATTGCTTCCCTCATTGACGGTTCAGTGATTTGCTCTAGTTCTGCGATCGGATGCCAGCTCCCCACAAACGTCTCGGCGAGACGTTTCACTGACAGAGCTGTCAGCTTCTCTTCGAGGAAGGCAGGATCTGCGTACAGGGAGCTGGACTGGAATCTGAGCTGACTGCCTTGAAGCCTCAGAACTCTTGATAGACGGTTAAGGGCATGAGCATCGAGGCAATGATCATCAAGCTCTTTCCAGTGGGGGAAGTATTTCCTTAGGGTGTTGAGCGCATATTTGACGTCGAGCAGGAACGGGTTGAACTTTCGATCTTCGATGGCCTCGCATGTCTTCACTATATCGAGAACGTCTCTTCTTGCGATGGCTGTGTGAGGCTTCCCTTTCTCTAGCTTCTTTGCCACGGCTACTTCACTTCCGAGATTTCGGATAGCCCCGAAACGTTCTGCACTACTATGACGTGTACATTGTCTTTGACCGCTTCTATCTGTCCAGGTGTGATTGCCAAGTACTGCTCGTCCTTGGTCTCTTTGAAGCTTGAAACGATTAGGTCTGAAACCATCTCCCGGTTTCGGGGATCCAAGTGAACGTCGAACTCATCGATCGCACGGAAAGGCGACCTAATGTGCTGCTGCAGAGCCAAGAGAAAGGCCATGAGGGCCACGCTTCTCTCTCCTCCACTCTGCGTGAGCCCGTCTAGCGGGGTCGGCTTGCCGCCTTTGAAGGAGACTAGCAACGCCAGCCCGGCCTTCTCTATGTCCCTAGCCTCGACAAGGCGAGCGGTTCCTGAGGCGCCGATACTGTTAAGGATGACGCTGTATCTGTCGCTCAGCTGAGTGAGAAAGTTCTCCACTACGCTCTTCCACATGTCAAACCGTTTTGCCAACTCGCGGAGAACCTCCTCTCTGTTCTTGGCTACAAGCTCAGCCTTCTCCCTGAGATCTTTCACAAGGCCGACATACGAGCTGTACATCTTCTCAACCTCTTCGGAAATGTGTGCGAGCGGCCTGAGCTGTTCCTCCACGGCAGCAATCGCCATTTCAAGATTGCCTATGTTCTTGATCTTGGCTGGTCTGGGTCCTAGCCTTTCAGCTCTCTTGATGAGTGGAGTTAGCTCCTGCTTTGCGATTCTTCTCTGCGTTTGGAGGCCCCGCAGCTCATCTGAAAGAAGCTTCTTTCGGAACTGAAGAACCTCGAACTGGACTCTCGCATCTATGACGCGTTCGATCGCCGCATCCACCGTTTGACGCGCTTTCTCAAGCTCTTCAGCAAGTGAGGCTAGGTCTGCTTGGAAATCTTTGAGTGAGGAAGAAGCTGAAACTGTCTCGAGTTCCTTCTTCCTAGATTCGAAACGCTCTCTGAGTTTGACGAGTGGTTCGATTATCGTCGGCGTGGTACTTTGGTCTGAGCTAGGATTCTTCAGTCCTGCAAGGATGTGAGACAGCGTTTCAAGCTCCTCAATTGTGTTCCGGGTTTGGAGTTTGGCCCATCTAAGGTCAGTTTCGGTTCGAGTGATTTCTCGCTCCAGCTCCACCCTCTTCTCTTCGAGTTGTTGACGCTTGCTGAGAGCACTGTCCAGTGCTCGGCGCCTTGTGCCTAGGGATTCTTTGGCTTCGTCTATCTTGGCTTCTGTCTGTTCTATTGCTCTTCTTCTGGACTCTACCTTGTCGTCGAGTTTGGCGAGCGCTACCTCTCTACGCTCAACTCTTCCCCAGAGCAACTCGCTCTGGAGCTCTCGCAGCTTTTCCTCAAGCTCTCTCTTCTTCTGGTACTTTTCGTACTCCTTCTTCCAGTACTGGTAGGTTTCTTGAGTTGATTCCAGAACCGCCGCAAGAGACT
>CAZVYD010000045.1:0-8393 GCA_964631575.1 uncultured Candidatus Bathyarchaeia archaeon
ACAATTGGAATGACCATCTTCCCGGTCAGGTCTCCACCCAGAATCGCAATGTCGACCTTGTGGTAGTCAATCACCTTCAGGAATTTTCTCCAGCAAATATCGCTACCGTGAACGTCTGAGGCGAAGAAGAGCTTCAGGGTCATTCATCATCACCGGTTTTGAGCCCACTATGATTTACTGCCATAGATATAACTTATGAGCCGAATCATTGACTACGCCAAAGATCGCATCCATACGCGCTGCCTGCCCAGAACTGCGCATCTCATAGTAGTTCCTAGAGGACGCCGCATTCGTTGCCGTGTGAGACATGTTGAGACAGGTCTTCACCAAGCTACCTGTCCACTAGGTTACCCGTAGCTTTTTCTACTCTCTCACCGACATTACATGTGAGAGAAGGAACTTGGGTCGCTGCATTCTCTTTCAAGACTATGATGGAGCTGTCTACGAACTTGAAACGCCTCTGAGGTCGAGCGTCGATTACGGACAGATTGCGAAGGATCTTGAAGTGCCCGAATACGTCAATAGGTCAAACTTCCACATTGAGAGAGGTTTGGTCACAGTCTGGGCGGGACTGAACGCTCATCGGATGGGACAACTCTTCCCAGCAACGGCCACTCAGAAGCTGGCTAAGGAGCCGATACCTGTGCTCTTCTTCGGCGGAGCAGCGGTCCGCATGCTCTGTCCAAGCGCCAACAGGCCTTCAAGTCCGTTTTTTCGTGAATTGAACGACATAGACTTGATCGCACCTAAGAGCCGAGCACAAGACCTGTACAAGCTGCTACTAGCACTCGGCGATCTTTGCGGGACAAGATACTACTATTTTGTGGCACGATCTGATCGCAGGTTCAACGCAATGAGAGCCGGCAAACGATACCGGGTAAGAACCATCGAGAAGATCCTTGAGGATAGCAGTGTCCACTGCGGAGTGCTTGACATATTTACTGACTCGGTTGACCTGAGGCACAAGGTCGATGTCCGTGACATGTTCGGACTCGCGAAGAATAACCAGTACACAATAGGAGTGCATAACGTCCTTCTGACAAAGTGTCAATACATATTTGACGTTCCGGCAACGGCACGTGAGGAATTGGTTCGTCAACAATTGGACTATAGGATTCTCAATTACCCTGACTATAGGACTGATCGCCTCCTGATCGGCATTGAAG
The DNA here is from genome assembly GCA_964631575.1 of uncultured Candidatus Bathyarchaeia archaeon. Taxonomy (GTDB): domain Archaea; phylum Thermoproteota; class Bathyarchaeia; order 40CM-2-53-6; family JALHTG01; genus JALHTG01. The sequence goes on from CAZVYD010000045.1 coordinate 1,167, forward strand.
AGAAAGACATGAGGGATCTGTGTGCGATATTCCTTGATCACGAAATTGGAGAAGGAGAGAGCGACATTGACCTAGGCAAGATATGCAGAACACTCGAAAAAGACAAGAAGTTCGCTCTGACTTTCAGACTGAACCTTGAGAACATACTAAGAAACGAGGCTATCCTGAGAAAGATAGGCGTTCCAGACGGTGATGCTGCACGGATTTTTGACCGTATTCAAAGCCTTCTGGATGCCACACCTAAGATCGAAAAGAAGTGGAGTAATCCGTGGTGGAACGTCGATGTTGAGACACCTCAAATATTCGGCAAGTCATCTGGCGGGTGAATTCTCGAAGTTCTAGATCCAGAAGCCGTTGTACGATCTTCAAGTCGTCGAGGCCCAAATATGTTTTTAAGCATTTGAAACGGAACAAGGTCTGCCTAATGGGGAGAATGATGCCTACAGAGATCTCTGATGTGGAAGAATTCGTCAAGCTCTCCGAGAGGGCTACGGCTTGTAGAGTTAAGAGGCTTAAGGATCTGGTGAAACTGAAACTTCGAACTCCCCGTATGCTTTACAGTATTAAGCTTGAGGCAGCCAAGGCAGAGGAAGTACTGAAGCGTATCAAGTGCGAGGTTCGGGAAGTCTAGCCTCCGGCTAGGAAAGACTCTTGAACTCGCATCTGCAAAGCCTGTCATCGAGGAGCCGACTTGGTGAAGCTGACAGACATCTTTCAATCGAAAGCCCAGACTAAGTTGATCGAGTACATGCTTGAGAATAGAAGCAAGGTCTTCAACCAGTCCACATTGGCAAGATTCTTGGATTGTTCGCCCTCAACCGTGGCAAGAATCATTGAACCCTTGATAGAGGCACGCATCATCGAGTACGAGAGGTTCAACCAGGGGATGAAAGTCCTCAGCCTAAACACTGATGATGAAAAGACCAAACTGCTTCTAGAGTTCCATGAGAAACTTAAGTCGCTTTGACGGATACGTGGAAGCGGTATTACTTCTTGCACTCCTTCTCGAACAGGGTTCTGAACTTTTCAGCCAGAGACTCGCATATGAGCGCGCACACTCTCCACTGGCGGAGGTTATGATTGATTCTGAGCTGCTCTAATGCTTCACATATGCTGTCTTCTTCTTCAGGATTCAATGTCCAGCCCTGATGCCAGCCCGTATAGGTAGGCGCACTATATAAAAACCTGACCGAGGAAATCTGCTGCAGATACATGAAATAGACTCACATGGACTGGAAGAGCCTGAGGTTTGAAAGTACTCCGAAGAGATCTGAGGCATGGCGTCGTAAAAGTGTTAGTTCAGACTCTAGACGATCTTTGGCATCTCTACAACATCATCGAAAGAGATGATCTGGTTCACGCAAGAACAACTCGCGAGGTCAAGATAGAGGGAGTTGGCCGCCCCTCAAGCCGCAGGGTGCCGGTCTCTCTCACTCTGAGAGTTGAAAAGGCTCATTTTGACAGGGCAGTTACTAGACTTAGAGTTCTGGGCGTCGTCACTGAAGCCCCAGAAGATCTTCATATTCAAGGCTCCTACCATACGTTGAACCTTGAACCGGGACATCAAGTCACTATCATCAAGAAACGCTGGCACAGCCACCAGCTGGAGAGACTGCAACGAGCGGTCTTGAGGCAGGAACCAGTTGTTCTTGTTGCAATTGACCTAGAAGAGGCATGCGTGGCAGTCCTTCAAAGCTATGGTCTTGAAATCAAGGCTCAGATTCGATCTAGACTTCCGGGCAAGAGAGAAGCTGAGAAGCGCGAGAGTGCTCTAGGGAAATACTATAGCGATGTCTTGAGCCTAGTCGCTTTGGTTAATAAGGATTTGAAAGGGAAGATAGTCGTAGTTGGGCCAGGATTCACGAAGGAAAGGTTCGTCGCCTTTATCAGAGACAGATCTCCAGAGATTGCAGCGAAGATTGCCGCGGTGAAGAGTGTAAGTAGCGCGGGCGAGGCTGGGACTTATGAGGCGATTAGGTGCGGGGTCCTCGACAAGGTCTTGAGAGACATGAGGACAGTGCAAGAAGTTGCCGCGGTGGAAGAGGTCCTGAAGCGGCTAGGAAGTTCGAAGGGAGACGTGTCTTACGGATTGGAGCAGGTGTCTCAAGATGCCTCTGAAGGAGCTATCGAACGGATCTTGATACTGGATCGAACTCTACGAGAAGCCAACGACGAGAAAAGGAGATTGATTGACGAAACGATTCGAAACGTCGAGGGAAAGGGAGGGAGAGTATTGATTGTCAGCGACGAGCATGAAGGAGGCACAAAACTGAACTCGTTGGGAGGCATAGCGGCGCTACTAAGATACCCTAAGCATCCATGAAGCCTTGCTTTTCAGCCACATGCATTGCGCCGGTGAACCGGATAAGGTTGGCCTGACCAAGCCTTCAACCCTAAGCCGGGCTACGGTTTTCTCCTTGAAAGATATTCCCGCCGTACAGCAGGGTTCGACTCTATGATCTTCTTCAGAGCTTCCTCGAACTGTTCTTCTTCCGACAATGGGACCACAAGGAATACGCCGGTTCTACCGACTTTGTCTCTTCGAGTTAGGACTCTGACTCTCTCCTTGACTATGTCTGGGCTAACACCTAGGATTCTTGCCACTTCCGACTCTCTTCCAACGACTTGAGACTCGAAGTGCCCTCTCTCTGTAGGCTCTATCAGAGTAAGCCTCTTTGTAACTCCGGGCGCTCGCCGACCAGCTCGTATTGCTTCTAGATCGACCATACCGCCGAACCTATAGAATTCGTATTCAAGTCTCTTGAATTTCAAGAGAGGAAAAGTCACAGAGGCAGTTTCATCAGCGTTCAGATATATGTGAGCCTTCGGTGAGTGACTTGGTGTTGCCTGTGCAACAAGCCTTGTGAATAGTCTGTAGCCTCGCCTAGTCAGACAGAGTTCAAGCCTGTATGATGGAACAGTGTGAGACACAAGAACATCGACATCGCTGTCCTTCTCAACATCTCCTCTTGCCACGCTGCCATGAATTGTGGATTGAAAACCCTCTTCTTCCAGCGCTTCCATTATCTGCGCAGCGATCTTTCGCTTGTCTTCAAGAAGGCCCCAGCGGGATCGGTCGTAGATATGCTCAGTTCTATCCGTTCGACTGACTGGCTTTTCGGCCATTCTCAACCACTTTCGTGCATACCTACATTTCCAGCAATCCAGTCGAGGTAGGCCGCGTGACCTTTCTCGACCCTCAACGCAATGATTTCAGGTAGCTCGTATCTACGGAGAGCTCGTACAATCTCTTGCGCCTTCTCACAGACGGAAGACTTGGTCTTTGCGATTATCATATGTTCTTCTGATTCTCCAACCCGGCCTTTCCACCGGTAGATAGAATCGACCTTCGCGATATTGACAAATGAAGCAGGATGCTCATCTATAAGGGCTCTTGCGATTCTTCTTGCCTCATCTTGGTCTCTGCAAGCTGAAAGCAATAACAAGACATCTGCCTTGCTGGTCGTTCTGTATGTCTTTTTGACATTCCGCTCAGGCAAGTATCGCTTCCCCCGGATTCGCTTGGCCATTCTCCGATAATGACTTTTCGCAGCCGTAGTCGATCGATAGGGCATGCAGCGTGTATGTCACAACACTCCTGTAATGCATCGAGACTGAGTTCGGATCTGTTCAACTGTAAAAGATAATTAGGAAGTACCTCAAACAGTGAAGAAGCAAGCATCTTAGGGTGTCGCCACGATTTGGCTGGAGAAACTTTTCCATGGACGCAGATCATGTCTGGACTAGGTCTCTACTTGGCAGGCTGGGTTGTACTCTTCCTTCTTGCAAGGCGCTTCAATCTTGAAGAAAGAGGCTTGGAAGTTGGCCCACTCTATTTTGTCTACAAGACGACCTCATTAAATCGAACCTTGGAACGTCTTGCGAAAATGTTCCGACGGACCTGGCGTGTCTTCTTTAGCATGGGAGCCGCCGTCGGTGTGGGAATGCTCGTGCTCATAATCTACCAGCTTCTGAAAAACGCCTTCAATCTTGCCTATAGAACGCGAGAGGCAGGGCCAGTCCAGGTTCTTCTTCCAATACCAGGAGTCACCATGAGTTGGGAGAACTTTCCCTATGCGATCGTTGCCATTTGCGTTCTGCTGGTTACTCATGAGGCAGCTCACGCCATAGCGAGCATCGTGGAAGGCGTTCCGTTGAAGTCTTCAGGGGTATTTTTGGCTGCAGTTGTACCCGGAGGGCTCGTGGAGTTGGATGATGAGGTGCTCAATAGGAGCCCTTGCTCGACTCAGCTTAGGGTTTTTGCTGCGGGCTCTTCAGCTAACCTAGCAGTGTCCCTGATCTTTCTTGTTCTTATGGCGAACTTCGCATTGACGATAGCGCCCTTATACAAGATCGTTCCATCAGGCGTTCTGGTGGGAGGAACAACGGTGGGATATCCAGCTGAGATTGCGGGCATCAGGGCCGGTGATATCATCGAAGGAATTGATGACATGAAGATATCAACCCTTGAGGAGTTGAGGGCGTTCATGGTGAATATCAAGCCCAACACTCGTCTGACAGTGCTGACAGCGAGAGGAAAGTTTGAACTCGTGACAGCACCAGACCCGGGTAACAAGACTCGTGCGATACTCGGGGTCAGCCAACTCACAGACCATGTGAAATATCTGCCGAAGCTTAGCTTTCTTTCCCCTGACCTGCCAAGGCAGCTATTCAACCTCGAGTTTTGGATCCACTTCGTGACGATCAGCGTCGCCACGATCAACATGCTACCTTTGTTTCCTCTTGATGGCGACAGGTATTTGCTGGCGCTCCTACAATCTTTGGGCGTGAAGAACGTGAAGGCGGCGAGATCAACGATGAGCGCCTTCTCTTTCATGATTTTGGCGATGAACTTGGTCCTCTCTTATGCGATGTTTGGATTCTTGAAAATGTGAAGGTATAGTCATTGAGATGCGGCTTCTGCCGGAATGAAGCTTTCTACAGACGATCGTATGAGGGAGTCGCACTGTGTGAGACATGCTTTCTTGAGGATATTGAGAGAAAGATTCGAAGAACCATCTCGAAATTTGACATGTTGAGGTTTGACGACCACATAGCTGTAGCTGTCTCTGGAGGAAAGGACAGCCTCACACTTCTTAGGGTCTTACGAAAAATCGAGAAAAGGTTCCCTAGGGCCACCCTCACGGCAGTGACTGTCGATGAGGGCATTGATGGCTATAGGGCTGAGGCCGTCAGACTGGCACGAGAATCCTGTAGAGAACTCGGTGTCAACCATCTAATCGTTTCTTTCCGAGAGCTTTTCGGACAGACTCTTGATGAGATAGTCAGCTTGAAGAAGGAGCTTTCTCCTTGTTCGTATTGTGGAGTTCTAAGACGAAGGGCGATTCACATAGCAGCCAAAGAGGCGAAGGCTAACAAGATTGCAACTGCCCACAACTTGGATGATGAGGTCCAGACGATTCTCCTGAACATTTTTCACGGAGACGCAAATAGAATAGCGAGAGTTGAACCTGTGCTTGTTGACCCTGCGGGCCGCTTCTTGCAGAGGATCAAGCCTTTATGTGAAATACCGGAGAAAGAAGTTGCGCTGTACGCCTACCTTTCAAGAACAGAGTTCCAAACCTGTCCTTGCCCTTACTTGGGGACAGCTCTTAGAAACGACATTAGAGAGATGCTAAACCGATTTGAGGAACGACATCCCGGGACCAAGTTTACCATCTTCAGATCAGTCGAAAGGCTTCGAGACTCTCTGAAAGCATTTGTAACCCCCGTGGAGCTGCGAGACTGTCTTCGATGTGGTGAGCCTACCACCGGACCTCTTTGCGAAGTCTGCAAGATGCTGGGTAGGGTAGTTGATTGCCCTCGGATTTGATGAGCCCTTCGTGTGAGCATACTGTCTTCCTACAGATGAGTTCTACATCATAGTACGCGGTCATTATGACGCAAGTGTAACAAGCCTTGACTTTGCGCCGTTCAAGCGATGGAGTTGTGGGTGTTTCTGAGAGTCATCCAGCGTAGGCTTCGTCAAGCGATCGACGGCTCGCCAGTGCGATCAGATATGAAAGAGGGTTTAATATCGAGCTGTTGGCTCAATTCAATCTTGGCGGTGGTGAGGGATCGGGGAGATAGCCGTTCCCTGTTGCCTGAAATCGGCTACATGCAGGGATCCGCTAACCTGTGGGAGTGGTACCACCGAACGGATGTGGGCCTCGGTTGCTGACAATGACATCTTGCCCTGTCAGGCCAGTGGAGCAGAAGGCTCTTTCGAAGGAGAGAGGCTATCTGCCTGCTGCTGAACCCGATCAGGCTCGGAAGAGAGCAGTCGTATAGCAGACGCCCAGGCGCTGGCAGGATAACGAGGTGTAGGAGGCAACTGAGACACCTACACCGAGAGGAGTGTCTATCTCGCAGGGACGTCACCACCGCTACTGTCTATCCCTAAAGGCTTATCTGAAGGTCGGAGCCAACATAGCAAGCTAAAATTTCCGAATGACAGGTGCCAACGATACTTGAGCAAAGAAGCAAAGAAAGCGCCGCCTGACATCAAGCTCTTTGGAAAGTGGAGCATGCAGGGCCTTGAGGTGACAGATCGCGGATTACAGCGATACATTACTCTCAGGCCGGTTCTGACTCCTCACACAGGCGGACGCCACGAACACAAACGGTTCATGAAGTCCTCGATCAATATCGTGGAGAGACTGATCAACAATATGATGAGGCACGGTCGAGAAGGAGGCAAGAAGGCGAAAGCGACTGGCATAGTCAGAAACGCATTAGAAATCATTCATTTGAAAACTGGAAAGAATCCGATGGAGGTTCTGCTTAAGGCAATTGAGAACTCTGCTCCGTGTGAGGAGACTACTAGGGTTAGCTACGGAGGAATCGTCTATCATCAAGCTGTCGATATGGCGCCTCAGCGCAGACTCGACCTCGCCTTGAGGTTTATCAGTGACGGAGCAAGACAGGTATCATTCAGTAATCCCAAGACCATTGACGAATGCTTGGCTGATGAAATAGTCGCTGCGGCCGAAAGAGACAGCAAGAGCTTCTCTATCAGAAAGAGAGATGAAATAGAGCGAGTCGCCTTATCTTCTCGCTAAGGTGCCGCGAATTATCTTTTTCCTTCTTTCACGGTCTTGTTATTGAGTCAAAGGTTAAATATGGCGGCTTTGCCTTAAACTAAGAATCGTTTGAAAACCGGAGGAAGTATACTGGCTTGAGCGCATCCCAGAAACCGCATTTGAATCTGGTCGTGATTGGCCATGT
>CAZVYD010000046.1:0-8362 GCA_964631575.1 uncultured Candidatus Bathyarchaeia archaeon
AGGCCTAAGACAGAGAATGGAAAGAATAATAGCGAAAAAAAAGCTACTCACAGCCTAGGGTCGCGAAGCCCTGTCCGTCGGACAATTGTCTCAGTCAACAATTCCAGTTTGCTCAAAGGGAATGATTTCACTCCTCGCCTCTTTCAATGATGCTGACCACATCCGGCTACTTGTGCTGCCGCTTAATCCCGGCTGTGATGTGCTCCACCAATGCCTCCGCCGCCCGCTCATACGGAGAGAAGAAATGCACATTAGGTTTGGTGCCGAGGTCCATAAGTGAGGCGAGACCACTTCGGTATAGACGGATCCAAATCTCAGCCTTGGGGTTGAGCCTCAACGCCTTAGAGCCCGCCTCCAAGTTGTATGCATCACTCCCGGACGTGAGGATGATCAGGTTGGCTTCCCGGCAGCGCGCAGCCTCAAGTGTAGCTTGGGCGGTCATGTCGGACTGAACATGGCAGATGTTGGGACCTCTCAGCCCCAGCTCAGCCATGATGTCCGGATGGGTGTCTACCAGCACCACCTGCGCCTCAGGGTTGAGCGTAATCAATCGATGGACTACAGCCCGACCTAACTCGCCGACACCACAGATCACTGTGTGCTTCGAGAACGTTTGTGCGACCAAAAGATCCCACTCCTCTCGCTGCTCACCACGCCGCATGTAGACAGTGAGGACGCGAAGCGCCCCCTCGCCGAGGATGATCATGGTCAAGACGGGCAATATGAACGTCAGTAGCGTCGGTATCGGCCCGATTCCTCCCTCCACCGGATCGAGAAGAGCCATAAAAAACGCCTTCACCAGAATGCGGTCGAAACTGATTCCGGGATAGGAGCCCGACATCTCCATTAAGATCGTCGCGCCAAGCAGCATAGCTGCGAAGAGGCTTAAGTTGATCCATACCGCTCTGCCTACAATTCGCAGATCGCGCCATACTAAACCCAGCCTACTCATGCGTCTCTCGGCCTTTCCTCCGCAACCTAGTCAGGAAAGCGTTCAGAGGCTTACAGTCTTCGTCAAGGAAATAAAGCTAAGCTGCTTCTCTTCCAACACCAACTATGGCTATCTCCCGCCTCGCCCTCCAGTCATCCTCTACGCATGGAACGCTCAGGCGACCGAGGGATAGAAAGGCATTGCCGAGCCCAGCCAGCATCCAGTCTATTGTGACGCACAGGTACTTTCTTGATGATGCCCATTCTGGCGGTGTCAGAGACTAAGGACTGAACAATTGGAACGTTTTCCGTGCGGCAATATTCTAACCATAGAAAGTCATAACTAAGAGCGGCAATCATACCAACAGATTGGCGGCCCCTCAACGGAGGGACAGAGTCCTTTCCGATTGTAATGGAGTGTTGAGAAGGTTGAGACTTGTCACTTGGGACGAGTATGTTGAGCTATTGAAGAAGCTGGGTGAGGACCTCAGGGCTTCGAATTTCGACGGAATCGTGGGAATAGGAAGGGGCGGCTCGATAATGGCTGCGTATCTGGCCTCAAAGCTGGGGGTGCCAACCTTCACGTCGGTCTTCGTCAGGCATGTCATCGAACAGGATGGCCAGATCGTCAGGCTTGAGGTTCAAGACCTAGACATCATGCGTGATAACATCAAGTCCTTGAGCGGAAGACTACTTCTTGTAGATGACTCCTTGATTCAAGGAAGAGCGATGAGATTTGTTCTCGATCATATTCCCAAGAATTCTCGAGTTAGCACTCTGGTCATGTATGTTCGAGCGGGTGCAGAGTTCAAGCCGGACTTTGTTGGAGCCTATTTTGACGAGAAGGAGCGCGACATCATTTTCCCGTACGATCCTCCACTGGCATGAAACCGTCGAATAGAAGACCATTCCTTCCGAGATTACGCGTATATGAGCTTCGAGTGCTCCTGCTGCGAGACCTCCTTTGTCGCGATTGCTTGCTTTTCCATTGACAGATCCGGTTCTTACGCTCTGCAAAGAATTCTGACAAAAGACCATGACATGAAGAGCATGCCTATCAAGTCCGGGAGGCTAGCATACAGATTGAAGGCCCCAGCTTGCTTTCAATGCTTTGTTATTTCAATGTCGAAGACACAGCTTGGCGGCGTACCTTTGATTGCGCTGTGTTTCCAGCTGAAGCCTAGCTTCCTTCCCAACCTAGGCATGACTATCTTGCATGTGGCGCAGACCTCTGTCTTCCTTGGAGGCCAATCCAATGATCGTTCGGCCTTGTCGACCGATGAGAATAGTGAGGTCATCTCTGTGGTCATCGTCTGTTCAGATGTGATCTCTCTTAGAAACTCCGGTGACTGAAGAAACCTTTCTGGAAGGGGGCACTTCGAAACAACTATGGTCGCCTTATCTTTATCTCCAGTGTATCGCGCTTCTATGTCGAAGGGTTGAAAATTCAGCCGAATCATGTTCTCCGCTATATCGTCTGCTCTCCAACTCAGTTTCTCCCAGCCCTCTCCGAATTTCTCACCTTGGTATTCGAACATGCTCTGTAGGCTGCTTTCACCCATTCTCTCTCTCAGGAATGAGCCGACCGTGCCGACGGATGCGATGAACAGGCGGACGAGTCTCCCGACCATTCTTTCGGCCGGAAGCCTTGGGACCATTCCCTTCTCCTCTCGGTGAAAACCCCAGAGCCTTCCGACTCGCGTCTCAAGTCTCTTTATGCCTGTGGCTTGTTTCTGTTCACTTTGCAACTTTCCTTTTCCTCACTCTGCGACCCGGAGCTCTCTTGGCAGGCACTGTGGAAGCCAATTCTTTGAACCGTTTCAGAGTTGTCAACGCTTCAAAATGTGCCATAAGATCCACATCGGTGTCCCATACTCCGTCGACAACACGTAACGCCTTGACGAATTCCCAAGCACTTTCCAGGCTCTTTGCCAAGAAGAAGAGGGCCAAGTCAAACTCTTTACTGTGAAAAGTATGTCCCATCATTATTGGGATGACGTTATCTGTTGGTTTGATGGATGAGACACGCTGGGACACAGCGAGGTCTTTGGTGGGAGCTACGTCAAGCCTTGCCATAAAAAAGAGCAACTCTTCAGATTCGTAGGGTGTCAGACTCGTGCCTTCTTTTCTTGGTTCCGGTTCAATCATGAAGTCGAATGAGGAGAGGAGCTTGAACTTGTAGATCGGCACAACGATAAGCTCTTGTACATCCTCGATGCTGCGCACATTCTTTACCAGATAGTCATCCAGAGCCTCCATGTCAGTTGAGTGCAGGAGAAGCACAATGTCTGCCTCCTCGAAAAGTCGACCAACGACCAAAGGTGTGACTGACCCGTTACTCCTCAGTCTTTCCATCTGGGTGTAAGCAGCCTCATCCTGACCGGATTTCACATCGCAAATTGCTATGAAAAACAGTTTCTTTGCCTCGAAAGGAAGTCGGCTAGCTCGCTATTTAACAATTGCCTCATGCCCCTCATCGCTGTTCGTTGTGGCCATCATTGGGCGAAGACTGATTGCGGCTGGTTAGTGTTTTCGGATCTTGGAAGGAACTATTTATATTCGGCACGTCCGAGTCGTCGGTAGGTGGACAGTGCTTATTGGATTTACTGGAGTTTGCTGCCCTAATGCAGGCTGTGGGAATCATCGTAGGTGTTGTCGTGGCTCTTGTGCAAATCAGGGACATAAGCAAGACGAGGAAGGCAGATCTCTTTATGGAGCTTTATGCAACTTTCAAGAGCAAGGAGCATGCACGGGATTACCTAGAGATTCTCTTTAGGCACAAATGGAGAGACTTCAATGACTGGATGGAAAAGTATGGTCCTGACAGGAATCCTGAGGCAATGTCTCTTTGGATATCGGTCCCATCATACTTTGAGGGAGTAGGCATCCTTCTCCGCAAGAAGATGATTGACATCGCTTTGGTGGATGACCTGCTTTCCTCAGAAATACTGATGCTTTGGGAGAAGATAGCTCCCGTGGTGAAGGAATATAGAGTACGCATGAACCGGCCTCAACTGTATGAGTATTTTGAATACCTCTATGAGCAGATAAGGCAGAGGGAGCAGAAGCTCTCTAGCCGATAGAAAGAATCATAGCGAGCGCAGGCAGAAGGTGTGAGTTCCACAGATGCTTGGACTCCTGACCAAAACCAACTCTTCATTTATCAACGCATCTGCTAATTACCACATACGGGCGCCACCACAAGTGATAAGTAACGATCCGGGCTAACCAAAAGTCAGGCTCCGAGGTGGGGAGCCATAGAAATACCAAGAGTGAGAGGAGGATTGGGAAAATGCCGGATGAAGGAATTGGAAGATGTGATCACGATACGCCTTCGGAAATCCATAACCGACTGTGGAGAATATATGACGACCATACTCAAGGGGCAAGACCGAGAGTGGAAGTGAAACTTGGGCCCTATGAGGAAGAACTTCCTGATAGCAACCGCCGCCGTGCCTGGGTTATTATAAACTTGTCCAGGGACGACATGTCCAGGGCCGAGGCAGAGACCAACGCAAACCTACTGAAAGATGAGCTGAATAAAGTCCCCGGAACGGAGGCAACATTCAAGGTTCTAAGAAAGGCATCCCCCGTAGAGAGATAGCTGCAGGCATATGTGCCCCTCTGTGCAAGCTTAGTCTCTTCGGATATCCTGCGACACTGAGTCTGTTTAGGAACGCTACTCCTTCAACATTCCTTTCAAAGACTTTTTCAGTGTGCTTACTTGGCTAGCTCGCGCATTGTAAGTGAGTATTGCTTATCTGCTATGGGCTTCATCTGGCTGTACAGATACTCAAGATAGACATCCACAGGAGACTTTAGCCTTCTTCTCATCTCGTAAGATATAGAACTGATCTTTTCCCAGAAGAAAACAACATGTCTGGACATTAACTCGCCTACTAGTTCGGCGTCTACGACCTTCCTATGGACTAGGACACCGATCCCTTCGAAGAATGCTCCAACCGAGCCCAAGGAGTACCATGCTTTGGGGTTCGCTTGTCTGCCGTATTTACTTATGAAGTCATCGTAATCCTTCCATTTCCACGTGATGATGTCTGTAAACTTTTCGAAGAATTCTTCACGGTGAAAGCTGTCATATATCTGAAGGAAGAATTGAGCCTGTCTCGTTATGAGTTCGCTCTCAGCAGCTTTTGCTGCTCTTCTGCTTGTGTCAATCTGGTTTATGACTCCAACAACCAAAGTCCCGGCGGCTATCACGACCGACATCGTTTGAATATCCATCATCCTACTCGCTCCCTGAAGGTAGATAGTGGAATCGTGGACATAACCAGTCTGGGAGTCGGCGGAGTTTCGTGCCTACTTGATGTTGTTCCAGATTTGGCCCATGAACTTCCATTGTCCGCCAATCTTCTTGTACAAGGTTACGTAGTAGCCCTTCTCCTCGACTGGGCCTTCGGATCCTTGGCTCACAATTTGGAATTTCCCAATGTCATATGCCAAGTCGCCAGAAGTAGCTATTTCTATTCTACTGGGTCCGCGGTCGCGCTTACCCATGGAGAGCACCTTCGTCGTCTTCACCATTTGATTGACTGCCTCTCTGATCGCCTCAGCGCCTTCGATTGGACTCATGTTAGGCGGAATCAGAATAGCATTCTCCGCAATGTACTGCATCTCCTTGTCCACGTCGGTTGTATGGTCAACCAACATTTTGACGTGAATATCCTTCAGTACCCTCTTCTCGGCTTCCAAATCTATCTTGTCTTCTTTTTGCATAAACCAGCCTCCGTTTCAACTGTATTCAGGCTCGGCCATAAAAGGTTGTTATCAGATGTGAAACCTAGCGCCGGAGTCAGCTGGGTGTTGATAGAATGCCCAGGGGGCGCGGCTAAGGTAGAGAATGCTGCTGAGTCGTCGGAAATCTTAGACAAGAGCCTGGGCCCACTGGGAAGTCTTAAGGGTTTGGGGCATCATACACCCACGTGGTGTAAACTATGGAACAGTATGATGTGAAGATAACGGTGGCCAAGAGGCTCTCCGTGAAAGATGTATTCGGATCATCACCTCCTAGAATCTCACAAGAGGTTGACCCCGTTTGCACAAGACACAAGGAGGGCGACACATTCGTATCAGAAAAGGGTTCATGCCCCCAAGGCTTCTGTGGTACAGCGTTCGCCGACATCCAACGAGACATAACCCACCTTAGATTTGGTGGTAACTATCCGTGGCTAGAGCAAGGCGTATCCTACTCGTGCTGCACAGACGGACTGAGACCTGTCGTTTTCAGGCTTGAAAGAATGAAATAGGCAGAACGGCTGAGCTTTAGCTGAGGAGTTATTGTAAATAAGAAGACTGAAAGGAGGTGGAGTTGTGGCGATTGAAGATGCCTTTAATGCTGCCAGCACCGCGTTCAGCATGCTAGGCGTGTTTTTCGACGCCGTGGTTAGGGAAATGGGTAAGCAGAAGGCAAATTCCTTGCTCTCCGAATCTCTGGGAAATTTCGGCGTGTCGGCGGGCAAGGCAAGTAAGGAGCAGATGGACATCAAAGAGCTCGATGTCAAGACGACAAGTTCATTCATCAAAGCGATGTATGAGGGGCTCGGCGTCAGCGTAGCAATCCAAGCGAGCCCTCGAAAGCTGTTGTTCAGGAATGGGAAATGCCCCGTCCACAAGGGTCTGAAAAACGCAGGCTACAGGGACGAAGACATTGAGGATTTCTGTCGGAAAGGCCTAGGGGTGATGATGGAAGCTCTGTTCAAGCAGCTGGATCCTACCGTAACTTACACGTTCACCAGGTTCCGCAGATCACCAGATGACGTCTGCGAAGAAGAAGTTGCTTTCAAGAAATAGCCTGAGGTGAGAGGAGTAGAGGAGGAACTTCTTGTCCTCTTCTCCTCTTTGTTGCTCCCTTGCGATCACGGAAAAGCAGCAACCACAAGGCCAAAAACAAACGGAAGACAAAGGCAAGTATATCGTCGCTTGGAAGAATACGCCCCAAGGCTGGAAACCACACAGAGACATATGGAACACCAGCCTACCCCAACAGCAATGAACCATCGATGCTTCGCCCATGACTGGCACCATTATCAAAACAAGTGTGTGAACCCTCGTCAATCCATAAATCGCGCATCATAACGTTAGAACTCATTGTTAGCGACGTGAATCCAGCTCAGTCCACCACAGTAACGGGTGCGTCTGAAAGCGGGTATTCGCACATCAGGGTGTACGACGCGTGCATCTTGCTCTGTGCACTACGTGAACCTTGACAGGACTAAGGCGCGATAGGTCAACTCGACCATTGGTATCTCGACTAACAAGTGGTTAGCCTTCTGTGAAAGCACTTGACACCTCTGCATGTCGTATTTTTTGGGCAAACAAGTCTTAAAGACGATGGCAGAAGTCGATAACGGGTCATTTCAGGAGAAGAACCTTGCTGGAAAGAGTTCCTACCGGGATCGCTGGACTGGACCCTCTAATAGAGGGGGGGCTTCCGAAGGGCATGCTGCTCCTATTGGCAGGAGCTCCAGGCACAGGGAAGACTTCCATGTGCTGCAAATTCCTAGAAAAGGGTGCGTCCACTCACAGTGAAAAGGGCCTCTATGTCTCCTTTCTTGAGTCGAAGGAGACTCTGATGAATCATCTGTTGCATCAATTTGGGTCAGAGTTCTCCGGGCTTGTGAAGGACGGACAGATCCAGGTTCTCGCGTTTCCATCCATGAAGCGCGAGGGAGTGCCGGCAATAATGGACACGATTATGACAGCAATCAAGGATATCGGAGCGAAGAGACTTGTCATTGACTCGGTCACGGCGCTCTACGAGTCCTTCGCTGATCAGCTTGAGTCTCGCATCTTCACCCACACAGTCTTGACCAAGGTGATTCCGATGTATGGATGCACTACGCTTATCATCAAGGAAATGAGCCCAAATGAGGAGATAGGCAAATCACCTGAAGACTTCGTTGTTGACGGCATTGTCGTACTCAGAAGGCTAGCTCATGAACGAAGAATTCTGCGAGAACTTGAGATCGCCAAGCTGAGGGGAACAAGGCTAGAGTACTCGACCTGTCCATTCACCCTAGAGGAGGGCTTCACTGTTTTCCCACAATTCTCCCACAAGGCTTTAGGGCGCACGGGAAGGTTGGAGCCGATTCCGGATTCTGATAGCCATTTCTCTACTGGTCATGCCTCGATGGATCAGATACTTTGGGGGGGATATCCCAGGGGAAGCACGGTACTTTTCGAAATCGGTCCCGGAGTTCCTCTAACCGCTTTTGGCCTCATATCGTATTCAGTGACTGCCAACTTCCTGAACCAAAAGTCGCCGTTTGTGGGGATACAGTCCTTGGGGGCTGATCCCAGCAACACTCAAGCACGTTTTGAAAACATTGCAGGGGAAAACGCGGTCAACTATGCTAGGCATGTCGAGAAAGCAAGAGAAGGTACGGAAGAGAAGAGGCCTTTCATCATAGTTCTC
>CAZVYD010000047.1:0-8206 GCA_964631575.1 uncultured Candidatus Bathyarchaeia archaeon
CAGAAGGTACAAGTCTCATGCGAGAAATTTGCTACAGCTATTCTCACGCCGGATTCCACCAGAAATAGGAGAACGTGTGTTCATCTTATAATGGTATGGAGATGTTGAGGCGCAAGCGTGATTCTTACCTGTTAGGGATTTAGGGATGTAACAGGCCTTGTGAATGGCATCCTCAGGATTCGAAGCTGTCCTTCGCTTCTCAAAGCATTTAAGATTCAAATTCCGTAGTCGTTATCATGGGCCAAGTCACAAAGTACTATGATGACCACGCGAAAGAGGAATGGGCTAGGCTCACTCAAGATGCTTACCATATGCTTGAGTTTCTCGTAACAGCACACTATCTTGACAAGTACCTACCGAAGAAAGGCGGGCTGATACTTGACGCAGGTGGCGGACCTGGAAAGTACGCTATTCATCTCGCTAGGAAAGGATACGATGTCGTTTTGCAGGACCTTTCTCCACAATGCTTGGAAGTTGCCAAAAGAGAAATCGGGAATGCAGGCGTTGAAGATCATGTCAAGAAGATTGTCGAAGGCTCCATCGTCAACATGGCAGAGTTTCCTAGCGGGAATTTCGATGCTGTCCTCTGCCTTGGCCCTCTTTCTCATATAATAGATCGATCAGAGAGGGAGAGAGCGGCTAGAGAGATCGTAAGAGTCGCCAAGAAGGACGCACCAGTACTTGTTTCTGTAGCCAGCAGATATGGAGTGTTCCGAGCATTTTTACAGCTCGTTCCTGACGAGATAGTCGATCCGTCCCACGAGGAACTCTTCAATTTCGGAATCCATCGCGGACACCCGACCCCCCACAAGGGTGGAAAAGGATTCTCGACAGTTGATGCTTATTTCTTCCTTCCAACTGAAGTAAAGGAGTTGTTTGAGAGAACAGGGCTCAAGACCTTGGAGATGGCGACATGTGAAGGATTATCGTCAAGGCTCCAAGAGGCAACGAACAACCTGTACCAAGACAAGCAAAAGTGGAACCGGTGGCTTGAACTGATCCTCCGAACTTGCAACGATCCAGCAATACTCGGGATGAGCGACCACATACTCTATGTCGGTAGAAAGAAGGCCAAAAGGATGAGATAGGTTGCAACAGCGTTCCTTTTCTTCAAACCTATCCTCCTTCCTGACCCTTCTCTCTGAATCATTACACAACAATTGCAAGACCAAGCCCCACCTTAAGAACTTCAAGGCATTCCGTTTGATTCACTCAGAGCGCTTACGGTCTTCCACACGTATAAGGCTCCGACACATCCGACAACACCTATCGCAATTGGATAGAGTAACGCGATCCGAAACGTGAATCGGTCTGATAGAAATCCGATCACCGCAGGCGATACGGTTCCTCCAACGAACCCTGCGACCGAATTGGTCAAACCCATCATCTTCGCCCTGTTAGAAGGATCAGTGATGTCTGATATCATGGCAAAGAAAATGGGAAAAAAAGCCGAGCTCACGATTCCTTGGAAGAAGAGTCCGATCACATAGAAACCATTGAATGGCACCAATGTGATCCAAACCGTAGCAATGAAAACCATTACAGTTGACAGGAGTAGGATTCGCGCCCTTCCAAGTCTATCTGAAAGATAGCCTCCAGAGAGCTGCCCGGCTGCGCCTGTGATCCGTGACACGCCGAGTATGAAGGCCACGTATGAAACGTCAAGAAGGAAAGTTTGGGTCAGGTATACGGGCACCATCGAGAGCAAGCCAAGATTGCATGTCCAAATAGCCGCCTGCACAGCAATCATTGATAAGAACAGGGAATTCGATCTATGCGGTGGCTCGACAGGTCTGGAAGATGGTTTGACGATGCGTTTCCCTCTTGGAACCAGAAACAAGACCATGATGAAGATAGCAAGCGAGTAGAGACTCCACGCCTGCAAGCAGCCTGACCAACCCAATGCCGCAATGGCAGACCAGATAAACAAGGGACCTAACGTCTGACCGACAGGTGCCGCTGTCTCATGAAGTCCCATCACGGATCCTACACGATGCTGCGAGTATTCCCTCGATAGAAGCGACAGTCCTTGCGGAAGGTAAGCGCTGAACCCTGCACCTGCAACAAAGCTCAGCATGAGAAGACTGATAAAGGACCTTGAGGCTGAAAAGGCCAAAAGAGCGACTGTGGTCAACGCTACTCCTCCACAAATGATACGCCTCTCACCAAGCTTGCCAGATAAGAGAGAGAAGGGATAAGATAAGGCCCCGTAGCCGAATGACAGGGATCCGACAATAAGGCCAACTGCCTCATTGGACAGTTGCATCGAGGACTGAAGCGCAGGCATTATTGCCGTGAACATCATCCTGTACGAAAAGTTCCAGAGCCAAGTCAGCCAAAGCACGGGAAGTAACAGTTTGTTCGACACCGCTGGCCCACTACGATACCCTCCGAAGCAGCCGCAATAGTTAATATCGTTGGCGGTAGATCTCTCGTCGGAGATTGAATTGATAACGGAAATGCCAACGGTGGCTGTCTTAGTATCGAACGGTAAGAGATCGAAGGAATGGTTCAGGGATAAGCTTGACTTCGAAGTCAAGGAGGATGAAGACCACTGGATAGTTGTGGCACCTCGAGGATCCAAGACAGGCATACACCTCTGCGAAGCAAAGGAACTTGAGCCCGGCAATCAGGGAATACTCTTCTATGCTGACGATGTGGACGCAACCTGCAAGGAACTGAAGGAGAAAGGTGTCGAGTTCACGAGACCACTCGGAAAGGCCGAGTGGGACGAGAACATGAGATATGCCATGTTTAAGGATCTTGACGGAAACGAGTACTGGCTTATGCCGAAGGTCCACTAGTCACATTCTTTCAACCATCGCTAGATCAAGGGGAACGTTTCAGAGCTGACCTGCAATCAGCGATCAGAATAGGCGGATCCGATGTTCTAACGGAGGCACTTGAAAGGATTGGTTTTCGCAGGCTGCAATTTGAACGTATTCCGCCTTACCGGATTCAGAGCTGGCTGAACTGGGATCCGCATTCGCCAATATACTTTCGCACCTGCCGAATCCAGAAGCTCACTGATTCTTCTCAGGTGAAACACTCCTCCATCCAATCAGCAAAGGACGAGGTGAGCGGGTTCCGCGCAGCACTTCGTTAGCTGAATTTGCTTCACCACGGTGAGTCACTCTTGGTGTTTATTTGCCGCTTCTTGGTAGATTGCCCACCCTTCGAGGGGGTCGCTGATGGCAAAGGATCCGATCTGCGGAATGTACGTCGATGAAAAGGTTGCCCGGTTCAAGGCGGAGGTCCGCGGGACGACCTACTACTTCTGCAGCAAGTCATGCCTCGATGAGTTCCTCGCCCCAGAACGTGAACTTAGGCGCCTCAAGATGTTCGTTCTTGTTTCAGTCCTCCTCACAGTACCCATAGCGATGTTGACTTACTTCGACCTCATGCCGATGCATACTCGTAACCTAGTTCTTTTCGCCCTCTCCGTACCTATACAATTCGTTGTGGGCTTCCGCTTCTATCGCGGCCTATACCACGCGGTGAGGGCGGGCATGGGTAACATGGATACGCTAATCGCTCTTGGGACAAGCGCCGCATGGCTCTACAGTGCGATAGCCATCTTCTTCCCATGGGTCTTTCCCGTTCGGGAGGTTTACTTCGAAACGTCAGCGATCATAATAACCCTGATCCTTCTAGGGCGATACTTGGAACACATGACGAAAGCGAAAGCCTCAGAAGCTGTCAGACGCCTTTTGGATCTCCAACCCACGATGGCTCGACTTGTCAAAGATGGCAAGGAGGTCGAAATACCGGTCGAAGAGATCTTCGTCAATGACGAGCTGATTGTCAGGCCTGGAGAAAGAATCCCTGTTGACGGCGTGATAGTGAGCGGGCACGCCTCAATAGACGAATCAATGATCACGGGCGAAAGCATCCCGATGGAAAAGAAGACCGGAGATGAGGTCATAGGGGCTACAATAAACAGAACCGGGATGATCAGAATCAAGGCGACCAAAATCGGTCAAGACACAGTGCTTGAGCAGATAATAAAACTCGTCGAAGAGGCTCAGGCAGGAAGGGCTCCTATTCAACGCTTAGCAGATCAGGTTTCTGCATATTTCGTTCCGGGAGTGATCATGATTGCTACCTTATCCGCTCTGTTCTGGTACTTTTTTGGAGGACAATATTTCCCGGGAGAATTCAAGACGAGCTACGCCCTGCTATCCTTTGTCTCAGTTATCATCATCGCCTGCCCCTGCGCGCTAGGGATAGCGACGCCTGCGGCCCTTATGGTTGGAACAGGAAAAGGAGCGGAGAATGGAATCCTCTTCAAAGGAGGCGAAGACCTCGAAATAGCGCACAAAGTCAAGACTCTTGTCTTTGACAAGACTGGCACGTTAACGAAAGGCCGACCTTCGGTCACCGATGTCGTTACTATCGGCGACATATCCGACAGCGAGGTCATACGACTGGCGGCGATCGCAGAGAAGGGGTCAGAACACCCTCTAGGAGAAGCCATAGTGAGGGCTACCATTGAGAAGCAAGGCGCGGTCAGCGACGCCGAATCGTTTGAGGCGATTCCAGGCAAAGGAGTTGCAGCCACAATCGAGGGACGCCTCGTTCTCCTCGGAAACAGAACGCTGATGAAGGATAGCGAAATCCCCTTCAACGAGGCTGAAGACAACATTCAACACTTGGAGAAAGATGGCAAGACGGTTATGATGGAGGCTGTCGACGGACGCCTTGTAGGGCTGATAGCGGTAGCTGATACATTGAAAGAGAACTCGGCTGAGGCCGTTCAGAGACTCAAAGAGATGGGCATTGAGGTCGTTATGTTGACTGGCGACAATGAACGAACGGCAAAGGCTATCGCAAGGAGACTTGGAATCGAGAAAGTCATCGCGAACGTTCTCCCGCACCAAAAGGCCGAGGTCATCACGAAGTTGAAGAAAGATGGAAAAGCAGTCGGAATGGTTGGCGACGGGATCAATGACGCACCAGCCTTGGCTCAGGCCGACCTTGGAATCGCTATAGGGAGCGGAACCGATGTGGCAAAGGAGACAGGGGGAATAGTCCTGATCAAGGATGATTTGCGGGACGTAGTCACGGGAATACAGTTAAGCAGGAAAACAGTTGCAAAGATAAAGCAGAACCTCTTCTGGGCCTTCTTCTATAACATCGGTTTGATTCCTGTCGCTGCAGGAGCCTTGGTTCCATTATTTGGCCCGGAAATCTACGAACTCCTTCCCTTTTTGGGAGCAGGAGCGATGGCCTTCAGCTCTGTTACAGTTGTTACTAATTCGCTACTATTGAACAAATTCAAACCGGAATTGTAAGCCCGACAAACCACGCGTTGAGTAATCATCTCAAGGAGGCGCTTATCTCCATCTTGTTGCGCTGGAAGTTCAACTCCTTTCTATCAAGATACATGAAATGAATTCCAAGCGCGCGCTCAAAAAACACGATCGTCTTTCATACCTTACGCGTTGTTTCGGAAAACTTTAAGATCTCTTGAATCAATCCCCATACAGAGGCGTTTGACTTGGCCAAGAACAAAGGAAAGAAGTATGCGTGTGAAAAATGCGGGGCCGTCGTAGTATATGACTCTGACTGCAGTTGTACTGTTTGCGACCTCCTATGCTGCGGGACCCCGATGAAGCCCAAGTAATGATCGACGCAACCTCTTGCGGTCTTACGAGCTTCTCCCCTTCCTTTCATTTACTGTACGAAGGAGGCTATATCGAAGATGTGGAGGGCAGGAAGATGATGTTCTGTTGCACCCACTGTGCCCAAACATACTTGCAGGATAAGAGCAAGGCTTAGCCCACACTTCGAGCATTTGGGAAGACGGAGTGGTTAGGGATTCCGGCATGAAAGGCGGCCGAGTGATCATTGTATCGGGAACTCCCGGGACAGGAAAGACCCGCTTTAGCAGACTCCTCGCACGTAAGCTTGATATTGATTCAATCGACATGACGAGATTCGCTAAACAACGCAACCTCATCAAGAGCTACGATCGGAGACGAAGAACCTATGTGGTTGACGAGGGCAGGTTGCGACGTGAACTGAAAAGGTACCTGACAAATCTGAAGAAGAAGGCGTTAGTTGAGGGCCACTATGCTGACAGCGTAGTTCCGACACGATTAGTAGATGCTGTGTTTGTTCTCAGATGCGATCCTAGAGTTCTGAAGGATCGCCTCAAGAGGAGAGGCTACCCTCAAGCAAAGATAAGAGAGAATGTTGAAGCAGAGATCCTAGACATCTGCCTGAATGAAGCTGTCGCTACACATGGCCTAGAGAAGGTGGCCGAAATAGATACGAGCACTGGAACTACTGATGATCTTGTCGAGGAGGCTTTGTTGGTCTTGACAAAGAAGAAAATCAGACGAATCGGGGCGTATGACTGGTTAGCCATGCTAGAAAGGACCGGAAGGTTGGATGAGTTTCTGCAGGAGAGAACCATGCCTTGGAGAAAACGTTCGTCATAGCTAAATGTGTTCGATGCGGTGGGCTCCTCTTGTCAAGGACCGGAGTGAAGACCAAGACCTGTCCTTACTGCAATGCTAGATTCGGCCTAGATAAGGCCGCTGTCGTCGCTTGCTCGAATTCAGCTGGAGAAGCTAGGCAAACGCTTGCAGAGTTGAAGAAGAGACAGGCCGAAGCCCATAGGAACTGATTACGCCAAGGCTTTGGCCGCATCAACCTTATTCAGCTCGGCCACGATCTGGCTCATCAGTCTATCGAGATTCTCCCCAGTGAGCGCACTGATCTGCGACAATGGCACTCCAGGGAAGTACCGTTTAATCTCATTCAGGGCTACTCCAAGCCGCTCCTGACTCACTCGATCAATCTTATTGGCACAGACTATGATCCTGCCTGTCACGTCCACCTGCCTTAGTATCTTGTCCGTTGATGCAAGCTTTCGTCTGAGGAGCGGCAAATCGTCACTCAGGTCAACGAGGAGCAGAATCAAGTCGGCCTGAGCGATCTCTCCGATCGTCGTGTTGAATGCCTTCAATATTGTCGGATGCATGTCTTCTATGAAGCCTATCGAATCCACTAGGATGAAATCCGTGTTCCCTCCTTCATGTTGGACAGTCACACGTCGTGCAGCTGTCGACAGAGTAGTGAAAGGACCAAGTCCAACGTTCTTCTTCTCTGAAGCCAACCTGTTGAAGAAAGTTGTCTTGCCGCTCTGAGTGTACCCTGCAAGTGCGACAATTGGGAATCCGAGTTCGTGCCTTCTCTCTCTGAGCAGATCCTTTTTCTTGTATAGGTCTCTAAGATCTGCCTCCAGACGACTAATCC
The DNA here is from genome assembly GCA_964631575.1 of uncultured Candidatus Bathyarchaeia archaeon. Taxonomy (GTDB): domain Archaea; phylum Thermoproteota; class Bathyarchaeia; order 40CM-2-53-6; family JALHTG01; genus JALHTG01. The sequence continues at coordinate 7,267 of CAZVYD010000047.1, forward strand.
TCTTCCTGGCTTCTCTCTCGTATTCGCTGTAAGGGTAGTCGCCCGGACCGCTCCATCCAACCTGCTCGCCAAGGATGCCCTCAAGCTTGAGAAACTCACGTCCCCACGAGAACGTGTATCTAAGCCGAGCTAACTGTATCTGAAGCTTCGCCTCCTTGGTCATAGCCCGTCTATCAAAGACTTCTAAGATGAGGAGATTCCTGTCTATGACTTTCACGTCTCCGCCAAGCTGCCTCTGAATCTTGAAGACCTGCGCGCTCGGCAGAGTATTAGCGAAGATTACGTACCGAACATTTCTCTCTTGGATCAGCTTTTTGATCTCTACAAGCTTTCCTGGGCCAACGCAAGTAGAATGGTGGACGCTCTTCCTCTTTTGAACCACAGTCTCTAAGACATCGTATTCCACGTTCCGCGCCATCGAGGTAACTTCGTCCACTCTGGAAGGAAGCTTAGGAGTCTTGCACTCAACAACGATGGCGTTCAAATCGACGTACACTGACTTCCATCGAACCTACTGCCACAAACCGCGAATTTAAACAAATACCCCGGCGACCATGCCGATAGAGGGCTCCTTCCAAGGCTGAAGGCTTTCAGGCTATCAATAGCAACCAGGAGATCATTCCACTAGGCAACGATTGTGCCAGTTGACACAGAACTAGTCGTCTCCTCGGTACCATCTACCGTTACCATTTGCGGTACGTGCAGGAGGGGGGGTGTCATACACCCCTATGACAAGGAAGGAAGAGTCTGCTCACCGCTATGCAGAACCTACGAATCCCGCCTGAAGTGCGCTAGAATAGCCATTCGTACCGGTCTATGGTGTTCCACCACTGCTCGTCTGTAGCGCCTCGCCAGCCCACAATGCGTGTAACCTCATCCAATATCCTATGATGTCTCTTCTCGTCTTCAGCTATCTGCTTGAGCAGTGGCTTTGCCTTTG
>CAZVYD010000048.1:0-8171 GCA_964631575.1 uncultured Candidatus Bathyarchaeia archaeon
CCGCTCCACCCGGGAAGAGGATGGGTCATGCAGGTGCAATAATCTCAGGAAGGTCAGGAACAGCAGATAGCAAGATTGAAGCATTGCAAGATGCTGGTGTGCATGTGGCTGAGAAGCCTGCAGATGTGGCCAAATTGTTGGCGGATCTGGTTAGATAGCTATATTTGAGCGTGCTAAACTTGATGACCGACACTTTAGGCAACTGGAAAAGAACTCATTACTCAACAGACATAGTGCCCGAACTTGATGGCAGGGAGGCAGTTCTTTTCGGCTGGGTTCAGGACCTTCGGGACTTGGGCAAGATTCTCTTCATGACCGTTCGAGACAAGAACGGTGTCTTCCAGATCACCATTCCGAAAACGAAGGCCTCGAAAGATCTCTTAGTCAAAGTCTCCCGGATAGGAAAGCAATTCGCCATTGGCGTGAAAGGAACCATCCATGCAACGAAAGAGGCGCCTCAAGGCGTCGAAGTCGTACCGTCCGAAGTCAAGATCCTAGGAGAAGTGAGCTACCCGCTTCCCCTTGACCCTACAGGGCGAGTCCCAGCGGAGATCGACGTTAGACTGAACGCCCGGATTCTTGACCTTCGCCGACCTGAGCAGACAGCCATCTTCAAAGTGCGTAATGAAGTTCTCATCGGGACGAGAAACTATCTCAACAAGCAGGGGTTCGTGGAGATTCATACACCGAGGCTCATCGTAAGCGCCACAGAGGGAGGAGCAGCACTTTTCCCTGTGGACTATTTCGAAGGCAAAGCGTACCTTGCCCAGAGCCCTCAGCTCTACAAGGAACAGCTTGTGACCGTTTTCGAGAAGGTCTATGAGATAGGTCCCTTTTTCAGGGCTGAGGAGCATGATACTAGGCGTCACGCGAATGAATTCACATCTGTAGACATTGAACAGGCGTTTGCGACCTCCGAAGATGTCATGAAAACTCTCGAAGAACTCACACATGAGATTGTCACCCATGTCAACACCGTCTGCCACAGAGAGTTGAAGGCGTTGGGAGCCAAACCGCCTGTGCCAAAGCTCCCACTCGCAAGATACACATACGGCGAAATCCTTCAGGAGTTGAAGTTGAAAGAGCAAGAGGTGCAGTGGGGAGACGACATTCCAACGCCTGCGTATCGAACCCTTCAGGAGCTTCATCGAAACCAATTCTACTTCATCGTTGACTGGCCAACGAAGGCCAAGGCGTTCTACATCAAGCCCAGAGAAGACCGCCCAGAGTTGAGCTACGGATTCGATTTAATGTATGAGTGGGTTGAGATCGCGTCGGGAGGCTCACGCATAGACCGGAAGGAGATGCTCATCGAACGACTGAAGGAGAAAGGCCTCAACCCAGAAGCATTTCAGGACCATCTCAAAGCCTTCGACTACGGCATGCCCCCTCACGCAGGATGGGCGGTCGGACTGGAAAGGCTACTTATGGCCCTGCTGGGAATAGAGAACATACGTGAAGTGACATTGTTTCCTCGTGACAGGTATCGGCTGACGCCCTGAAGGATCTACTTGGCTCCCAGCTCTCTCTTCTTCCATCTAAGACTACTGCTGCGACATTTTCTACATCTATAGGCCGCAGCCGAATTTCGGACTCCACAGCTTCGACATATCTTGTAGAAGAGCCGGTGCCTCTGCGCCAACTGCTTCTTCATCACATCAGTTATCGGCATACGTCAACAGCTCCTGAAGCGAGTCTCCTTGGATGAATCTACTTGCAGATATACCTTTCGAGCCAAAAGCGTGATAAGCAAGTTCTCTTCTTAACTCACTTCGGGTCATTACAATTGGCTAGAAAATTCTCTATAGTATTGATGCTGGTACTTGTGTTTTTCATCTGTTCCATTCCAGCCTTTCACGTTGCCTCGGCAGCGAAGCGAACGGTGTTCGCAATTACAATGTGCAAGAATGTCGTCGACGGACGGATTATTGGAGAAGAGACTCATTCGTTTCTTTACACAGACGAAACGGCCTTCCTCTATTTCAAAGTGGAGTTTTCGGAGAGGGAGACTGTACAGGCCAAGTCAGTATGGTATGAGCCCAGTGGCAAGATCTACAATACCGGTTGGTGGACAACGACTGAGGCTGCAGCCGGTGATACATGGACGTTTTGGGCCCGGTTGAGTATTCGAGGCAGGACCGCCGCAGAAAGGAGGGGGTACTGGCGAGTAGAAGTATTCTTCGGTGATGAGTTGCTCTTCACGGAGAAGTTCACAATAGGTCCATTCTACACGGTGGAGGTTTTTGCTCAGAACCTACCCGCCGAGTACTCGGTCCCAATGACTATTGATGGGGAGTCTTGGGGCCCGATAAGAGGAGGAGAAAGGAAACCTCTTGGCTTTGCTCCTGGAACAACCCATTCAATCTCGGTAGGGGCCGAAGTCTTGGTTCGGACAGGAACTCGATACTATGCGTCAGACAACTCCCGGATAGTATCCTCAGAAGGTTCAATCATCTTCAAGTATGATCTCCAGTACCGTTTGGAAGCAAAGACTGACCCGCTTGGTGTGACCAAGATCTCAGGTGAAGGTTGGTACGCTCCAGGATCCACCGTGACCGTGGGAGATGCTCCCAAGATCGTCGAGGTCAGTCTTATGACGCGATGGGTCTTGGTTGAATGGATAGTTGACGGGGTCGCCACTCCACAGAAACCAAGCTCCTTCACAATGGATTCTCCACATCAGGTAGTTACAAGATACAAGAAACAACACTATCTCACAGTGAGCTCGCAGTACGGAGATCCCCGTGGAGAAGGTTGGTATGATGAAGGCGCCACGGCAGAATTCTCAGTAACATCCCCCGCCGGGTTCCTCATTCAACAAGTATTGGTCAGTTGGACTGGAGATGTCAGTACGACTTCGCCAAAGGAACAGATAGTCATGAACGGGCCAAAGACCGTTACAGCGCAATGGCGTACCGACTATACGCAACTCTACGTCGCAGTCGTAGTCGCAGTTGGAATAAGCGTTGGACTGGTTGTCGTGATTATCCATCGGCGCAGACGAGAAGCAGCTGCCCCAGCCATCTCCCCAGTTCCTTCGACACCCACTGCTCCATCTCCCCTAGCTCAAGATGTTGGCATTCCAGCGCCCGAATCGCCACAAGCCCTCGCCAAGAAATTCTGTATGACCTGTGGCGAGGAGCTGTCCTCAACTGCAGGTTACTGTACAAAATGCGGGGCTAAACAAGAGAGCTAGCTACCCTGCTTCGAAGGGCAAGGAGAAAGCAAGGATCTGCTTGTCGGAACACTTGGCTCCCTGCTCAGCTTTTCTAGGTTTGCTTAGTTCCACAACTCTTGCAGTAGATGGCAAATTCTGGTAGCTCTTGGCCACACCTTATGCAGTGTTTCTTGGTCGGGACTGCTGTCGGCTTGGCTTTGACTGCTCTTCTCTTGAGGGCAAGTTGTCCAAGAACTACTCCCACAACAGCTCCTACAGCTAACCCCACGGACAAGAACATAATTCTAGTCTGTTCAAACTCCCGTTGCAAGGCCATGGCCTCAACCTTAAGCGTCTCCTGAACCATCTTCGGGATATTTGCACACAATTCTACAGCCTTCTCATAGTTGAAGGTGCCATACTCTGTCAGAGCTTTGTCCAGTTCCGTTCGAGTAGCCTTCGCCATCGATACAGCTTCGCTGCTTCTGAATTGAACATCTGAGATTCTGGAGAACATATCCATCGCTGCTCTCAATGCTTGGTCTGCGTGGCCTCGCGCAAGCGCATCTCTATCGAATTGGCTGAATCCATATTCGTAAGTCGAGTAAGACATGGCTGATGGCACATAGTCTTGCGTCCATCCATATGAGAAAGGATGCATCAGCCCCACCGAGTGGCCCAGCTCGTGAATGACCAGCTGGGTTAACCCTCCTCCCCATGAATAGATCGTTCTTTCTGATTGAATTCCAATCACCATGTCTCCATAGCTTGCAGCGCCGAAGGTTCGAGGAAACCTCTCTGGCTCCACAGCTGCTATGTAGCCTCGGCCAACATCGTTCTTCCAACTCGTAACTATGGCACCGCCCTGTGATATGAGGAGAAGAAAAACCGGCAGAATGACAACATCGTCCTTTCTCTCAACGTAGGTTGCCACATTCTGTTGCAGATAGTAGTAGATGATGCGTTCGTCGAAGTATCTGTACAGGAGTTTCTCATTGTCGTACACTTCGCGTTGCTGTTCGAAGATCTTGCTTGATTCGAGCGCCCTCCTCATTCCTGCGTCCTCTCTCAGGTAGCGAAAAGTAGCTTGAACATCCCAAGAGGCAGATGGAACCAGCTCTTTGAAAGCAGATTTGACAAGGTCAGTGTTCAGTAGCTCAATGCAGTTATCCTTCGAAAGCTTGTCGATCTCACTGAAGAGGAAGATCTGAATAGAATACTTCTTTGATAGAGTTGGATAGTAGACGTAGCTCGGAACGAATAGATTTCTCACTGCTTCGGAAACATAGTCAGCTACATGGTTGGTAACAGTTTCTGTGGTTCGCTTGTATTCTTTGATCGTTGTTCGTCCGAATCCGCTGACTCGCTTCAATCCAAACTCCTGGATTGGAATGTGTCCTGTGAACGAGTAGTCACGTGGCACTGAGCCTGCTGAAAGGTCCACATAGTAGAACCGTTGGTGTCCTCCCCACCCTATCATCCAATTGACGACCGGAAACATCCATTCCGTACTCGCGTACTTCGCTTTGTAGGAGATCGGGTCTTTGCTGTCGTATCTGATCTCATAGTAGTGATACTTCTTAGAAACTGCGGACATGTCGGCTAAGAGAAGCGTGTACCCAGTCTTTGGTATGCCACCAAAATCGGCAGCACGATCGGCCAGCCATTTCTCCGCGGCTGAAGCATCTATGATATCATATGTTTCCTTGTCTTCTGCGGTGAAGAACTGGGCCAAGTACTTTGGAACCGTTTGAGTTTTCTTGTTGGTCGCGAGAAAGCTCTTCACGCTTTCAACGAAATCTTGACTCGCCCGCATGACCTTGTAATCAAGTTTGAACTCTACGCCGTACGATATTCCAGTCATGTATACCGGCTGCGCTGGGACTTGGACTTGCGGTTGGATGGTCTTCTCAAGATTCCATACGAGTTGACTCGTGTCAACCTCAGGTAGATTGATCAGAACGATGTTGATGGTCATCTCATGTCTGATTGGCGAAGATAGACCCGAGTAGGGCTTGATCGTGTCTCCGATAACAGTTGCGGGTGTGGTTGCTGTCAGAATCATCACGGCAGCAAGAATAAGGAGTATAAGTCTTCTCATACACCGTCACTGCAGTATCGTCCGTTTGGACAGTATTTATGACTAGCTGGCTTTGGAGGTATCTATCATCATTATGCGATAACCTAATAAAACGAGGCGACAACACAGAGATTGATCGTGGTGTCCTTGTCAACCAGCCGTAGAAAGCGGATTCTTCTCATCGCCCTTCTCGTCGTTGTCGTTCTCGGAGCCCTAGGAGCAATCGTCTTTCTCTTTCCGCAAAAGAAAGAGTATATCGTGCTTCGCGAGATCCCGATCACTACTTACTACCTAAGAAGTGGAACCTATGCTACAACGCTCAGTAGAACCATACTCTCGTCGTTGGCCTCGTCTTATACCGTTACGAAGGAAACCTTCATTCCCACAGTCACCGTGACTCGATATGATCCGCGGACATTGAGCTGGACCGCAACAACGACTGATACTGTCGCAACGGTGATAGGCAACACGACATATACCATGCTTGTCCGAACACTTGTCTACACCTACGTCTTCACAACATCTGTTCCGGCGACCTATGTCCTCGGTATACCCACGGTCACAACTGAAACAACGGCCCGCTGGACAAGCTTCAACACAACCACAGTTCTTACGACAACGATCACCTTCACGACGACAAGCGCCTCAACCTACACTTGGACAGTCTGGACCACTTTAACGACTCCTCCGAAAGCTCCAATCATTTCGCCGCCCGCCCTGAATCAAGCCAGAGCTCTTGCAGAGCTGGTTCTCTGCTCAGCCCTCGTAGCAGGAATACTCGTGTTCAGAAAGCGATCCTTTCTCTCCAGCGCATAGTAGAATCAGTCCGGACAGACTATGCGAAATCGCATGATGATTAAATCGATAGTCATTCGATCACGTCAAGAGCGAAGTTCCTTCACGAGACAAAGCGAGTTGTTTGCCTATCTGCTTGAGTGAACAAGGAAAACTATAATGCCCACGGGGGGCTAAACCGAAGCGGTATAGATGAGTACGCAGTCAGAGAAGTTGAGAAAACCCTTCGAGAAGGTTCCTTTCAGGAAACCTCTTGAGCCAACGCCCATACCTCCTCCAATCGAGCCACAGAGAATTATTCACTACGCTCCAGACGAAACTCAAAGGTTGCTCAGGGAGATCCTTGCTAGGCTTGACGCGATAGAGAAACGCCTCGGCAGCATAGAGAGAATCCTTGTCACCAAGCAGACCATTTGATCCTGAGAAGGATCACAGGTTGACATCGAAGATCATAGACAACCCGGCACTTAGGAACAAGGCCTACGTCTTCAAGGATAGGATGCATGCAGGAGAACTTCTTGCAGACGAACTTCAACGGCATGTTGGACATGGTGATATTCTTCTAGCTCTGCCTGCTGGAGGCGTTCCAGTAGGCTCCGTAATTGCAAAGCGCTTAGGGATTCCTCTAGATGTGATCATAGTCAGAAAGATACAGGTACCTTGGAATACTGAGGCAGGATTCGGTGCTGCCGCTTGGGACGGCTCCACGGTTCTGAATCATTCTCTCGTGACCGAGCTGGGCCTCACATCAAATCAAATCGAGGAATCCATCTCTCGCACAAGGCAAATAGTCTCAGAGAGAGTTCAGAAGTTCAGGGGCAACAGGCCTCTTCCCAATATTCGCAACCAAGTGGTCCTCATAATCGACGACGGATTGGCTTCAGGCTACACGATGACGGTAGCAGTTGATTCAATTAGAAAGCAAGAACCGCAAAAGGTTATCGTAGCCGTTCCTACTGGTTCAGTGGAGGCTGTTCAACTCATTTCCTTCAAGGTGGATCTACTGATCTGCCTGAACATTAGATCAGGGCCGATATTCGCCGTCGCGGACGCGTATGAGGAATGGTATGATCTGACTGACGACGAAGTGATACGCTATCTTCATGCATAGGTTCAAACCCCATGCAAGAAAAACAATCAAATCTTGAGTGAATTAGGATGAGAAGGTTTCCACTGGGCAAGGTTCCACCTGAAACCCTCCTGAAAATCGTTTTCAAGTATCTCGGTGCTGACAGGCCAGATGTCGTAAGAGGCCCATCTCACGGCGAGGACGCAGCAATAATCAGGGCTGGAAGAGAGTTGCTTGCATTCTCATGTGACCCAATCAGCGGCGCACTTGGAAGGATTGGGACTCTCTCCGTTCACGTAACTACAAATGATGTGGCGACGAGAGGAGTGCGGCCTACGTGGTTTCTTTCGTGCATAATGATCCCTGAAGGGTCAGGTGAAGGTGTTCTCCGAGCAATTTGTGCACAGATGGGAGAAGCCGCCGAGAAGATCGGAGTGGCCATAGTTGGCGGGCACTCCGAAGTGACGCCGGGCCTTGATCATCCTCTAGTCATAGGGTTTGCGGCTGGACTTGTAGGAAAGCACGGGTACGTTACTTGCAGCGATGCTAAGCCCGGAGGAAAGATAATTCTAACGAAAGGCGCCGGCATTGAGGGGACCGCGATACTGGCTTCCGATCGGACCAGACAACTGACAAAGGTATTTGGGAAAGACTTCGTCAAGAAAGCGAGCAGTTTCTTTAAACTGACAAGCGTTGTCCAAGACGCAATGACAGCCTTCAATCATGGATCAGTTCAGGCAATGCATGACCCAACAGAGGGCGGCGTTGCCGGAGGCCTGAATGAACTCGCTAACGCCTCAAGAACCGGGTTTCGTATCTACGAGGACTTGATCGAGATAGCTCCTGAGACTGAGAAGATTTGCAGTTTTTTCAGAGTTGACCCGTTGAGGCTGGTAAGTTCTGGATCCCTATTGGTGGTCGCGGGAGAGAGGAGTGCTGAAGCGATTGTATCTCAGCTCAAGCGGCGCAGAATAAAGGCGGCGGTTATAGGAGAGGTGCTCTCAAATCAGTCGACGCGGATCATTGTGAAGAAGAGCGGCAAAGAGGCGAAGCTTCCCTTGCCATACTCC
>CAZVYD010000049.1:0-8002 GCA_964631575.1 uncultured Candidatus Bathyarchaeia archaeon
TGTCATAGCCAGGAGCATGCGACATAACATGCTCCATGAACAGCTCATGAATCGCGTCACGGGCGGGCTCTGTGTTCTCAAGCTCAAGCACTGGTCTGATATTGTCCACTACTCTGAGAGCAAACTTGTCTGCCAGAGTCTTCGAGACGGATGTCCTCGCATCCTTGTTTCCGGCGTAAACGATCGGCAGATCATAGCCTATCCCCAACCGTGCCCTCGGCTCGGCCGCAGCAATCAGCTCGGTGATCTCCGCGACATGGACAATCGTGCCGCCGTCCGTTCCTCCGGCGAGTAGGATCATGTCTGGCCTAAGTGTTCTTATTCTCTCGATTTTCTGATGGGGCATCCTCCCGTCATCAACTGCGATTACGTCCATGACGATGGCTCCTGCGCCAAGCGCCGCCCGTTCAGCACTCTCCGCGGTCATGGTCATCACGACTCCGGCAACCATCATCTGAAGACCTCCGCCCGCGCTACTAGTTGTAGCGTAGAGATCTACACCATCTCCGTTGGCCGTGCGCGGCCACACGATGCCTTCTTCTTCGAGCAAACGCAGTCCTGTCAGCTCTTCCACTTCTCGGACCGCGTTTCTGACACCTCTCGTCACATCTTCGAATGGGGCCTCAACGGTTGTTGGGGCTTCTCCGCTGGAAACAAATCTGTACTCGTTGCTTTTCTTCCTGAAGAGCCGTGCTTTGGTCGTCGTGCTGCCTACGTCCGTCACTAGCATTATCTCGAATTCTTCCGGCTTCTTTGCTTGGCGCTGACTCGTATTTCCTCGCCTCTTTCCAGACTTGGCTAGACGCTTTACCTTGCTCATGCTTTTTAAGCTTAGGAATTTCTAGAATTGTAAAGCGTCGTAGTCATCTTCGCAAATGATAAATCTACGTGCCACACGCTCACAATCAAGGTAGTGATCCATATTGTCAATGAGGATTGCAGAGAAGGCGGTTACGCTCTGCGAAAAGCTCGGAGCAGACTACGCCGACGCAAGGGTTGAACGGACACTTTCCACGGACATTAGACTCATGAAAGACACATTTGACCAAGTAGCTTCGGGAGCGGAGCAAGGACTGGGAATCAGAGTTCTATACAAGGGAGCATGGGGGTTCGGCTCCTCAACTTCGCTGGCACTAAGGGACGTTTCACAGACGATTCGCGGGGCCTTCAAAGCTGCGAAGGCAACTGCTCTGCACACCAAAGAGAAGACTCGTCTCAGAGAGGTCTCGCCGGTCAAGGAGGTTGTGGCATCTGCTGTGAAAGAGCCAATGCAGTCGATACCTGTGGACAGGAAGATGAAGTTGACCTTGGAGGCTTCGGAGGAAGCGACGAAGGTTGACAAGCGAATCGTAAGTGTCACTGTGACCTACAGCGATTCTAGTGGAGAGACTTACCTTGCGACCAGTGAGGGAACACGCTTGGTTGGAAGGCCAAGCCGAGGAAGCATAGTCATCGTAGCGGTCGCAAAGGAGGGAACAAAGGTAGGGACCATTCGAGAGAGGAATGGAATGCAAGCCGGATTCGAACTTTTCGAGAAGATAGATCCACTTGGATTGGCGAGAAGGGGGGCTGAGAGGGCAGTCAAGCTACTTGCTGCAGTTCCTGCTCCAAGCGGGAGATTCACTGTGATCGCTGATCAGAAACTCGCTGGGGTGTTTGCGCATGAGGCTGTAGGGCATGCCTCCGAAGCTGATCATGTGATAACCGGAGAGTCTGTACTCAAAGACAAGATTGGTCAAAGAGTTGGATCTGACCTAGTCACAATGTATGACGATTCAACGTACCCAGGAGGATGGGGCACCTCCCTTTATGATTCGGAGGGAGTGCCTACGAAGAAACGTCTCATCATAGACAAAGGGTTCTTGAAAGGATATATCCTAAGCAGGGAGACCGCTGCCGAGCTGAATATGGATCCCAACGGAGGAGCAAGGGCTCAATCCTTCGCTTATCGCCCGGTGGTTAGGATGAGCAACACCTACCTGACAGCGGGTGGCCAGAGCTTTGAGGAACTCCTTGAGGGAGTAGACCACGGAGTCTACTTGAGAGGATCCCGCGGAGGACAAGTGGATACAGCCAAAGGAACCTTCCAGTTCAGTGCTGAGGAAGGATACTTGATCGAGAAAGGTCAGCTGTCCAAACCATTGAGCGATGTCTCGCTTTCAGGAATGACCTTAGAGACACTCATGAACATCGACGGCGTAGCCAACGACTTCCAGATCACTATAGGGCTGTGTGGGAAGGCAGGGCAGGTTGTTTCGACTGGAACTGGAAGTCCCCATGTAAGAATCAGGAATGCTGTTGTAGGAGGGAAATAACTTGAGTGAAACTTTGGATTATGCGCTTAGAAGATCTATCAAGGTGGGCGCTTCTCAGGCAGAAGTGTTCGCAATCGACGAAGTCGGCATGAACATTGTCATCGAGAAGAAGCAGGTGAAAATCGGCCAGGTGAAGCGTGACCGTGGGATGGGTATCCGAGTCTTGGTCAAGAAAGACGGCGGAGCCTCAACTGGGTTCAGCTATGTAACAGATTTCTCTAGGAATACAGTGACGGAGGCAGTGGAAAAGGCAGTCACAACTGCCAAGGTGAAACGCGCCGACAAGGATCTCAAGTCCTTTGAGGAGAAAGCCAAAGTTCGAAAAGTCGCAGACATATTCGACAAGAGGATTCCTCGAACTGATCCATCTGATCTAATCGAGATTGGAACGTCGATGTTAGAGGAAGCCTGCAAGGATCCAAGAGTCTCAGCGGTTAGCGGCAGTGTGCACGCGGGCTTTGGAGAAGTCTCCGTCGCCAACTCACTTGGAGTCTCAGGCAGCTATAGATCGACCGGGTTCGGCGGCCATATGTATGTCGTGGCCGAGTCCGGAGGATCCTTAGGTGTGGGCTGGGAGACGCACTCTTCAAGTAACTACGAGAGTCAGAAGCTTGTCGCAACGGCCGGTTACGCCGCTGAGACAGCGTTGAAGCAACTGAATCCGAGAACGCTTGAGCCGGGAACCTACGATGTTGTTGTTGATCAAGACGGACTGGCAGATCTCTTCATGAACACTCTTGTTCAGCAAGTAAGAGCGGACTTGGTTCAACGGAACCAGTCCCCGCTTACCGGGAAGATTGGATCTGAAATAGCTTCGGAGAATGTTACATTGATGGATGATCCGACTGTTCCAAAAGCGTTAGGGTCTAAGCCCTTTGACTCTGAAGGATGCCCGACCAACTCTAGACCGATAGTCGAGAAAGGTGTCCTTCGGACGATCTTGCATAACTCCTATACAGCTCACAAAGAGGGTGTCAAGAACACAGGAAATTCGATGAGGTACATAATGTTCGGAACGAGATCAGAGTACGCTCTTGAACCAATCATAGGTCCACACAATCTGGTTCTGAAGCCTGGCAAGGGCAGAAGAGAGGACTTGATCCGAGAGGTCAAAAGTGGAATCTTGGTTAGAGGGTTTATCGGAGCCCATACGTCAAACGTTCAGAGCGGGGACTTCTCTCTTGCGCTGGATTGCGTCTTCAAGATAGAGAATGGGGACTTGACCTTCCCCGTCAAGCACGCCATGATCGGCGGCAACATGCCGGGCATCCTCAGGCAGATTCGTCTTGCAGCTGGAAACTCAAAGCAGGTTACTATGGGTCCGGGCATGACGCTGATTTCGCCGACGATATTGATAGAGAAACTCACAGTAGCAGCATGAGGCAGGAGAAGATCCAGCGCTTCTTGCCTCTAGAGGAATCTGTCCCTTAGCGCATTCCTCTCGGCTTCCATGATGAGTTCAAAGAGCCTATCGCAAACACGTTTCTCTTGTTCCAGAACAAATTCAGCTTCAAGAGGATCCACTCGGCGACCAGCCAAGACATAAGCTGCAGCTCTTCCGTACTTCTCTATCAGATCTCCTGTCTCCCTCGCCAACTCCAGCGTTTCTTGATCTCTTGCAGAGATATTCCGTCTTCTCTTCTTCGCTATGGCCAATGCTTCCTCCTCAGAGAGTGATAGCATGCCGATTGCTTTGGACTTGCACTTGGGGCATCTTGGCCTGAGAGGGAGATCCTTGAGCTGCTTCATCTCCACATATTGCAGACATGATGTGCACATGAAGGTTCTAGCCTCGTTCAATATTCTCACTCGCGTGGATTCGATGAGGATTCGCTTCATCTTCTCAGGCGGAATGAGATCCGTTCTTCGACTGATTCTTTCTATTCCGATGCGAGTGACAGGAGTCGCCTCACCTTTGCTCTCAATTGACTGAACCTGAATGACACCGTCATGAATGTCCTTTAGGATCCTCATCATGTTAGGTAGGTCTGAGTCCTTCTCAAGCGTCTCCCTCAATGACTCTTCTATCACTGCAGTTCCCTCTAGGGTCTTCATCAATTGGTCCAGCCGCACACTGCCGAAATCTACTTTTCGAGATATTGCGCCGAACCTTCTTGCCACATGTACCAGTCTTCTCTTGAAGAGTCCTGTCTTCATCAAGGCCTTCTCGAGTTCCGTCGCTACGTTTCGCTTGAGTAATTCTCTGAGCAGTTCTGAAATCCCTCGAGACGTGATTGCTCCAGCGGTCTGAAGAACGATACGGTAGGCATCTTGCTGAACTCCAATTGTATAACCTGTCTCTTCTGATAGGATATGGCCCAAGAGTCTTGCCAAAGTGCGATTGACTAGGGTCCCAAAGTTTGCATTGATGATGACGTAATCCTCCCATTCCTCAATTGTGATCAATCGATCCGAGGGCACTGGAATCCCTCTATCGGTTTGATCGAAGACTTCCTGAAGGGCATGCTCCACCGTTTCAGGGCTAGCCGGATACGTTCTCGACAACTCTTCCGCAACCTGTCTCCTCCCTGTTTTCGTCAGGTACTTCTCGGCGGCGAGTCCTCTTATCTGGCCGACCTCTTGAGCCACTTCGAATGGGACAGGTATTTCTTCGCCTACCCAGCTTGGTATCGCGCCAGACGGATCCTGGGTCGGTCGGACGTGTATCTTGTCGCCTCGAACACTGAGGATCTTCCAGGGGCTTCCTCTCACTATGAACTTGGTTTCCGGTACTCCGTATTCGGCTACAAACGCCTCGTCCAATACTCCCACAGGAGTGTCAGTTGAGTCATCGATGATGAGGTACTGTTTCTCGTCTGGGATCATGGAGAGCTTGTTGAAGTAGTACTCATACATGTCCTTGATTCTCTGCGGCCTGAGAACCACCTTGTCTCGGAAAGAGACCCAGGCCAAGCGAGGGTATCTCGCGTGCATGTAGGTCACGACATTCTTGATGTCATCTTCTGTTAGGTTCCGGTAAGGGTAAGCCTTAGTGAACAGGTCTAGAATCTCGTTGAAGTACCATCTGCGTTGTTGGGTCAGAAGGCCCACAATCTGATGAGTCAGGGCGTCAAGCGGCTTCTCTGGTATGCCAACCGGTTCCAAGGTCTCTTCGTAGGTTCTTCTCGCAATCACCAAGGCTTCCAATGTGTCGTCTGAATCCATCGATATGATGACGCCATCGGCCATTCTGTTCATGCTGTGTCCGCTGCGGCCGACGCGCTGGATAAGGCGGGTCACTTGTCTAGGGCTCATGTATTGAATGACGAAGTCGATTCTTCCGACATCTATTCCAAGTTCGAGTGAGGAGGTGCATACGAGCCCTTTCAACCCTCCTTCTTTGAGTCCTCTTTCCGCAGTTATCCTTGAAGGCTTTGATAGTGAGCCGTGGTGAATCGAAACCGGGAAATCGACATCCCAGACCTTGAATCTGCTTGCTAGGACCTCTGCGATGGCACGCGTATTTGTAAAGAGTAAGACTGACTGATGGCTCTGAATGAGGCCGCGCATGAGCCTGAGCCTAGCTGCAACCTCTGGATGCGTGTACAGTCGAGATGCCAGAGCGTAGTCTACGGGAGCTGGCTCAGGGAATTGCACTACAAGCCTCATCTTCCTTGCGACAGGAACCTTGACTATCTCAGCTTTTCTGCTGCTGCCGACTAGGAACTGTGCAACTGAATCTGCGCTTCCAACTGTTGCTGACAGTCCTACAAGCTGGAAGTCTCTCATCGTAATCCATCTTAGTCGTTCGAGTGCGAGAGAAAGTTGGCTTCCGCGTTTGTCTTCTGCGAGTTCATGAACCTCATCTACTATGACCCATCGTACGCCAGCGAGGTGTCGCTTCATCACTCTCCCGGGGAGGATTGCCTGTAGCGTTTCAGGAGTCGTGATTAGCATGTCGGGAGGGCTTCTGGCTTGGCGTCCCCTCTCCCTTATCTCAGTGTCTCCGTGCCTAACTGCGACCTTCACGTCGACTCTGCTGCACCACCATTCCAGCCTTTCAAGAAGATCGCGATTCAGAGCGCGGAGAGGCGTAATGTACAAGATCTTGATTCCGCTCGGTGCCTCTCGATTCAAGATGTGGAGGCTGAGTATGGGGAGCACTGCTGCCTCTGTCTTTCCTGATGCAGTAGGAGCGATCAGGAGGACGTTCTTGCCCTCTAGGATCAGAGGAATGGCCTTCCTTTGAGGTTCAGTGGCTTCAAGAAAGCCTCTTTCCTTAACTGCTTCCTTGAGAGGTTTCGCAAGCATTGAGAAGACTTCTGTTTCCTCCGGCAACATCAGAGAGTCAATGCCTCAATCAATAAGAGCCTAAAATAAAAACATGCAAGAGGCGGCCAAGCTACTTTCGTCAGGGCTTCAATCAAGAAACCGTGCCCAATACTACGGAAGAGTAGATGGATCGTCTTGGCGTGTTAGAGCTTCGAGATTGCTTCCCGCATTCTTTGAATGGCCTCAACGATTTTCTCAGGGGCCGTGGCGAAGGACATTCGCATGTATCCTTCTCCGCCAGATCCAAAGAAGTTCCCGCCGACTGAAACTACGTGGGCAGATAGAAACAAGAAATCCATCATTTGCTCAGAGATGCTCTCTGCAACCTCTCCTTTCATGCCCAGATAGTTCCTGACGGCTTTTCCCTTCTCTTTCATGAGCGTCTTCACGCTTGGGAAGGCGTAGAATGTGCCCGGCGGCGTTCGGCACGAGATGCCTCCTATCTTGTTGAGTTCGGCGACAATCATCCTTCTTCTTCGGTCGTACTCACTTACCATTTCTTTGACACAGTCTTGAGGCCCTGTCAACGCTGCATATGCGGCTCTCTGAGAGACCGCGGGGGCACATAAGGCACAGTATTGATGAATCTTTAGGAGTTCATGCATCAATTTTCTTGGGCATGCGGTGTAGCCGACTCTCCATCCGGTCATGGCATACACCTTTGAGAAGCCGTTGACAAGAAACGTGCGATCTCTCATACCTTCGATTGACGCGATGCTTGTATGAACTGAGCCTTCATAGATTATCTTCTCGTAGATTTCATCAGATATGACGAATAAGTCGTGGCTCCTAGCGAGCTCAGCAATCTCCTCGATCGTGTCCTTCGGATAGATCGCTCCTGTAGGGTTGCAGGGGCTGGGGACTATCATGGCCTTCGTACGGTTAGATATCTTCGCTCTCACAGCCTCAGCTTCAGGGACCCATCCGTTCTCCTCAGTAGTCGGCACGCAGACAGGAACCCCTTCGGCCAGTCTTATGGCGGGCTCATATGCCACGTACGAGGGATCTGGAAGGAGAACTTGGTCTCCCTGGTCAATGATTGCTTGTAACGCTATGCCCAGTGCCTCACTGCTTCCCATAGTCACAAGAATCTCGTCCGGAGCGTAGTCAACTCCATTTTCGTTTCGTAGCTTGTCGGCTATTGCAGTTCTGAGATCCAAGTCTCCAAGGTTACCTGTGTAGTGCGTGCACCCCCTCTTCAAAGCGTCTATGCCTGCATCGATTATGTGCTTAGGAGTCGTGAAATCTGGTTCTCCTGTTCCAAGGCTTATCACGTCTGGATACATTCTTGCCATGTCAAAGAACTTTCTGATGCCTGAAGGACAGACCGTTTCCAGACGTTTCGCTGTTGACTTCAACGCCACTCGCCCAGACTTCTTTCTAACTCATGCGTCACGTACTTAAGCCATACAGCG
>CAZVYD010000050.1:0-7845 GCA_964631575.1 uncultured Candidatus Bathyarchaeia archaeon
CGACAAGGTTTTCTCACTAGGAGGTTTGTCTTCTTCTGGCATTTCTTGTCATCAAACAATATGTTCCGGGCATCATATATAACCTTTCTGTCTGACAATTGCTTCGGCTACGAATTACAAAGCGAGTCCCCATTCGACTATTTCGCCAATATGAAGAACGAGGGCTCTTAGAATAGGTTCAAATCTGAGCCTTGAGCACTCGCTTTTCTTTCCAAGATGCTTTTCACTTCATCTCATCTCTATAGGCTTCCGCTAAGTGCACCATACAGCAGTCCAAAGGTCACACTCCCTATCCAAGCAATGACCATATAGGTCAGAACGACTTTCCATCGAGCGATTCTTGAAACGGCCATGGCATTGGCAGCGTCATATGGTTGCCCCATAAGCCAGGCCAGTAGTGCGCCTTTGGACATGCCTAATTGCCATAATCCTCTGCCGATAGCGATCTCGACAAGAGTGGGCGTATACAAGGGGCCGCCGACAACTGAAGCGACCAAGACTCCTCTCATGCCGGTCAAGTAGCTACCGACCACATGTTCCGGAAGGTATGCTTCAACGTAGCTGACGGCAATGAGGCCGAGAATGAAGTACGGTAGGATCTGCTTGGCTAGGTAGCCTCCGAACTTCAGCGATGCCAGAAGCCTCTCGTCTAGAGGTGGCTTAGCTACCGACACGCCAGCTCCCGGCGTAGAAGTGCTTGTTCGATGTTCTTTCTCCACAGCCTTACCCCATGGTGTCTTGGAGACCGCGATTCCTGCTGTGAGTGCTACTATCACGGATACGAGTATGCGTACTCCTGCTAGCTCCCACCATAACAACTCTCCAGTTATCAGAATGGCCAGAATGTTAGATGAAGGAGCCATAAGGAGAAAGGTTATGGCGGGGCCTATGCCAGCGCCACTGAATAGTATCCCAGCAAAGAGGGGGACCATTGTGCATGAGCAAACTGTCAGGAAGGGCGCTATTCCTAGGGCTAAGCAGTAGCCTGTCACTTTGCGGCCACTCATGTATCTTGTGATAGATTCTTTCGGAATGAACTCGTAGATCAATCCTGCCGTGACGAATGCGAAGGTAAGACAGATGTAGGCATGGCTAAAATAGTCGATGAGGTATGCTACCGGGATATACCATACTGGAAGTCCATGGAAATCTGCTGGCTTCATGGTGGGCGCAAGAGAATACGCCATAATCCTCGAGTAGACGAGCGCTCCGAACACGGCCAATATGAATGCCAGAAGGATTATCGTTCGGATCGCTCTTTTCTTGTCTGCCATACTCCTGAATCCCAAGTGCTACTTTGACGCTTCCCTGATGAGCCTCTCTACTTCCTTGACATCTGGTATTCTGCCCATGACCTTCACAGTTCCATTCAAGGCAAGCGCTGGCGACATTATGATGCCATACTTCGAGACTACATCTTTCGACGCTATGTCAACTTTCTTCACTGTCACTTCAATAGCCTCTGATTTGAGTGATGAAGCGGCCTTCTCGGCATTCCTCAACAGGGCTGTACATCTGGGGCAGGGGGGATGTGGGCCTATGACCTCAACATTCACTTCCTTTTCCATGAGTGTTTCTTCCCCTATCATTTCAACTTTGCCTGAAATGTCTACGCTTCTTAAAAGATTTTCCCTTCAAGAAAAATTGAAATACGACAGCTTACATCTCTGCGTCGAAGGGGAAATGGAGATACCAAAGACTGTAATGGAAAGACTCGAAGAGATTGGCGGACTCAAAGGCGTTGTTCGCAAGATCCCTTCGAGAAGCAGCATGAATCTTGTCAGTACCGTCTTCCAGTCGATGTCAGATCCAGTCAGGCTATCAATTCTGTATGCCCTGTCGGCGACCCCCCTATGCGTTTGCGTTATCAAGTCTTTAGTGAAAATCGCCGACTCGAAACTCTCATATCACCTGAACAATCTAAAGTCAACGCAGCTAATCAGAGCACGACGTGACGGCAAATTCATAGTTTACGAGATCACTAACTTAGGAAGAATGCTATTGTCCTCGTGTGACCGAAGGCTGTGAACCTTCCCTGTCCACGTTTCTCTTGTGATTAGAGATCCAACTGGCACTCAATAACGGCACTATTCATGGCAGCGTAACTTTGAGCGCGCGGGCACTATCCTAAGACCCCTATTTTGGCTGTTTCTCGGCTTGTTTCCAGCCTATTGTTAACCTTTTCTGTGCTCAAGCGAGAAAAAGGAGGAGTCTATGGGCCTCCGAATGATTCTCGCTACCATGTAATCCCAGTTTTCTGAACGAGATCAAACTTGATTAGATCATTAACAATCAGTGAGAACAAGAAGGAATACGCTATCACGAAAAGAGTCACTGGTAAAGGGAGAGGCTTGAGGCCAGGAATTCCAACTGTCGCGAGAACGGTAGCGAGCACGAAATCTAGTGTAATAGCGGTCAGCAATGCTTTGCTGGGCCTAGAGTTCCAGAAATGTCCTCTTTCTCTTACCACGAATATGGAGAATATCGCGAAGTAGAACAGTGTCTCAAAGGCAAATGTATTGAGGGACGGGTCGTCTGAAATCAAACCGAAATACTTGGCTCCAATGTACAGTAAACCGGATGACTCCACGACCATAAGTAAGCCAAGAGCGACAGCTATCTTTACCGGCGCAGCTAGGTTCCAAGTATTTGGCTTTCTAGACCATCTCACATTGTCCGTGGACAGAGATATCTTCACAAAATCGGTCATGAACACTACAAGTATCATGGCGAATGCTGATATCACATACTTGCCAGTGACGAGGAAAGGCAAAACAATCAGAGAAGCTTTCAGGATGGTTCTGCTTATTTTGTTGAGTATCCATGTGATTATCCTCTCGTAAATCATTCTTCCAATCTTGACTAGGTCCACAATGTTGGTCAGGCCTTCACTCGTCAGCACGACACTAGCGGCGCCCTTAGCCACATCTGTGGCATTGCTTACGGCTATTCCAACCTCAGCCTGCTTCAGCGCTGGCGCGTCATTTACGCCATCCCCTGTCATACCTGCAACGTGCCCCTTAGCCTGAAGACTCTTCACAAGCGTGTACTTGTCTTCAGGGTATATCTCAGCAAAGCCGTCACTCTCTTCGGCTAGATGCGCGGCCTCTGTCGGGTTCTCTCTGATCAGTTCTTTCAGATCTGACGCCTTTCTTATGCTGTCTCCAAGTCTCACCTCTCTTGCTACCTCTTGGGCTATTGGGAGCGCGTCTCCAGTGAGCATCTTGATCGATATTCCTAACTCCTTCAGCTCCTGTGCCAATGTCTTTGAATCGGGTCTCGGTGCGTCATACAACGCAACTAGGCCCACGAGCTTGGGTTGATTCTGACCTTCGGTCTTAGCCACAGCCAAAGTCCTGTATCCTTTCTTGGCGAACTCGGCCATGTTGGATTCCAAGTCTGTGATGGCTATGTCATCAAGTCCGCAAGATTGGGCCACGACGCGAACTGCGCCTTTCACTACTCGGAAGCTGTGGTCCCCCCTTCTCACCAAGGCTTCGGTTCTTCGGGTGCTTGGGTCGAAGGGGGCAAAACTCTCCTGGACAAATGAGTCGATTGCCAGATTTCTCTGTTTCGCAGCTTCAATGAAAGCTAGATCTATGGGGTCTTGATTCGCCTCTTGGGAGGCCAAGGCTCCGTACAATATTACGTCTTCTTCACTGGACCCATTTGACGGTATCACGTTCGTTAGCGAGAGCTTGTTCATGGTTATCGTTCCCGTCTTATCAACACAAACCACATCCATGATAGCTGCGTCCTCTGAGGCGCTCAGTCGAGTGACCAACACACCTTTTCTGGCCAACTCCATAGATCCTACAGCCATACTGACAGTAAACATCACAGGAAGAGCAACAGGAATAGCAGACAGCAGTAACACTAGCATCAACGGCAGTATTTCCAGAAGATTCATTCCTTTCAACACAGAGAAGACAAGTGCCAAACTCAGCGAAACGAGAACTATGACAAGCAGCCATTTCACGACCTTCGAAATGACATCCTCGATATGCAGGTGGGGACGGGCTAGTTGAACTAGCTGTGTCGTTCTTCCAAAGAAAGTCTTGACTCCAGTCAGGATAACAACACCGTTGGCTTCCCCTCTTCTCACAATGGAGCCCGAGAAGAGAATGTCACTAGATTTCTTCACTACTTCTATTGATTCTCCTGTTAACGCTGACTGGTCAACTTCAAGCTCTCCCACCATGACTTTGACGTCAGTCGGGACGAAATCTCCAGACCTGAGCCTAACAATGTCTCCAGGCACGAGCTCTCTAGCGGCCACCGTTCCCCATTGATTATCTCTCAGAACCTTAGCATTGACCTGTAGTCTCTTCTTCAAAGCATCCACTGCATCAGATGCCTTCTGCTCCTGTGCAAACCCAATTATCGAGTTAAGAAAGAGTAAGGCAGTCACGATGTAGAAATCTGAATATCTTTGCAGTATCCATGACAGGATTATTATGGCCTCAAGCATCCATGGGGTGACGCCCCAGAACTTCTTCGCGAACGTGACAACTGGATTGACTTTCTGCTCGGGGACTTCATTGTGGCCATATTGCCTTAGCCTTTTTTCGACTTCAGCGGTTTCCAAGCCACTGTTGGGATCTGACGATAGGAGACTTAGTATCCCTCCTATGTCCATTTCTTGAAACTTTGTGATCTTTGTTCCTTCGGCTACGGTTTTGTCATTCGACAGATCTCTCACATCAGCGCTGCTTAGAACTTGCCCTGTACTCCACTCTTATGAGTCTGGCGCACACGCCAACAGAGCGGAATGGGAGTAACAAGCTATGCTTAGATGAACGAAATTGTTGCATTCGCCAAATTCCCTGATGCTAGCAGTTCAGAATGTCGGCTGTGTCGACGACGCAGCTTCTCTCAAAAGAAAGAGTTCATTCTCATTTATTGTTGCTATTCTATTGGCTAAATCGCTGAGCTGTTCCTGATTCAATTGCGCACCAGAAAAGAGAGGAGCCAAGAAGTCAAGATGGCTTCGCTTCAGAATCAATTCAAGGCTATATCCATCTCTAGTGAAGGTCAATCGAATGTCTGTTGAATCTTTGAATGACAGGCGCTTGTTTCCCACTGTGCATCCTGTTGAGAACTGTATTCCATCAAGCAGGCAGGAGATCGGAACTCGATACGGTAGCTCCACTTGGGCACGTAGTTGTGGGGAACTTCTTTCTACCCCGAGTTTGCGCAATGCGAGTAGGCCAGCCTTCAATCCCAATACAAGGAATGGGCCTAGATGACTGTGAAAAGCCGCTGCTTCCTCAAGGAGAATGTTTAGCTCAGGGTTCGTCGTTCATCACCTGAAAAGATGCCAGAAGAACTAGACAGGTTTGATGCGCCTGGTCATCAAAGCTTTGACCAGAATAACGCCAATTACGCCTCCGATTACCCCGCCAAACGCATGCAAACCAGCGAAGGTCAATACAGCTTGTTGTGTTCTGAATCCCATGAAGAAGAATCCAATGATTGCGCCGGCGACCGATGCTGAGAGCAGGGACAGGGTAATTAGGATCGGGCCACCTCGAATCGGATTCGTGAATAATCGTTGGTAGCCGAGAATTCTTGTCGCAACATCAAAGATGATGCTTGCAGCTGCAAAGGCAAGTATGTCAAAAGAGGTTGGCCGCATCATCAAGCTGATTCCCGCCACAACCAGTCCAGTCAATGATGCCGCCCCAAATTTCCCAGTCCACCAGACAACAAGAATCAAAACCATGAACGCTAGCAAGTCGCATATAAACGGCATACGAGTAAGCTGCCAGAATATAGGTGAGATTAGACTGTTCAGAATGCCCCATATGGCTGAACAGACCGCGATGGCAGCAATGTCCTTGGACGTATACATTTCTGAGTAACACCTTTCACCAAAAAAGTAATACCGTCTATAAAGCTCTATTCCTGATCGGGAATTGATATGCGCACAAGGGGAGTCATACGAGCCAGTGCTACATTTCCTCCAGATCTGTTGGAAGAGTTCGATCGAACGACAAAGATGATAGGTTATGGAAGTAGATCGAAGGCCATACAGGATGCGATGAAGAGCCTCGTGGTTGAACACAAGTGGATAAGCGATGAGAAAGGATCTATGGTCGGCGTCCTGGTCGTAGTTTTCGACCACCACACTCGTAATCTGGAAGGAATATTAACTGAGATCCAGCATGAGTACCGGCAGATAGTCTGTTCCTCAATGCATCTGCATCTTGATGATAGAATGTGTCTTGAAGCGATAGCGGTTCGTGGACAAGTGAAGCAAATCAAGGAACTCTCAGACAGACTCAGATCGAAGCGCGGAGTACAATATGTGAGGCCCACAATCCTCCCAATGTAGAATCAGAGAAAGGCTTGAGGCGGTTCCCAAGAGACTGAATGAACTCATCCACAGCCAAGGCAAGGCGGTGATTCACGGGTACAGGCAATCATATTGCAAACGGAAGGAGCTTCAGCGCTCTAGACATAATTCCTCCAACAAGGATCGCGAAACCAACCTCGAAGATGGTTATGGCCAAGGCTTTCCGATACCCAAATTGCTTCACCAAGACTGCAATCGTTGCTACACATGGGATGTAAAGCATTGTGACCGTTGCGTAGACAATCATCTGAGTTCCAGTCAGGATGGTGGCGAAGTTGGAGGTGCCGACGAGCGCTGCCAACATCACCAAGGTTAACTCCTTTCGGAAGATTCCGAAGATCAGAGGTGTCAAGGTCACCGCAGGTAGCTCTAGCCAAGAGACTGTAACGAGACCAAAGACCTGTTCGAGAATCGGCAGAACGTTCAGGAATCGCAGCGTCTTGAGAACTAGGTTTCCAGCAATCATGAGCGGAAATGCCACCCAGACGAACTCTCGGAGTCTGAACCATGTCTGCTTGGCTGTCACCCTTAGTGACGGCATCCTGTAGGAAGGCATTTCCATTATCAGGCCGACTGGTTCACCTGGCAGCACCTTGTTGGCGAGTCTGCCAAGAATGAATATCAGAGCAAGGTCAAAGGCATAAAGAAACAAGGCCCATTCCACTCCGACATAGGCGCCCACCAGGCCCAAGATCACGACCGTTCTTGCGGCACAGGGAACCAAGGTGGTGAGGAAGGAGGCCAAGAGCCGTTCTTTCTCTGTCTCCATGATTCTGCAGGCCATGCAGCCTGGAACGCAACACCCGTAGCCCAGCATGAGAGGTATGAATGCTTTGCCATGGAGTCCGATCTTGTGCATGGCTGAATCCATCAGATAGGCGACTCGGGGAAGATAACCCGTATTCTCGAGGATGGAGAAAGCGATGTAGAATGGAACTATGTAGGGGAGAGCTATTGTCACGCCGGCCACCACACCTTCTATCAACCCATCCCACAGGAATTCAGAGACAGGGCCCGATCCTAAGGCCGCAAAGAACAGCATCCTCATCTGCCCAAACACGTTCAGGAGCAGACCTGATGTCAAGTCACCAAGACTGAAGATTCCATAGAATACTGAAGCCATCACCAAAGCCATGATTAGGTATCCCCAAACTCTGTGGACCGTTAGAGAAGCCAGCCTTTCATCCCACGTAATTCTCACAGGGGAAATGACCACCAAGCTTTCTCTGGCGATCTGATTCGCTATGTTGTAGCGTTCAGATGAGATGACGGCGGAGCTGGGCTCTGAGTGTATTCTTTCGATCTGCCGAGCCGAAGCGTCCACTTTCTCCTTGATGTTCAGCTGCCGACTGTACACAAGTTCTTCAATCTCGGGATCATGCTCGAGCAGTTTAATGGC
Organism: uncultured Candidatus Bathyarchaeia archaeon; assembly: GCA_964631575.1. Taxonomy (GTDB): domain Archaea; phylum Thermoproteota; class Bathyarchaeia; order 40CM-2-53-6; family JALHTG01; genus JALHTG01. Next base: position 7,758 of record CAZVYD010000050.1, read on the forward strand.
AATCCAGCGCGGAGGATAACGCGTCTCAATTCCTTCGACCGCTGCAGTTAGTTCACCGATTCTCTCTTCCACCTCAAAACCAAATCTG
>CAZVYD010000051.1:0-7461 GCA_964631575.1 uncultured Candidatus Bathyarchaeia archaeon
GAATTCATATCTTATATGAAGCATTCATATGTCTCGCGCACAACCGTCTGGAGCACTGGAGCAGATGGTGAAAATGGAACCTGTCATAGAAACCCGTGGGTTAACAAAGCGATTCGGCAGGCTTACTGCGGTCGACCACATAGACCTCTCCGTTTTGGGAGGTGAGATCTTCGGTTTCCTAGGGCCCAACGGCGCTGGAAAAACCACGGTCATGCGGATGCTTACTACGCTTTCCGAGCCGAGCGAGGGAAAGGCAACGGTCAAGGGCTACGACATTGTAACTCAGGCTGAATGGGTTCGCCGGATCGTCGGTTTGGTGGCTGAGAAGATTATTCTGTACCCCAGGCTCAACGCAGTTGAGAATCTCAGCTTCTTCGGTGGACTTTATGGCCTGAAGGGAGAGCAACTGAGAGACAGGGTGGATGAATTGTTGGAAATGGTTCGCTTAGAGAGGTTCAAGGACATGCCAGTAGGCGGATACTCAAGCGGCATGAGACAGAGACTGAACATTGTTCGCGGTTTGCTTCATGACCCTGACATAATCTTCATGGATGAGCCGACAGCGCTTCTCGATCCGCAGAGCGTCAGTTTCGTTCGAGACCTCATTAAGGAACTCAATCAAGAGGGAAAGACGATTGTGCTTACGACCCACATCATGGATGAAGCAGACAGGCTGTCTGACAGAGTGGGAATAATCGATAATGGCAAGATCGTGGCTGTTGATACACCCGAAAACTTGAAGAGAACATCCGGCGCTGAGACCTTGGAAGATGTCTTCTTGCAGCTTACTGGCAGAGCACTGAGAGATTCGGCGACAAACCGTGTACCCGTGAGGTTGGTTATAGGGAGAGTCTAAGGATGAGGAACACAGCGCTGAAAGACGCAGAGACCATCTTACATATAGTGCATAAGGACCTGCTTGACTTCTGGAAAGCGAAGATGCTAGTTTTGACTTTCACCATACTGCCGATCATATGGATGTCCATGTTCGGATTTATGTATCCGCAGACCGGCTCAAGCAACCCATTCTCAGGCAAGGTTTCGACGCCTTACAGAAATATCCCGATAGGAATCGTCGATGAGGACAACGGGTGGCTCGGCTATCAGGTCATGTACGAATTCAAGCAGATAGCCACCTCGACGGGCCTGTTCAGCGTAAGAGACTTTGCGAGTTTCGGTTCTGCTAAAGAAAAGATTGTGTCCGGTAGCCTCAAAGGAGTCGTTGTCATACCTCCCGGATTTACGGAGGCTTTCACATCAAACCGACAGGCCACAATCACAATCACACTGGAAGACATCAACCCGCAACTTGCTTCTCTTGTCTATGGAGAGATTACCATGATTCTCAAGACGATTTCAGACAGAATGAGCACCTCTCTCATGACGACCATGACTAACGCCTCGGATCCCTCGTTCTTCTTTGAACCAGTCAGCTTTGAACGAAAAAGCCTTGTAGCGACGACAAACACCTTTCAGTTCTTGGCTCCAGGTTTTATGGCCCTCGTGTTGGTCACAGGAACGCTTTCAGGCCTGGCAGCTGCAATATCGAGAGAGAAAGAACAGGGAACAATGGATGGAATACTGATTGCCCCGATCCCCAGGCATACGATAGTCATTGGAAAAGTCATCGCGCAAACTGTTAGAGGAATGATACAGGCGCATATGCTGTTGGCGATATCCATGTTGTTTTTCGGAGTTGAAATCTACGGCAGCCCCATACTTATGCTACTGGTGATGTTTCTTGGAGTAACAAGCTTCTCAGGGGTCGGCATAATACTCACTTCATTTGCCCATGAACAGGAAACAGCGACAATGATGATGATACTTCTACAATTCCCCATGATGTTTCTTTCAGGCATTGTTTTCCCGATGGAGCAACTGCCGACTTGGCTACAATCAGTTGGGAAAATGCTTCCTCTATACTACGCTGCTGACGCTCTCAGAAAGGTCATAGTGCTGGGCGTCGATTTTGCCACAATATCATCAAACGTCATTCTACTTTCTATCTACACACTAGTAACATTGGGTGCAGCAATCCCGATTTTCCAGAAGACAATGTCAAAGTGACAGAAGCGCAAGAAAGACATAAATGAGCCACTGAAAGCTGATTGTGAAAGATGTTTGGGCACAAGGATGCTGAAGCCTGATGAAGAAGTCATTCACGTGCTTGGCAGTTCTCATTCTTTGCATCGGCTTACAACTGTGGGCCGAGTCAGCGCTCTCCGTCGGCAGAGCTCAGATAGCGGTGTCCTCAGTTTATTGGGGAGATTCTCCGACAGCTCCGATCAACGCACGCCCAGGCGACGTGAACATCCCACTCTCCATCGTCCTCGCAAATGTTGGGGATGATGTTGCCAGAGCGGTTTCGGCAAGACTCAGTTTGACTGCACCTTTCTCATTCGAGTATTACCAAGGCGGAGAGAGACGATCTTCGCCCTTTGTGTCACTGAGCGCCGGGGACATGCAAGCAGGAAAGGACCAAAGATTACGCTTCATTCTGAATGTTGCTTCAAACGCAACTGAGGGAATCTACAGGCTACCCTTGCAGATATCGTATAGCAGCGCGAGAGAGCTCCAAGAAGTTGTCACAACCCAAGACGTAGATGTTCCAATCTGGAGAGGCAAGCTTCACATTCAAAGGGTCGTAAGCGTCCCGGAGAAGATCTATCCGGGATCGGTCGGAGTGCTTCTGAAGATATGGATCGTGAATAGTGGCCAGGGAGCAGAGCAGGATCTAGAGGTTAGGCTCGCATTGGACAAGCCGTTCAAGGCATCCTCAAGTGGCTCAGATAGGGTCTTTCTTGGAATAATCTCCTCGAATCAGGCAGTCTTGGCAGAATTCCGTGTAGACATCGAGGACATGGCTAAGTATGGTGACTACTCCGTTCGCCTACTCTCGCTTGTGGGAAAGGCTACACCGTCACTGTTGGGTTTGGTGCCTCTTTACTTGAATGAGAAAGCAAGGTTTGAGGCTGTCAACCCGAGTCCTGAACAAATCAGTTCAGGAGATACAGGAGTCACGGTCAGTCTGTCAATCAAGAACATAGGAGGCATCGCAGCGAAGTCTGTTCGAGTACAAATAAGGCCCGGTAACTACTTCTCAGGCACTTTGACAGACTTCTTGGGGACTTTGGACCCAGGTGAGCAGAAGACTGCTTTTTTCACTTTGGATGTGGATGGAAAGGCGCCTGAAGGAGATTACAGAGTCGACCTCAGAATAGATTGGAGTCAAGACGAGAGCAGCCTCTATGATACTTTGGCAGTGGTCTTCAAGGTAAGGAGGAAACCGTTCGTACTGCAATATGCACCTCAATTGGCCTTGGCCGCGGTTGTCTTAGTTGCGCTGATGTATTATCGCAGGCGCAAACAAAAGGCTCAAACTGGCTGATTCCGGCCTGACTGTCGTGGCCCGTGAAGATTGCACATTGCGGAGAGTCGCCAGATGCGAAAATTCATTGTGTCTGCGATTCTCCTATGGATCATCCTAGCATCTCCCCAAGTTCTACCAGCATTCTCCCACACGGTGCTTGGTACGCCGAATGGATCTATTCCGTACTTCAGGAAGAACGATCATGAATTGAACCCGAAGAACGATTTCGGTGTCGGCCACGTACCGGGCCCTCTCGTACATCTATGGCCCGGCAGTGGATCAAACAGATACCTTGAAGACTCGTCTCTTCCTCCGGGGTATCAATCTCCCTTCCAGAATTTTGAGCTTCCTCTGCAGTTGGCCGGCTGCGAATATTCTCCGCAGGGGACGATTCCTGCATCAACGACAGATAGGCAGGTGGTTGGCGACTTCATCATTGGCCTAAACTTCTCAAAGCCCCAGGTATTCGACAATCCGCAGGCCGCTTTCAGATACTGGTCTCTGACGATCTACATTCCTGCTCCTGTGAAGAACAGAGCAGGAGCTCTGGAGCAGGATGGCTTCGAGCCTGCCGGCATAGACTGGGATCTGGGTGAAACCACCAACGTAGTCACAACAATCACAGACAACTACGGAAATATATCTGTGACAAGAGCCGGGCCGATGGACCCGTTCGGCCCGAATTGGTGGATGATTCGTATAGGTGCAGGCCGAAGCGGAATCATATTCAGCCCACCAAATTGGTCAGAATGGTATTACGTCAGAATCAACCAGATGAAGGCACCAGTTATTGCAGGGAGATACTTCTTCAAGCTGTTTCTCAACGATCACTACCCAGTGAGGAACCAGAACGACCCCGCTCAACTCATTGATAGCACAGTGCCGGCAGAGAATTGGCCAGTAATCCTTGTGACGGGAGATACCGATCCAGCGATCCTTCACGGGTCAATCCGTTACGGTGGTTCAAACCAAGCCCTCTATGGGACGCCTCTGTGGCTTGCTGGAAGAGTCAGGTTGACTGGTCAGGCAATCGACCCAGCAAGCGGCCGGACGATTGGCAGAGCAGTGGAGGCGCGTGGCTATTTCAACGCGTCATCCAGAGGACACTACGAAGTGGAGGGGGTCGCACCGGGCATCTATGAAGTATATGTCAGCAGCGCAGGCTTCCCTGAACAGAAAGTCGCCAACCGAATTGTACTTCGCAGAGGTCAATCATTGGAGTTGGACTTCTACGCTAGACCAGGCGCAGAAGTCAAGGGTGAAATCTTCGCTAAATCGTTCGGATCACTCTCTGACTGGCGAGGTCAATTCCCGATAAGCATCGTGATATACGAGAGCGACGACTACAAGACAAGTAGCATCGCTTCGTATTCGCCTCTTAACCTAACGCACGCACCATTCACATCATACGTCAGAGGCGAAACCAAATTTGAAGGATGCAGACTTAAGGCACCAAGCCAACCCAAACTCGTAGCCTTTCCATGGGAAGGGCCGATCAGTTACTATTCATATGCTTCCCCGAGGGACCCATACGGAATATTCAATGGAGTCGGACCTGCACAGACTTGGTGGACAGATCCTAACAATAACCTTGATCCGGTCACAGGTTTAGGCTCAACGGGAAAGAGCTTCCTCTTCCAATTCGGGGTACAGAGCTTCTACGGAGCACCCACCAAGCTCAGTGGTATGATCCCGCAGACTTTTGCCACATGGATAGATGGCCTCCAGCCTCGGACATACTTCCTGAGGGCGTATGTGCACGGATACGTTCAGACCACCTCTGACGGATCGCGGTTCAAAGACTACTCATTCAAAATAGATTCGACAGAACGAGAGGTAAGCGTCCATGTCCAAATCGACCTGTACAGATCGGGCACACTCAATGTCACAGTCCACTTTCACGATACGCCAAGAACCAGGCAAAACGCTCAGATCGGAGGACCAGATGCCGCAAGATACTTAGTAGCAGAATCCTTCGACTACCTCAGTCAAGTTTCAGCACTGAACTTCACAACCGTGACAAGTTCCAATTCCACTGCAACCATCCTGCTTTCAGGACTAGGCATGGCGGGAGCGATTCCATCTCCGGACCCACGATCGGGAGTCAAGTACTCACTTCTGCGCTATCGAGAACTGAGAGACTACGGGATATCTCCCGGAACTCACAAGATAAGAGTATACGTCAGGGGCTATATCCAAGCATCTACACCGGGCGACAGTCTTCAAGATCTGGACGTGGCATCTCTATGCCTCATTTCTCTTGACTCCTACTCCAGAATCAGCATCCATATGTACCGCGGGGGAGCAATCAACACAACAGTAAGATCTGCTGACTGGCAACTCCCCAAAAACGCTCGCAACTGGCGATGGAACAACACTGAGGTTTCAACCCTCATCTATGACATGGCTTCCAAGGCCTTCATCGATGTGATTTACTTCTGGAATTCCTCTAGTGGAAGTTGGAGCCTCCCACGCACTAACTCAGCCTTCTGCATAATCCCTTGGCCGAATTGGCGAACCAAATTTGGATCAAGCGCTTCCTTTCTGGAGACAAATGGCTCAGTCATTCTGGAAAGGTTCGGACCTACACTGCCAAGCCCGGTGTCTCAAACTCCGACCCAAGACAAAGCTACAAACATATTCCTAGAGAACATATTCCGCGTTTCCTTCCTCTACAGCTCAATCTCGTACAGGGCCTCGGACTTCAGATCGAATGTCGCGATCTACCCTGGCAAGTACTCCCTGACAGCTTGGACATACGGATACGTCCAAGAAGGAGTCTACATTCTTGGAGATCTGGGCAGGGTTTCAGTTGCTCTGCCCACGATCGGCGCTATGGCGGATGCGAGCATAGGAATAATGGCTGGCTCAGAGTTCAACGTGACCGTAGTCTTCAGAAAAGAAGGAATGTTTGAAGGCACCCCTCACAACTCATCCATGAGAATAAGAGTTTATGATAACACGGATACTCTTGTCGCAGCTGCATCTACGTCTCTAGATGCAGGCTCGATCGACTCAAGAACGGGATTCTTTGCCGACAATACGAAAATTCTCTTTGCCGGGGGCAGAATATCAATCCCCAAAGGAACAAGAATCATAGAGTACCGAAACCTTGCCGGCATCTACCACTACACTGAACTACTCACGGGCATGGAGAAGATTCAGGCGTTGAAGAGGTCCCAGCTGTTCTCTCCGGACTACGGCATATGGGGATCAGTCGGCGCCGGCAAAGGATATCGCGGAAACTGGACCGTAAGAATAGATATTGTGAACTGGTACATCGGCCTACAGCAGTTCAGTCCCGCGCCAGCCTCCCTCCTCCAAGGCGAATCCACCTTCCTTTTCCCCTACAATCACTTCGGCCCGTACGAGTCAAAATCCAGCACAGTCATATCAAACGCTCCAATAGGCGGCCACTCATCGGTCCTGGTTGCTCTCGATCTCAGAGCGTACATTCGCGGTCACATCTACTCATACAACTGGTTCGATGAAGTTAGAACAACGAGCTGGACCCTGATAGAAATGAGAAAGGGAAAGGAGCTTTACAGAACGTATTCCTTGGACGGCTTCTACGACACGTATCTACCCAGCGGATTCTACAGCTTCAGAGTTTCACACATGACACTGACAAGAGGCGAGATGGCTACGAATAGGACCATCGTGCTGTCTGATGGAGCAAGCATCTTGGGGGAAGATTTCTTCCTCGAACCGCCTGACATCCTTCGTGACAGGAACTCAACAGAAACTTCCCAGTGCAGCGTAATTCTTCATCGCACTTCCTCTAATGGGAAACCACTGATTAAACAAGAAAGGAAGTAGGAGCTGTATTGCTAGACTGATCTGAAGCGTTCTTAGTCATTCGACTGCTGCGAAGGCGATGAGAGAAGACGTCTCCTGTTACGCGAAGCGGTAGTTTATTTGGACCGTGACAGTCACCTGCAGCTCTCCCGGCACAATAGTTGGCGTTGTTGCTTTAAGCTCGTAGACTTGGGCTTGCGGGCCATAGGCTGCTCCTATCGAAACTGAGACTTTGCCCACGATCGTTAGCTTGAGAGCTGACGCTAGTGCCTGTGCCTTCGCCTCGGCGTCGC
>CAZVYD010000052.1:0-7455 GCA_964631575.1 uncultured Candidatus Bathyarchaeia archaeon
TTCTGCGCCGACAACAGGGATGTCATGTATGAAACTACCCCTGGAGTTGTCTGCATCTGTTCGGGTGAATTGACTACCAGGGCTGTGCAGTCTTCATGAATCAGACATAGACTGTCGCTGAATGTTTCACGAATTTCATTGAGTGATCCTTTCTCGACCAAGTAGACATAATGTAGGTCGCTAAGCTTGATCTTCATCTTATTCATGATTTCGAACTCCTTGTTGGTTACTACTATTGAGAGATTGTCGAGAATCATCAGTTTGCTTGCTCTGAGCAAACGCAGGACGGCTTCTTCTCTCAGGCTTCTGCTCTTTCTCAGTTTGGCAGAGTGTCTTCTGAGCGCCGCCTTTATTGCGTGAATGCTCTTGATGTTCAGTTCTCTTTGTGCTATCCTTGCCAGTTCACTCATATTGACGATGTTCTTCTCCAGCGCTTCAGAAACGTACGGCCTGTTTCTTACGAAGTCCCTGACTCTCTCGGCGACCTTCATGCATGGAAGTATCAGGCGAGACATTTAAGTATCTTTCCGTAACACAAATGCCGCAAGGCATAATAAGAAACGTGGCGGCTCCACAGTGACTAGGGGGGTTTGCAAATGTCAGTGAAGTTATGTTCGGGAAAGGAAATACCGATTGAGATGCACAAGGCGCGAATGATCCAGAAGATTTGGCTAATACCTGTCGAGGAGCGGCTCAAGGCCATAGAGGAAGCGGGCTACAATACGTTCCTGCTCAAAACCAAGGACATCTTCCTAGACATGCTCACAGATAGCGGCGTGAACGCCATGAGCGATAACCAGTTCGCCGGCATGATAAGGACCGATGACGCTTACGCAGGTAGTATGACTTTCTACGAATTCGCTGAAGCCGTGGAAGATGTTCTGGGCTACAAGCATGTAATGAATACTCACCAAGGAAGAGCGGCGGAGCATCTATTGGCGAAGGTCTTCACCAAACCCGGCGATGTTGTCCCAACAAACTATCATTTCACGACGACCAAAGCGCACATAGAGCTGCCCGGAGCTCTCTGCTTAGAAATCTACTACGACGAGGCATTGAAGACAGAGAGCACCAATCCCTTCAAAGGCAACATGGATCCACAGAAGCTGAAGAACATAATCAAGAAATATGGCAAGGAGAAGGTTGCCTTCGTACGGATGGAAGCAACAACCAACTTGATCGGCGGACAACCATTCTCTATGGCAAACTTGAGAGAAATAAGGCGGATCTGCAGTGAAAATGGCATAATCCTAGTCTTGGATGGAAGCTTGGTCTGCGAGAACGCCTACCTGATCAGGCAACGGGAGAAAGAATACGAAAACAAGACAGTGGCCGAAATCGTACGGGAGATGTGCAGCCTAGCCGATATATATTACATGAGCGGAAGGAAGAACACGTCGGTTAGAGGAGGCCTAATAGCGACAAACAACAAACAGCTGTTCGACAAGATCAGGCCTTGGCTTCCAGTTTACGAAGGCTTCTACACATACGGGGGCATGTCTATGAGGGAGATTGGAGCCATGGCCGTTGGAGTTCGAGAAATGGTGGATCCAGCCGTTGCAGGCTGTTCAGTCGAGCAGATAAAGTACTTCGTCAACAAGCTTGTTGAAACCGGAATTCCGGTCGTTACACCGCCGGGCGGACTGGCATGCCACCTAGATGCGATGAAGTTCTTGCCGCGCGTTCCTCAAAGCCAATACCCTGCTGGATCACTGGCAGCGGCTCTCTACATAGCTTCTGGAATAAGAAGCATGGAGAGAGGAACCATTTCAATGGACCGAGACAAGGAGGGAAAGGAGGTCTTAGCCGACATCGAATTAACAAGGATTGCGCTTCCAAGGAGAGTCTACACAATATCGCACATTGAATACGCTATTGACAGAATAAGCTGGCTGTACGAACATCGAAATCTGGTGAAAGGGCTGAGATTCATGTATGAGCCGCCGGTGCTCAGGTTCTTCGACGGAAGGTTGGAAGCCATAGACGACTGGGGAAGAAACCTCGGCGAGGCCTTCAAGAAGGAGATAGGCGACTACTGATTTCTCTTCTATCCTTTCGCGGCAAGGTAGCTCATTACAGGACTGTAGAAATGTCCAAAGTGGGTCTTTACCCCTACAGTAAGAAGTTCGCAGCGATATTCAAGAGGGAAAAAGACCTCATATCATCGGTTCTTGGCAAATGTGAGATACATCACATCGGGAGCACAGCAGTTTCGAAGCTGGGCGGTAAAGGGATCGTTGACATCATGATATCACCAGACAGTTGGAAAGAGGAGAGAGATATTGTCGAAAGATTGCGAAGCGTAGGTTTTCATCATGTCCATCCGAAGGAGAGAGGCCAGATATTCCTAAGTAGGATACCTCGAACCAAACACGGAGATACACATCTTCACATTGTCAAGAAAGGAACTAGAACCTACAAAGAATACCTTGCGTTTAGGGACTACTTAAGAGCGCACCGAGCAGAGGCAAAGCGATACACAAATCTGAAACGTCTATGGCGCAAGCAGGCAAGAGGTGTTCGCGCTTACTATACAGCACTGAAAGGCCGCTATGTCAAGGATGTGTTGAAGAAGTGCCACGACCAATGGTACGTCTAGAAGTATTCTGACATAACCGCTTTAGAACACTCTTCGTTGCATTCTGACCTCTGACATCGAGAGGGAAGAAGCAGAATGCTTACTCAAGGTAGCTATTTCTTGGTTTGACGGATGGCCTCGGCCACGGACACTCCTAATTCCCTGCACTTCACAAGATCACTTTCTCCCGGGCTTTCAACGACTTTAAGCGTTGGGAATTTCCCAATCATTCCAAGCACTCTCACGGCACCGGTTATCCGCTCAAGTGCCTCACCGCTCCAACCATATGAGCCGAAGCCCACACCTATCTTCCCTTTGAGGTCTAGTTTACGAGCCTTTCTCATCTCATCGAGCGACTCGAGGAAATGCCGCATCTCAGCTGTTGTACTTGCATAATGGGTTGGCGATCCAACAAGAATAGCTTCAGCCTTTGAGAGTTCGTCCATGGGAAACTTCTCGCCGAGCTTTCGCACAACGACCTCAGCCCCTACGGATTTCGCTCCTTCGGCTATGGCGCTTGCCATACGAGCTGTGTTTCCCGTCCTACTGTCATAAACTATGAAGACAGTTGCCATCCAAGTGACCTCCGGTGCTCTCCCCACTTTAATAGCAGCGGATAAAAGCGTTTCTAGGCATCATCTTCTGAAGGCGAGCTTCATGAAGTTGGTGAGCTACGATCTCCAAGGTCAGACAAGGATAGGGGTTCTCTCAAATGAAATGATAATCGATATACTCTCAGCAAGCAAGGAGTTCGAAGATAGCCCAAGTTCAGAGCATGCTAGCATTGCTCACGTCTCCAGTATGCTTTCTCTTCTTGATGCAGGAGAACTAGCTCTAAAGGCGGTGAGAAATCTTGCACACAAAGTGTCAAGCTTCATTGAAGCCAAGTCTGGCCCCACTTTGCACAAGGCATCATTCATACTGCCGTTGGCCGAGATTCGCTTGGTGTCGCCGATTCCACGGCCAAGAAAGAACCTGATATGCTTAGGCCTGAATTACCACGATCACTGGGCTGAGACGGCTGGAAGGAGAGGAGAGCCGTTACCATCTGTCCCTGTATTCTTTACGAAGTCACCCACGGCTGTGATCGGCCCCTTCGATGACATAGCGTATCCGTCAGCCACCACAGAGTTGGATTATGAGGTTGAGCTGGCTGTAGTCATTGGCCGGAGAGGCAAGGACATCCCGAGAAAGGATGCCTTCGACTATGTGGCAGGATACACGATTCTCAACGATGTCAGCGCGAGAGACCTTCAGCGAAGACATCAACAATGGTTCAGAAGCAAGAGCCTCGACACTTTCGCACCGCTGGGCCCATGTTTGGTCACGAAGGACGAGATAGATGACCCTCATGACCTGAACATGGAGCTGACCGTTAACGGTGAGATACGACAGAAATCAAGCACGCGCAACCTGATCTTCAAGATCCCAGACATAATCGAGATCCTATCTCAAGACATGACGCTTGAGCCAGGAGACATAATTGGCACAGGTACACCGGCCGGCGTGGCGCTTGGAATGTCTCCTCCAAGATATCTGAAGGTCAACGATGTCATTGAAGCGCAGATCGATGGCTTGGGGCACATTAGAAACAGAGTTGTGGAAAAACAGATGCCCAAACGCGCCTAAGTGCTCTATTCCAAGCCTATATCATAAAAGCTAGACCTTACGTCACACCATCGAAGTAATCCTTCTCGGCGCAAGTACTGTCACACGTCCTCTCGCTGTGTCTGGATCGTTGCCTCTAAAGACTGCTGACGCATTTCTCCTTGTGTTTGAGTTAATCTCACGGATCTTATTTGGCGACGCTTATGTGTCTGAAGATTTGTCGTCCGCTTTGGTCAATGGCGATTGAAGAGTGTTCTCTCCTTTGGCCGTAATGCTATAGTATCGCCTCTCTGGCCTTCCTCCGATGCTTCGAGTTTTTGTTTCTCTGATGAGCTCAGCGGCTTCAAGTTCCTCGAGATGCTGGTACACACTGGAAATGTCGAGTTTAATATTGAGCTCTTCAAGGGCCCTCCATACGCCGTATCCATGAAGTTCTTGTCCACCGAGTACCTGAAGAATACGCATTTTCGTCTTCCCCATTCTATCAACTGTGCCCATGCCCTCAATCCTTCTTGCCGCGTTCCTTGCGTCGTGAGTTCGCTTCACAAGCTTTCTTGCTGAGGATGGATCTTTCAGGCCCATTCCGGTCACGACACACACGACGCTCTCAGTCCTGTGCACTCGTCCTGAATCCACGAGACGTTTGATTCCAGCTATGGTAGAGGCCGCAGCGGGCTCTGCAAAGATTCCTTCCGCCTTAGCGAGAAGCTTCATTGCCTCTATTATCTCTGAATCTGAGACGGCAATTCCGGTTCCTTTGGATTCTCTCAAGGCCTGAAGCGCGAGATAGCCGTGCCTCGGGTTTTTCACGGCCATGTCAACAGCGATTGTCCTCACAGCCTCGGCAGGTTCTATGATCTCCGCGCCTCTTTCAAGCGCCTTGACTATGGGTGCGCATCCCTGCGCCTGAACTCCCGCGAGCTTCACTGTGCGACTGTCGACTATTCCAATTGCTTCAAGTTCCTTGATTCCCTTCCAGATCATCGCGAGATGGCTTCCGCTTCCCATAGGCACCACAATCCAGTCAGGGCAAGACCAGCCGAGTTGCTGGCATGTTTCATATCCAGTGGTTTTCTCGCCTTCGAGAAGATATGGGTCATTCGTGGTGACTTCGTAGCTCTCTCCTTGTTTTTCCTCCAATGATGAGGCCTCCTCATAGGTAGTTTCGACTCCGCGCCGAGAGAGTTCTATGTTGACTCCGTACGCGACCATTTGATAGAATTTCCCTAGGTCCACTCTTCCGGGTACAAGGATCCTGCACGTAAGCCCTGCCTTCGCCGAATATGCAGCGAGTGAAGCACCAAGGTTCCCTTTGGTCTTGCAGTGAACCGAAGAGTATCCAAACTCCTTTACCTTGGAGGTCACGACGGTTGTGCCTCGATCAACGAAAGCGCCAGTAGGATTGGTCGTCTCATCCTTTGCGAAGAGTCTCCTAAGCCCTATCTGCTCAGCAAGTCTTTCGCACCTATGCAGGAACGTGTTTCCCTCTCCGAGGGAGACGATGTTGGCTTCGTCGTCGAGTGGAAGGAGTTCCCAGAACCCCCACACTCCAAGAGGACGGTTCTCATTTCTTAGGGAAGACGGATCTATGGACTCATAGTCATACCTGACTGTCAAAGTTCCGCCGCAGGTCTTGCAGAGGAGGTAAGGCCTCGAAATCTCGTAGGTTCTATTGCATTTAGTGCATTGAAGGCATTCCGCTGGCAAGGCCGTGTCGAGGCCTATACTGACCCAGGCCCATATATGGGGATTCTCAGGAGACGTTCAGATTAGGCCGGCATACACGAGAGCTGTGACGCCTACACCAACAACGGCGCCTGAGAGCACTTGAGGCACCGTGTGTGCCTCAAGTTCGGTTCGTGCCCATCCGAGAGGGAGAGCGAGGAGATATAGAAGAGCATAGTTCGCTCCAAGAACTAGAGTCAGAGCTGTTATTGGGCCAGTAAGCCCAGCCATGTGTATACTGATCTTCCAGAACAGAGTGACAAGCAGAACTATGAGAGACATTGAGAGGTAGGAGACGGAGAGGAGGTATAGTATCTTGCAGTTCAACGACAAGAAAACTACTGCTGCGGACATATACGCTGCGAGAGCTGGAATGAAGAACATGGGACGTCTCTCTCCTTGAGATACGTGAAGGTCCACGTATCCCTTCTTGAAGAAGTAAAGGACCATGACGATTGGGGCCACGGCTATCGTAGGTATCCCGAGAGAGACCGCTTGAAGCGGAGTCAGGACAGATCCAAGTCCTTCTGGGTGGGAGAATGAGAACAAGACAACTACGATGGTCGCTATGAGAGGCAACGAGAGTAAATTTGAGATGGCTTTGGCGGCCCTTCTGTTGAGTGAGTCCACGATTCGAATCGACCCGGCCCCTTTTTACGATAATAACTTGTACATAAGATGTCGCTAGGGGCGTCTTCGAGCTTGAGCAGGAAGACTGTCTTCATCTACGACGATGCCTATCTCTCATATGATTTTGGGCCTTATCACCCACTGAAGCCCGTCAGGCTGAAACTCACAGTTGAGTTAGCTCGGTCAATGGGCCTCTTGGATTGTTCCCATGTCTCCCTGATGAAGCCAGTGATGGCAAGCACGGAGCAGCTTCTCTTGTTTCACAGAAAGGAATATGTGGATTTAGTCAACCGATCGAGCAAGGTTGGCGAAGGGTTGCTTGATCTCGGAGATACTCCTGCGTTCAAAGGTTGCTTTGAATCCTCCAAGCTTTACGTCGGAGGCTCGATCGTCGCGGCAGACCTCTTAATGGAGGGAAGGGCTGATCACGCCTTCAATCCTGCAGGCGGCCTACATCATGCGCGTCCTGGCGGCGCCTCAGGGTTTTGCATCTTCAATGATCCAGCCATAGTCATCGCCTACCTGAAAAAGAGACACAAAATGAAGAGAATGCTTTACCTCGACATAGATGCCCATCACGGGGACGGAGTCATGTACGGCTTCTACTCGGATCCATCACTTCTGAACATTGATTTGCACGAGGACGGCCGATACCTCTTTCCTGGAACAGGTTTCGCACATGAGATTGGAGAAGGAGAAGCGAAAGGCCTGAAAGTAAACGTGCCACTGCCTCCAGAAACCGGTGACCAAACATATCTCAAAGCCTTCAGAGAGATAGTTCCCAGGATGGCGGAGGCATTTCAACCTCAGATCATTCTGATGCAGTGCGGTGCAGACTCGCATTTCGACGATCGTCTAGCGAACCTAAGGCTAACGACCAACTGTTACGAGGAGATGATAGACATTGTCCATTC
>CAZVYD010000053.1:0-4529 GCA_964631575.1 uncultured Candidatus Bathyarchaeia archaeon
CAGATGTTGCAGTATGTTGCGAGGATTGCGCCGCGGGGTTTGTATACGAGTGGGCGGGGTACGACTGCGGCGGGGCTTACTGCGGCTGTTTTGAGGGAGAAGACGGGGGGGATGGTTCTCGAAGCGGGGGCTTTGGTGCTGGCGGATAAAGGGGTTGCTGCGATAGATGAAATCGATAAGATGAGACCTGACGATCGTGTGGCGATTCACGAGGCGATGGAGCAACATACTGTCAGTGTCGCTAAGGGAGGCATTGTGGCGACATTGAATGCTAGAGCCTCGGTTTTGGCTGCGGCAAACCCTGCGCTGGGGCGGTACGATCCATACAGGAATATTACTGAGAACATCAATTTGCCTGTCACGATTCTTTCACGGTTTGATTTGCTGTTCGTCATGAAGGATATTCCTGAGGCTGATTTGGATTCGAAGATGTCGGATCACATTTTGACCTTGCATAGGACGAAGACGACTCCGGAGGAGTCTCCTATTCCTCCTGACCTGTTCAGGAAATATGTTAGCTACTCCAAGAAGTTTGAGCCGTCGATGGGCGAGGAAGCTACAGGTGAACTTAGAGATTTCTATCTCAAGATGAGGTCTTCGTCGTCTGGAGCTGAGTCACCGATAGCAATAACGCCGAGGCAACTGGAAGCTTTGGTTAGACTGTCTGAGGCTAGGGCACGTGCCTTTCTCAGGCCGATGGTCAGCGTGGAGGATGCGAGGGCGGCGATTAGGCTGATGACGGTTTCACTGCAGGACGTAGGAATTGACACCACGACTGGAAAGGTGGACATTGATGTGATAATGACTGGCAAGCCGAAGAGCGTCAGGGATAAGATGGCATTCATTATGGATTGCATTGTGCAGATGGAGAAGGAGACAGGGGTTGTTGAGGAGAAGGCTCTGTACGAAGCACTCTCAAAGAAGATCGAGATCTCAGAAGAAGAGGCGAGGAGAATCGTTGGGCAACTGATAAGGGAGGGAGTGCTGTACTCGCCCAAGGTGGGAACCATTAGGAGAACTTCGGCGTAGCCAAGGAAGAAGACTGATTGCGGATCGATGAGCTTGAAGTTCCGTCGCAGGTAAAGGAGATTCTAAGGAACGAGGGTTACGACCTGCTGTATCCTCCACAGGAGGATGCCATTCGCGCAGGCGTGCTAAACGGGAGGAATCTTGTTCTTGCCAGCCCGACGGCAAGCGGCAAGACCCTGATAGCAGAGCTATGTATTCTCAAGAGCATTCTGGAGAAGGGAGGGAAGGCCCTGTATCTCACTCCTCTCAGAGCGCTTGCAAGCGAGAAACATGATGAGTTTCAAAGGTACGCGGGCATAGTCAAGGGGTCACAAGAGAAACTGAAGATTCTGTTGACTACAGGCGACTACGATGCCAGTGACCCTTGGATAGAACGATATGACATCATAATCTCTACGAATGAGAAAGTGGACAGTCTTCTGAGGCATCGGGCCCGCTGGGTCACGGACCTGCGTGTCGTCGTCGCTGACGAGGTTCACCTTCTAACGGAGCCGGATAGAGGGCCGACCCTTGAAGTTGTTCTAACTAGGTTGAAGCAGATCAATCCGAAGGCGCATTTCCTTGCCTTGAGCGCCACGGTTAGAAACGCAGAGGAGGTTGCTGAGTGGATGAACGCAACACCGATAACGACTGAGTGGCGCCCTGTCCCACTCAAGGAAGGAGTCTACCTTCACGGACAGATTCAATTTCGAGATGGCTCATCAAGAGCAGTGCCAGAGACGCTTGGAAACCCAGTTCTGGACGTAGCCATGGAGGTCGTCAATGATGGAGCGCAGTCACTCATATTCACCGAAACGCGTAGGATTGCGGTTGAAACAGGGAAGAAGGCAGCACAGATCCTTAGACGCTCTTTGAGGGCATCTGAGACACGATCTCTCAAAGGGATCGCGGAAAAGATCCTGACGACAGGTGAAAAGACAAGGCTCAGCGAGATGTTGGCAGACCAGACTTCTTGCGGGGCCGCGTTCCATCACGCTGGGCTCGCTGGTGTCCATCGGCGCATCACTGAAGACTCGTTCAGAAAGGGACAGATCAAGATCTTGGCGGCGACACCGACACTGGCTGCAGGAGTGAACCTGCCTGCCCGAACAGTCGTAGTGAGTAGTTATGAGCGCTATGAGCCCGGGTATGGCCGGTATCCGATATCGGTGCTTGAGTACAAGCAGTTTTGTGGACGTGCGGGTAGGCCCAAATATGACAAGTTTGGTGAGGCCATTCTGATAGCAAAGAATGAGGACGAACGAGAGTATCTGATGGAGAACTATGTCCTGGCAAAGCCGGAGAAGCTTTGGTCGAAGCTTGGAGTCGAAAAGGTTCTGCGGCCTCACGTGCTTTCAACGGTTGCGGCGGGTTTTGCTCGCTCTGAGTCTGGGCTTCACGAGTTCTTTGCCAAAACATTCTACGCACACCAGTATGATCCTAGAGCGATTCGCTCGAAGATTGGAGAGATACTTCAGTTCCTGTACAAGGAGAGAATGGTTGAAGTTGAAGGCGACAAACTGTACGCTACTGATTTCGGCAGAAGAGTCTCTGAGCTCTATGTTGACCCAGTCTCGGCTGTGATGATTAGAGATGGACTGTATCGGCGAGCTCAACATGTCACCGAGCTTTCCTTTCTCCATCTGATAGCGCGCACACCAGATGTCGCGCCGAAGGTCTATCCTAGGCGAAGAGAAGCCGAACTTCTCGAAAACATGGCGACCAAGCATTCAGAGGAGTTCATGGTTGACGTACCAGATATGTGGGGTGACCAAGTAGCATACGAAGAATTTCTCGCGGAGTTGAAATGCGCCTCAGTGCTACTTGACTGGATAGATGAGGCTACAGAGGAGCGGATATTGGATGCGCATAGGGTGGAGCCGGGAGATCTGCTTCGACTACTTGAAACCGCGGATTGGCTGTTGTACTCGTCGCACGAGTTGGCGGGACTGTTCGGACACAAAGATTTGGTTAAGCCTCTTTCAGTCCTGAGAACGAGAGTTCAAAGCGGAGTCAAGGCTGAGCTTGTTCCGCTTGTTGTCTTGCAGGGAATAGGCAGAGTAAGAGCAAGAATGCTGCATAATGCTGGAATGAAAACCATCGAGGATCTGAAGAGAACTAGTGCAACAGATCTCATGAAGATACCATTCATCGGACCAGCTGTGGCGAAGAAGATCAAGGAGCAAGTAGGGGGCAAGATCAAGGCGGAAGAATGGGAAGCCATGAAGTCCAAGCCGGGCGAGACTGAGGAACAGCGGTTGCTGTCCGAATACTAGTTGCTGGCAGATACGTTGGGTGCGCTCACAGCCATCATTGATCGAAGAGGGGACAGCAACGTTGTTCCCATGGCCATTGAGATGATGCGAGCTCTCTCAGAGCGCGGAAGAGACTCCTTCGGATTGGCCACACAACATGATACTTTAATGTGCGATTCGTTGAGTTCGCTTTCGAATCAACATGCTTCATCTTCAGTCGCCATAGGCTACAACCTCAATCGAATATTCGCGAAGGATATCGCTCAACCCCTTGTAAGCGGCGAGCTACGAATCGCAATGGAAGGAAGAATCTATCCTACTAGCAATGATCCTGACTGTAGAAGGGCGCTTTCACAGCTCCAAGAGGAACCAGGTGTGAAGTTGCAGGAGTTCGTGAAGGAAGTCGATGGATCCTACGCGTTGGCTATGTTGCTCCCAGGGAAGCTAATGGTTGCAAGGGACATGCTTGGCAGTAAGCCTCTGTACTGGGGTGAATTCAAAGACATTGTGGCTTTTGCTTCTGAGCGGAAAGCACTTTGGGCGCTCGGCATCGAGTCGCCTCAAAGGTTTCCCCCTGGAGGGGTTGGCGTCGCAGAAAAAGGAACCTTCTCAATTCTAAGATCGGATGCCGAACAAGTCAATACCCAACGAGAGATCGATCTGGATTCAGCAGCCAAGATCCTCTCTGAACTGATCGTCGAGTCAATAAAGAGGCGTTCAGGAGATCTGAGGAAGGTTGCAGTCGCATATTCTGGAGGAGTGGATAGCGCAGTCGTGGCTTCTTCCACAAGGTTGGCTGGATTGGATGTGGAGCTTTTCACGGTGACAGCAAGAGGCAACGGGGAACTCGAGCATGCAAAAAGGACAGCTAAAGAGCTGGGGCTTCCGTTGGTGGCAAGGGAATATTCTCTCGCAGATGTTGGCAAAGCGATCCCGGAGGTCCTACGGAGAATGGAGAAGCCGAATCTGATGGATGTGGCGATTGCGATACCGGTTTTTTGGGTTTGTCAGTTGGCGGAGCAGGCAGGGTCAAATGTGATCTTCATGGGTCAAGGAGCAGATGAGCTGTTTGGAGGATACGACCGCTACATTTCCGCGTATCAGCGTAGAGGCTCTCAGGAGGCGAGCAACATGATGATGAAGGACGTTCGGAATCTCTCAGAGCTGACCTATGAGAGAGACGAACAAGTGTCTGCCAGTACGAAAGTTGAATTAAGGCTTCCATTTGCCGACCGCAAGCTGATAGAGTTCGTGCTCTCGCTGCCG
>CAZVYD010000053.1:4629-7122 GCA_964631575.1 uncultured Candidatus Bathyarchaeia archaeon
TAGAACATTACAGCCGACTTAGAAGGAGCTTCGGATCTGCCTCGAAGAATACCTAACAGGCCTCGAGGGGCGGCAGTCGATGATTGACCAGAACGCCTATAGGATAGATGAGGCCTGTCGTGCGTTCACTGATCTGCGTGAAGGATGAGATAGCGAGGACAGATTCAAATCATTGCATGGCTCAGTAATGGAATCTTCCCTGAGGAAGGGTCTTACAAGTTTAGAGGTCGTCGAAAGAAAGAAACGGTTTGGTGCAAACAAGCTTCCGGAGAAGAAAGGGCGAACCCCTTTCATCATCTACCTGTCCCAATTCAAGAATCCGCTCGTCTATGTAATCTCCGTCGCCGCCATTATCTCTCTTGCTTTGGGTCAATACGACGATGCATTGATCATAGTAGTTGTAGTACTGCTGGATAGCATATTGGGATTCTTTCAGGAATACAGAGCTGAGAAGACCGTAGTTGCTCTTAGGCGCCTCCTGAAGCCCATGGCCCGCGTGTTCAGAGACAACAATATGGTCGAGATAGAGGCGGCCGAGATTGTCCCTGATGACATAGTGGCGGTGAATCCTGGCGACACAATCCCAGCTGACGGAACGTTGGTGGAAGCTGTAAATGTAAACGTGAATGAGGCGATACTGACTGGAGAGAGCGAACCCATAGTCAAGGCTTCAGGCGACACTGTCTACATGGGAACAGCTGCACTGTCAGGCAGAGGATTGATGAAAGTCACTTCCATCGGGAGTGAGACAGAACTAGGCAAGATTGCCGGATCACTTGCGGAGATTAAGGATGAACCTACACCTCTCCAAGTCAAGCTTAGGAACTTCAGCAAATCGTTGACCTATATCGTCATCGTCATCTGCGTCCTCATCTTCGCCTTGGGCACGATTTCCGGTATCGCTATCCTTGAGATGCTCAGAGTATCAGTAATTCTCGCAATAGCCGCTATCCCAGAGGGCCTTCTGATAGCAGTAACGATGATTCTGGTCATCGGGATGCGCGCCATTCTGCGAAGAAGAGGCCTCGTCAAGAAGCTCTTAGCCGTAGAGACTTTGGGATCGGTCACAACAATCTGCACTGACAAGACAGGAACATTGACTGAAGGAGTCATGCAAGTTGTGCGCACT
This sequence comes from uncultured Candidatus Bathyarchaeia archaeon, assembly GCA_964631575.1. Classification (GTDB taxonomy): domain Archaea; phylum Thermoproteota; class Bathyarchaeia; order 40CM-2-53-6; family JALHTG01; genus JALHTG01. The sequence goes on from CAZVYD010000053.1 coordinate 5,759, forward strand.
AAATTCTATTCAGAGCAAATGGCAGCCTATGTCATGGCGCTGTGCAACAACCTCGCCGACTCTCTGGAGGTTACTCTCTGGGACAGCGTAGAAGAAATCGGGTTCGACCCACAAGCCCTCTCTGAGAAATACAAGCGTGTTTACGAAGTGCCTTTCACAAGTGAAAACAAGTACATGCTGACGGTCAACACTGTTGAAGAAAATGAGGTTGCCCTCCTCAAGGGAGCTCCGGAGATTGTTCTGGGGTTCTGCGATCCAGATCCCAAAGAGAAAGAGAAGATTGCTACAGAAATTGAAGACTGGGCCAACTCAGGACTGAAGCTAATAGGCTTAGCCTGCAAACAGAAAGGAAAACTCAGAGAGCTTGCGGGATTTACTTGGGTTGGCCTCGTTGGAATTGATGACCCTGTAAGACCAACTGCGAAGGACGCTATCGCCGTTTGCCGCAAGGCCGGAATCAAAGTGAAAATAGTCACAGGAGACTACCGGGGAACAGCGGAGAAGGTGGCGGCCACAGTTGGATTGTCCTTTGATTCAGGTCAGGTCCTCGAAGGAAACGAGCTTGAGGCAATGACCGAACAAGAACTGGCGAAAGTCGTTGAGGAAACTGTCATATTCTGTCGAGTTTCGCCTCGTCACAAGTTGAAGATAATCAGCGCACTTCGCAGAAATGGGGACGTAACGGCCATGATCGGAGACGGAGTGAATGACGCCCCCGCTCTGAAGAGAGCAAATATTGGTGTCTCAGTGGGGAACGCTACCGATGTGGCGAAGGAGACAGCTGGCATCATCCTTCTGGATAATAATTTCGGAACACTCGTAAACGCGGTTGAGGAAGGGAGGATCATATTTGAGAACATAAAGAAGGTTGTAGCGTACGTTCTCTCCGACTCCTTCGCTGAGATATTCGTCATTTTCGGTGCGATTTTGCTGGGATGGCCGGCGCCCTTGACGGTTGCTCAATTACTCTGGATCCACCTCATATGTGACGGCCCGTTGGACATTGTTCTTGGCTTTGAGAGGAGTGAGAAGGGGATAATGGATGAGAAGCCGAAGAGCTTGAAAGAGAGCATTCTGGACAATAACTGTAAATTCCTGATCCTGGCGATTAGCAGCATAACAGCTGTGCTGGCTCTCTTCATATTCCAGCACTATTGGCAATATCATGACGATATTACAATGGGCAGAACCATTGTATTCACAGTCATTGCTGTGGAGGATGTGATTTACGCTTTCTCCTATCGCAGCCTTCGCCAATCCGTCTTTCTGTCAGGCCAATTCTTCTCGAACAAAGCGCTTTTCGGAGCTGTGGCCCTGGGCTTCGCTCAGCAGATTCTTGCTATACATGTTCCGTTCATGAATGA
>CAZVYD010000054.1:0-7090 GCA_964631575.1 uncultured Candidatus Bathyarchaeia archaeon
CAAGTAGGCCCGTCATTCCTCAGATGATCTCAGTAGTCCTTGCATGTTTGCTTCAGATGCCCTATGTCTATGTCACCGACGTATACCTTATGGGAATGCCGCATCCAGTCGTGCTGGGGATCATGAGTGCGCTTCTAGTCGAGGATCTGATAAGCGCACTGATATCTCACGTGATTCTCTACCGGGTCAATGTCAGGACCCTTCTAGCTCATCAAAATGGTTCATAGAAACTAACAATGACTCAGTTGTTTCGGAAACTGCTCCATCTATCTATGATGTGCAAGATGTGAATGCTTGTTTGGCCGTCCGGCTCCTCCTCACTGCGAATGCTACGAGTACTAGCGCGAGCGCACATGCCGAAAAGAGGTATGGTGCCGAAACGGTGAGGACGTTCTCAGCCAGAGATGTTCCAGTAGTTGCTGATGAAACAGTGATCAAGGGTCCTACCACAGCTCTAATCATAACGTTCTCGCCGTTGCTAACCAGGCTCCAAGAGCCAAGCCGTCCATAGTATGATCTGCTTTTGGGATCTGTTGTATCTCGACCAATCAAAGGATCATAGTACATCACGTATTCAACGGTGATGTAGAAACCGTCTAACACAACAATGTTTTGTGCGCCTAAGTCTACATCGTTCCAAGCGCTTTCAACTGCTAACCTGAAGTTGAAAGGTGTAGTCAACTCAGTCACTCCGTTGCTTCCCAAGATGTGACCTCTCATGTTTACTCCGCTTCGTCCAGCTTTGTAGACCCTGACTGTTACTAACTGAGCCTTTGGCAGGCTTGGCGGAAGAGAGAACTTGACTGCCAAATGCATACCAATGTCCAATGAAGACGTAGTCTCAGGCCTTCCGTCATCATAAGCGATCTCGATGCCAGCAAACACGTCACGCATCAAATGCAAAGCCAGAATGGTCGAGAAGAATATGATAACAAGAAGCTTCGAGGCGGATAGTTTCATTAAACAGGCTCCTTGCTGAGCTCTCATACGGGACATTGCCGACCGATTGGGGTCGCTTCTGTCGGCATGTGGCCTTCTAGAACTACATGTTCTCTGCGTTCGCATAAGGCGAATCGCCATAATCGAATCAAAAGGGGACACGTAGACCAAGGTCCTTGGCCATGGTCTCTAAATCAAGAGCCACTTCGGCGTCTAGGGGGATTCCTTCCCTCTCCCTCTGCTCCGCCATTTCAAACTCCTTCTCACCGTGAATGTAGATGCGGTCGAACCCTTCTAGCTTGGAGGAGTTTTTGATGCGGCGAATGAGATCGTCCATGCTTGCCTTGAACTCAGATAGTTGCCGAAAGCCATCCACTCTAATTGCTCCAAAAAAGTGGCTGATATTGGAGGGAAGCGGGCGTCCGTCCCTGTCCTCGGGGTAAGTTAGGGCTGAACAAGCCGCGCCAGAAAGCAACGCACTGAAAACATCCACAACAAACGCCAGCCCGTATCCTTTGTGGCCACCAAGGTCCTCTCCCATTCCACCCAAGGGAAGAAGGCCCCCTTGTCTCCTCTTCTCTCTTATGCCCCTCAGAACTAACCTTGGGTCATTTGTCAGTTGGCCTTTCTCATCTGTTGCCCATCCCAAGGGAATCGCCTTCCCTGCACGCTCGCATATCTCCAGCTTTCCTTGGGCAACAGTGCTAGTTGCCATGTCGAGCACGAGTGGGTGCTCACGACCTGCAGGAACTGCAATGCTCATGGGGTTAGTGCCGAGCATGGCTTCACATCCGAAGGTCGGCAAAACGACTGGCTTGGCGTTGCTTGCTGAGATCCCGATCATGTCGTGCTCGAGAGCCATCATGGAGTAGTAGCCTGCGATACCAAAATGGTTGGAGTTCCGAGCCGCAGCAAACCCGACATTGCTCTCTCTCGCCTTTGAGATTGCAAGCCTCATTGCTCGATAGGCAACCGGCGGTCCGAGGCCAGCACCTCCATCCATCACCGCAGTTGTAGAAGTCTCATGAAGAATGCGGATTTCAAATTGCGCCCGGGCTCTTCCTTCCCTCAAATAGTTTACATAGCGAGACAGACGCGTAACACCGTGGGAGTCTACTCCTCGAAGATCCGCTGAAACTAGGACATCGCTTGTGATCTCTGCATCATCAGGCGAGACCCCAAACCTTTCAAAGACCTCTCTGCAGAAGGTTTTCAGTGCCTTCGCGTTCACTAGCTTTGCTTGTCTCGCTTTCGCCATCCTTTCAATCAACCTATGTTCTCTTCTCCACGCACTCTCCACTGATCAGTCTTGCCATTTCCTGGATGGAAGGTTCTCTTCATGTGGACGCTTATCGATTAGCTTTGAGAGGAAACGAGCTTTGGGAGCCCTTAAATTGGTTTAGCGATGGATGTTCCTGCGTGTGGATAAATAGAATGATGCCGAGAAACAAACTCAGAAGACTCATTAGAGAAGGAAAGCCGACAGTTGGAACCCGCTACTGCTGCACTTGGGCCAATCTTGTCGAGATAATAGGCAACTCTCAGCAATTCGATTATGCGGAATTCACAGGCCAATACGGCCCATACACACTTCATGATCTTGAGCATCTTGCACGGGCATGTGAACTAACCGGTATGGACGCGATGATAAAGATAGATCAGGAGCCCCGAACTTTCATAGCTACCCGTGCGATTCAGGCAGGCTTTAGTGCAATGCTCTTCGCTGACTGTCGCACTGTCGACGATGTACGGAAATGTGTCCAATCCGTCAAATTGATTCCTCAGGGCGGGATCAACGGAATCCAATATGGGCGAGTGATGGGTTACGGAGTCGTCAGGGGCCAGACCGTTGCGCTTGGAGACTACGTCAAGTACATCGACGACATCGTCATCGCCATCATGATCGAAAACAAGAGCCTCGCAGATGACATCGAGGAAGTACTATCTGTTCCCGGCATAGATATGATCCAATTCGGTCCCAGCGACTTCTCCATCTCAATAGGCCGTCCCGGAGAAGGATACAAGAATCCCCAGATCGCTGAGGCCATGGAACGAAGCTACCGAGCGGCAAAGAGAAAGGGGATACGCATCAGAGCTGAATGCGACATTGGAGACATGCAGAAATGGATTGACCTAGGCTGCCGTGACTTCTGTATAGGGACTGACACGGCAACGATCCGTGCTTGGGCGCAGAGCACCGGAGAAGCTATCAGAGAAAACCTGCGTAAGGCAAAACTTCTGTAAGCCTTAGCCAAGTCCAAAAACGGGCCTAGTGATCACTTGGCGTTTAGAATGCTCGGACCGAAAGGACATGACGAATCAGGGCCTAACCAGTCTCCATGTGTGACGTACGCAGTGTACCTGCAACCACCACACAGAGCGCCGTATCTGCAGACCTTGCAAGAGCCCACCAACGCTCTTCGGTTTCTGATATAGTTCAGGAGTTCGCTGTGAACCCAGATCTCTTCCAACTTCTCTTCAAGAAGATTGCCCAGTCTTATCGGAGCAGGGACGCATGGAAGAAGGTCTCCAGAAGCAGTGAGCCCTGCGTAGGTTAAGCCAGCTGAACATCCACCAAAACCTCTTGCAAGCCTTCTCACAATCCCAGAAATCTCAAATCCGAATTTCTCTTGAAACATCTTCTCGTATCCTGACAAAGCTTCACTCACTGTGAAGACCTTTCCCCCTGAACGTTCATAGCCCAAGCGTGAGTAGTATGTCATTCCTCGGGCATAGCATTGCATACCGGACCCGTTGACAATGCTCTTGTAGAACTTGCTGTACAATGTTACCAGAGCCTTGATCTTCTCCTCTGGCGTCACATCGAGGTGGCGTACGTCTATTCCACGACCGGCAGGTATGAGCCGGTTCAAATAGAATCTTGTTACCCCAAGCTTCTCCGCCAGGCTCATCGTTTCCTCCAACTCATTGATGTTTCTTGAGTGCAGAGTCATAGTGACGGCAAGTTCATCAAAACCCACCGCGAAGCAATTTCTTATTCCCTGAACGGTCGCTTCAAAACTTCCGGGTTTGTTCCTCAAGAAGTCGTGAGTTTCGGCTCTTGCACCGTCCAGTCCTATCTCTACTCTTCTGATGCCGGCTTCAGCCAGCTTTTTCGCCACGCTAAGAGACATACGAGTTCCGTTGGAAGCAATCGTGCATAGCATACCACTATTGTTGGCTCTGTTGATCGCCTCAAAAAGATCGTTGCGGAGTAGTGGTTCGCCTCCTGAGAAAGTCAGTATAGCAACTCCTGCGTCGCTCATGTTGTCAATGACCTTGAATGCTTGAGGAGTCGTCAGCTCGGGGCAGGAAGACGTAGGTGAAGAGTCCTGATGGCAGTGCAGGCAATTGAGGTTGCATCGGTTGGTGAAGTTCCAGACAACAGTTATCGGAGCACCAGTTGGCTGTGGGTTCCTCAATCCGAAGTTGGCGATTCCCTTGACGACGCTGAGCATACACTTGCGGATCAGTGGGTCTCTTGTCAGATGTTTGACTGTGGCATCATCGACTCCAAGGCGAGAGAACAATAGGCGCATCAAAGGCGTTAGCGCGATAGATGTCGCGAGACAGCCTTCACAACTAGATAGCCAGCTTTCTGAGTAGATGTCGAAAACCGAAAGAATTCTTTCGCGTCCACACTTATCACATTTGCTGGTTAGAAAATGAGCGAGTGCCTTCCAGAATGGATTGAACAATGAAAGTGTGTAGTGATGGTGTTCCTTGTTCTTTTCTTCTGCATGCACTGAGTCGTCACTCGCCCAAGATACAAGTGAGCGACTAAATAGGTTTAGGATTCGACCCTCATTATGCAATACTCAGGGGCGGCTATCCTGCCTGTGTTCATCTGCCTGGTCTTTGTGCATTGTGTTCTGGGCTATGCAGCACTGACTTCGGGGAAAATTGGAATCTTGGGAGTTTTCTGCTTCTAGAGCTAGGCGTAGGATGAGATATGCCCGTAGAAGCGGGAACATGGTCTCACCTTCGGAGGATTGGAAAGGTGCGGTGATCCCCTTGGCGGCCACATTTCTCGCCCGGCTTGAACAGGAGGGCTGAGAGGTGCATATATGCGATGAGGGATCCTTCGAAGGCCCGGAGACGACCGAAGGTAATCGAGTAGCTTCTGATTCTGAATGTTCCAGAACGTTTGTTCTTGTCTCTCAGAACCTAGCCAATTACTGAACTGCCAAGCATCCCTCATCAACCCTAGGATCGATTAGCCTATGATGTCTTCGCCAAGAAAGAATCGTCTACCTCACTGGCGGCCGGGCATTCGTGGCATAGAAGCTCGCCCTCAAGAAAGCTCAGGTCAGTGAGCCCTCTATGTCTCATTCACTTGAAAATCCGGGTTGCTCTTCTCTATTTGCCCGAGGCGTTCGCAACTTTTCTTGCATGACTAACGTAGTCCAGTAGCGTCCAATTGTCATGCTCTTCAAAGCACACACCGAGTCCGTCGCACAGATTCCTTGCGATCAGCTTCTCTATGACTGTCGCTCCACCCCCGAATAGGCCTTCGAGCGCCATGTGAAAATCCTCAATCTGTTCGGGGACCTGCTCACGCCTAAGATGATACTTGCTCTCGAGATAGTAGAATATTGAATCTCCAACACTTCCGCCCAGAACAAGAAGCCCTTTGTCAATCGCCTGTAAGAAGATTGACTTGAACTCATTGGGTCGTCTAGAGTCACTCACGCTGCTCCACCGGTAATCTTACCCAAGGGGAGCGTTTCAAGAATGAACGTGGTGACCCGGTCATTCTTGACTCCACTTGCTCTGGACAATCTAACCCCGAAACCAGATTACTCGATCCGTGAGAGCCTCTGATTCATGCTTTGGTGTGGCCTTGGAGTATAGCTTTGCTGTTTACAATCGCACCAAAAGTGTGAATTGTGGGAAGAAGAACCTTATACTGCAGCATCGTCTTAACCGGAGTCTTCGCGCATCAAGTGGGTGACAGGCAGAACATGGATCCGAAAGGAAAGAGAACTGCGTTCAGGACCATTCGCATTACACAAGATCTCGATGACATTCTTCGAGATGATGCGAAGGCCAAGAACATGAGCGTCAACGATCTCATATACTCGATACTAGCGAAATACGTTGAATGGGACAGGTTTGCTGAGAGACTCGGTTATGTCGCTGTCACACGGGAGGCATTCAGAAGCATTCTTGAATTGGTTGAAGATGAGAAACTCGCCGAGGTTGCGCAAAACCTAGGCCGACAACTGTTCAAAGAGAAGTGTGTGTTTCGATTCAAGAAATTGAATTTTCAGACGCTTCTAGCATACCTCTCACTATACACGAAGTACAGCGGAGGTCTCGAATGCGAAATCGAGGAAGAAGGAGGAAGGTACACAATCATAGTTCGCCACGACCGAGGATTGAAGTGGTCGCATTTCGCAAGGCACTTTTACAACGAAGCTCTTAATGCCGCAGTCGGATTTCCTCCTGAAAGTGAGGCCAGCAAGAGTCAAGTGGTCTTCACACTCAATCCGCATCAAGGCAAGAAATAGGATCTTCTAAGTCGTCTCTCGTGAAGATGTCAACCACCAAAGCGACTATTGCGGCAACTCAACTCCTCATGCCAATCGTCTTAGCGATCGCAGGATTCCGATTTCGAGGACGGACCGCTGAGGCTGCCTGGGTCTCGCAGGGTTTCGTAGCTGTCGCGAAGGCGGTCGGGGGCGGCCTTCTGATACTTCGTTCTTGCTTCTTTCACGTAATCGACAAAGCTGTAGTCGACTTTCTCCTCAAGTTCTAACCCGAGTTCTGAGAATAGTTGCTCGACAATATTCTTCTCGATCACCTTTGCGCCCGCACCGAATATTCCTTCCAAATTGGAGATGAAGGCTTGCGGATTATCAGCAATCGATTTCTTCTGGACAGGGCTCATCCTCTCTAGATGAAAGTAGAGTGTTTGCTTGACACTCTCGCCAAGGATCATCAAACCCCTATCAACGGCCTCAAGGAGAGCACCCTCAAAGTCGCTCCACCTGGGAGCCGCAGAGTGAGAGGATTCGGACTTCTTTTCACGTTCAATCATAACTGATTCCCCTTTGGGCATCATGAGGCTGATTAATCAAACAGTTATACTATTTCGAGTAAACTTCTGAAGAGAGAGGAGAGCTTACTCTACTGTTCTCAGTGTGGC
>CAZVYD010000055.1:0-6884 GCA_964631575.1 uncultured Candidatus Bathyarchaeia archaeon
AAGGGCCGAAACCTGATCGACCTTGACGAGAAAGTTGAAAGGAACTTGGAGCTGACAAGCTCCGGCCTCGAAACCGTCAGTAAAGGAGTGAAGGTTTCTGAGGAGGTAACTGCTCTCAATTCGAATCTCATGCTGAGCGGCAGATGGCGAAACATTAAGCTGAGAGAGTATGACATTGCGGCTGCTCCTCCGGAGTTCTATCCCGGAAAGAAACATATTTTTGCAGAGTTCATAGACGAAGCGAAAAGGGCCCTAGTGGCTATGGGCTTTGAGGAGTATGAAGGCCCATTCGTGGAGACTGAGTTCTGGAACTTCGATGCCCTATTTCAAGCTCAAGATCACCCTGCAAGAGAGATACATGACAGCTACAGGGTGAAGCATCCGAAGCAAGGAGATATTGAGTTCCGTGATCTCGCGGAAAGAGTGCGGCACACACATGAGGACGGCTGGAGTAGCGGATCAACTGGGTGGGGCTACAAATGGAGTCATGACGCTGCGAGAAGGCTTGTTCTCAGAACACAGACCACAGCAGTCTCAGTAAGATATCTTGCGACTCACAAGAAACCGCCGATCAAGATGTACTGCTTATCCAAAATCTTCAGGCCTGACGTCCTAGACGCGCTGCACGCTATGGAGTTTCATCAGTTGGACGGCATCGTTGGAGACAGGGGCATCAATCTTCGCCACCTGCTGGGTTTTCTGAAGGAATTTGCCGCAATGCTAGGGTTGGGTGAAGTGAAGTTTAGGCCACACTACTTCCCATTCACTGAACCTAGCGTTGAGTCCTATGTGAAGCATCCGAAGCTCGGATGGGTCGAGTTTGTAGGATCAGGAGTCTTCCGCCCCGAGGTTCTCAAGCCCCTCGGAATAGATTTCCCGGTAATAGCTTGGGGCATTGGATTCGACAGATTGGCCATGATTGCACTCGAGATAGACGACATCCGAGAGCTATACTCGAAAAGGCTTGACTGGCTGAGAATGAAACCCCTGAGGTGAAGCAATGCCAACAATCACGATCTCAGTTGAGGATATCAGCAATCTCACAGGAAGAGAGATGACGCCGGAGCAACTATCGGAGGCTCTTAGCTTAACCAAGTGTAGCCACGCAGGCACGATCGGAGACGAAATGACGGTCGAAGTCACTTCAGACCGTCCAGATCTTCTGAGCGCTGAGGGGATAGCGAGAGAGTTGAGAGGGCTGCTGGGAATTGAGACAGGACTAAGAAAGTACAAGGTCGCTAGGAGCGATGTAACACTGAGGATAGACAGAAGCGTTCTGGGTGTCAGACCTTGCATGTCGTCGGCTGTTGTTGAAAAAGTCAACTTGACCGGCGATGCCGTTAGGCAGATCATGCAAATGCAGGAAAAAATACACGCAACCTACGGAAGAAACAGGCGAAAAGTCTCAATCGGTGTGCACGATCTCGACACGATAACTCACGACCTCACTTATGCTGGGGTGAAACCTGAGGCGATCAATTTCATTCCTCTGGATGAGACCCGTTCCATGAATGGGAAGGAGATTCTGGAGCTGACCCCGAAGGGAAGAGAGTACGGACACATAATCAAAGATTTTCCTCGCTACCCTCTTCTCTACGATTCCAAGGGAAACGTTCTGTCTCTTCCTCCGATAATCAATGGAATCCTTACGAAGGTAACTGATCGAACGGAGAATGTTCTGTTAGACGTGACGGGCACAGACAAGGAGTCAGTGGATCACGCCCTCATACTGATGGTGACGACGCTAGCAGAGAGAGGAGCCACGATAAGGGATGTTAGAGTGCTCTCTCCTCAGGGAAAGAGAAGGACACCTGACCTGTCTCCGAAGAGATGGACGCTGAGGCCGAGAACTGTCTGTGAAGTTCTTGGAATCCAACTTACAAGCGCGCAAATCGCGAGTCAGCTGAAAAAGATGAGGTACGGAGTAATGGGAGGTGGAGGAGTTCTCACAGTCATTGCTCCAGCTTATCGGAGAGACCTGTTGCATGAGGTTGATCTCATCGAAGATGTTGCGATCGCGTACGGATACGGGCGGTTCGAGCCAGCAATACCCCTGACCGCCACCATTGGTCGTGAAAGGACGATTACAGCATTTGCGAGGGTCGTTCGTGATCTCATGGTTGGTTTTGGATTTCAAGAGGTATTCACCTTCATCATGACCAGCCCACAAATCCTCTTCGAAAAGGTGAACGCGCAAGTCGAAGAAGTGGTCGAGGTAGAAAACCCAATATCGTTGGAGTATTCTGTTCTGAGGAACAGCCTCCTTCCCGGAATTCTCAACTTCCTGAGCTACAACAAGCATGTGACATATCCTCAGAAAGTCTTCGAATGCGGCGACGTAGTCCTAGTCAACAGAAAGATGGCTACTAGGACTGTGAATCGGAGAAAACTGTCAGGGGCAATATGCGATCACACAGTTAGCTACGAGGATGTTCAAGCTGTCGTCTACTCGCTGATGCGAAATCTGGGAGTGAAAGAATGGTCGGTCGGCGAGCTAGAGTCCCCTTGCTTCATTCGAGGAAGAGCAGCAACGATAAGCCTCTGCGGCCGCAAGGTGGGGGCTCTGGGAGAAGTCAATCCGCTGGTTCTTGAGCGATTTGGGCTTGAGAACCCGATTGCCGCCTTTGAAATCGATGTTGAAGAACTCATGTCTAACCGGAGAAATGGCTGTGACGAAGGCAATGTTTAACCTCGCGCTTCGCGATCTTTCATAGGGGAGAAAGTTGAACCTCTCGGCCGCGACGTGCGAAAACATGCCTACCTCCGAGAGAGCCGACTGAGTGGGGAGATTCCCCCCTATGACGCTTGGTGTTAGTGTTGTAGGCAACAGAGCGGGCTTGACTGTTCAGGCGCGCTCGAAGTTCGCAAGACGTTGCCGTTCGAGACGATGAATTGGAAGACGACATACAGCTTAAAGAATCAGACCGAGCAAGGAGCTGTTCCCGGAGAGGATTTCCGCATTGGGTATCGAGGAGAAACTCAATATTGTCATGAATGGTGCTGAGGAGGTAGTCACTCCTTCCGAACTTAAGACGCTCTTAGAAGAGAAGACGCGTCCCCGAGCATATTGGGGTTTCGAATGTTCAGGATTCATGCACATCGGCATCGGGTTGGTTACTGGTGCAAAGATCAAGGATCTGGTCAAGGCGGGCTTTGAATTCATCGTATTTCTCGCTGATTGGCATTCTTGGATCAACAACAAGCTGGGAGGGAATATGGAGAACATTCGAGTGTGCGGAGAATACTTCAAAGACTGCTTCACCGCGCTAGGAATCCCTCAAGACGGGGCCAAGTACATTTGGGCTTCAGAACTTGTTGAAGACAAGGACTACTGGGAGAAGGTGATACGCATCGGAAAACTATCTTCGATTCAACGCGTCTGGAGGACCATACCCATCATGGGCAGGAGTATGGACGCTTCAGATTTGGAAGCTGCGGCATTGATGTATCCATGCATGCAGGCGGCAGACATATTTCACATGGATCTGGATGTTGCATGTGCTGGCATTGACCAACGCAAGGCGCACATGCTAGCCAGAGATGTCGCGGAAAAGATCGGCCGAAAGAAGCCTATATGCGTGCACACGCCCCTCGTTTCGGGGTTGCTGGGGCCCTCCTCTGAAGGAACAGAGAGGTTCGACGAAGATTCTGAGGTGAACCTAAAGATAAGATCGAAGATGTCAAAAAGCATCGCCGAAAGCGTCATACTCATTCACGATAGCCCAAATGAGATCGATGCCAAGATCAGAGCAGCATACTGCCCGCCGGGGATCACAAAGGGAAACCCGGTCTTTGAGATTGCCAAACACATAGTCTTCCGGGAGGAAGGTGAAATACACGTCCCTCGGGCCGAGAAGCACGGCGGACCAATCGACTTCAAGTCATCAGTCCAGCTCGAACAGGAGTACTCCAAGATGCGGTTACATCCTCTAGACTTGAAGAAGGGTGTGACTGACTCTCTGACGCGCATCCTTGAGCCCGTCAGAGAATTCTTTGAGAGTCATCCACGAAGCTTGGATGCAATGAGAAACATCGAGATCACGAGATAGAAGATTTGATGTCAAGTCAAGAGAGGAGAAGAGAGAAGCTAGAGAAGATCTTGTGCCGGATAGCTGCCGAATCAAGTTCTGGCACTGTCGTAATCGTCGAGGGAAGGAAAGACAAGGCAGCCCTGCGCAAACTGGGCCTGATAGGCCCGATCGTTTGTTTCAAGAGTTCAGGTAGGAATCTCGTCGATTTCCTAGGAGATATCACTGCAAAGAAGGTGATAGTTCTCACAGACTTCGACAAGGAAGGAAGAGACCTCTCAGTCAGGATAAGTGAGGAGCTGGCTCATCTTGGCAAAGAAACTGATCATGCGCTTCGGAAGAGACTCGGTGCCTTGGTTAAACAGGACGCGCGAACGATTCAGAGTCTCTTTCGCTGTGTGGAACGGATACGTGCAGAAGAGATACATAGGTTAGTTTTGCGCGGCTCTCAACGGAGCGAGGTCCCTAAGACAGGTTTAGCTGCTCTCCATGATGTCTAACAAATCCAATAGTCTGCACGAGTAACCCCACTCATTGTCGTACCACGCCAGAACCTTCACCATCTTCTGTTCAATTGCCATCGTTGAAAGACTGTCGAATATCGCGGAATGTGGGTTCCCTATTATGTCAGCTGAAACGAGCGGATCCGTTGAGTACTCTAAGATTGATTTGAGTTCTTGGTCCGCGGCCTTCCTAAATGCTTCGTTCACTGATTCCACAGTTGCGGTTCGCTCAAGCTCGGCGGTCATATCGAGAATTGATCCATTCGAAACTGGTACTCGCAGAGAAATCCCGTCAAGCTTACCTCTCAGTCTTGGAAGAACCAATCCGACGGCTATGGCCGCTCCGGTCGTCGTAGGTATTATTGACAACCCGGCCGCCCTAGCTCGTCTGAGATCCTTGTGAGGGAGATCAAGCACCCTCTGATCGTTGGTATATGCATGGACCGTCAGCATGAAGCCCCGAGTGATGCCGAAATGGTCGTCTAATACTTTGGCAACAGGAACCACGCAGTTGGTGGTGCAAGACCCCATCGATATGACCGAATGCTTCTTCGAGTCGTATTGTTCATCGTTTATTCCCGGCACTATTGTCACATCAGCATTCTTCGAAGGTGCGGCTATGATGACTTTCCCTGCACCTGATGAGAGATGTTTCGACGCGTCTTCTTTCTTGGTGAAGAGGCCAGTGGACTCCACGACTACGTCGACATTGAATCGTTTCCAAGGAATTTCACCGGGGTCTTTCGTTGAGAGCACTTTTGTCTCGATGCCATTGACCATTATGGAATCGGCGGTGGATTTCACTTCTGCATCTAGTCTCCCATGAATCGAATCGAATTTCAGAAGATGTGCCATCGTCTTGGAGTCAGTTACATCGTTGACCGCGACGACATTGATTTTCGCTTGATGCTTCAATACAGCCCGGTAGAAGACTCGTCCGATCCTTCCAAAACCATTGATGCCAACTCTCACGGTCAAATCCTATTTCACCGAGAGTAAGTCGTTGAAGAATGCTTTGTGATAGAAATGCTTTACTGACAGAACCAAGGCACCGTCTTGCACGCAGTAGAGCTTGTAAAGAAACTTGATATAAGGCAACAGCGTTTGCACTAGCTGGTATTCGCATAAGACATACCTGAACCTTACACAACACAGGTTCGTTCAACAAGAATTGTCGGAGGTGAAGACATTGGTGGAAAGTACACAGTACACTCCCACTTCCAAATACATTGTCAAGGCGAGGTTCGAAGTGGACGGTGTCGTTGAGAAGCCGGATGTGATTGGCGCGATTTTTGGTCAAACAGAGGGTCTATTCGGTACAGAGCTGGATTTGAGAGAACTTCAGAAGGGCGGACGAGTAGGAAGGATCGAGATTGAACTCGAATCAAAGCAGGACAAGACCACAGGCACAATAACGATACCGTCAAGCCTCGATAGAGCATCAACGGCTCTGATTGCAGCAGCCATTGAAAGTGTCGACAGGATAGGGCCATGCACCTCAAAGGTGACCCTCGAATCAGTCGAGGACATGCGTGACGAGAAAAGAAAGGCCATCATGAACAAGGCGAAAGAGATACTGAGGAAGTGGGTCGTCGAAGTTCAGCCAAGCACGGAAGAGATCCTGAAAGAGGTTGGTCAAGCGATTCGGTCTGCAGAGGTCATAAACTTCGGCCCGGAAAATCTTCCGGCGGGACCTGAGATCGAGACCAGCGGATCAATCATTCTGGTCGAAGGAAGAGCCGATGTGATCAATCTTCTGAGATGCGGGATAAAGAACACAATTGGAATCGAAGGAACGAAGATACCTGAATCAGTCATTCGACTCTGCAAGAATAAAGAGGTGACGGCTTTCCTAGACGGTGATCGCGCTGGTGACCTCATCTTGAGAGAGCTAATGCAAGTAGCTGACCTTGACCATGTGGCCCGAGCGCCGCAGGGCAAAGAGGTCGAAGAGTTGACTCCCAAGGAAATCCTGAAGGCGCTACGGGAGAGATTGCCAGCTGGCGAAGCCGTCCGAGAGAGACCTGCCATAAGGGTTCCTGTTGAGGTCCCCAGCAAGATAGCCGAAGCTGCCGCACAGCTCAAGGGAACCTTGGAGGCTGTGCTTTTTGACGAATCAGGGAGTGAACTCGTGCACATCCCGGTAAGCGAGCTTGCTGAAAAGCTTCCTGAGATGCAAGGAGTTCACACATTGATCTTCGACGGAGTGGTTACTCAGAGGATTCTGGATATGGGTGAACAGAAGGGCCTGAAGTTTATCATAGGAGATAGAGTGTCAGAGGGGACGAAGCGACCTCTCAACATTAAGCTTATGACAATGGGCGACCTGCTGGGCGGACGATAGTCGGACCTC
>CAZVYD010000056.1:0-6475 GCA_964631575.1 uncultured Candidatus Bathyarchaeia archaeon
AGAGATTGCCGAAGCAACCGGGTTCTGTGCCAATTGTGGCCGATTGCAGGAGTGAGCCAGTTACTCAACTCGTACGAGAATGTTGATTCTCACTCTTGACGGATCCTCAGACGTTTTACACCATTCCCAGCTGTTTCTCTAGTTCAAGCATGGCATTTCTTCTATGATGTTCGTGGTGCCGAATACAGCAGGGGTGTGAGAAAGAACGTGGCGCCTTACAAAGCAGACGACTCACACTCATACGGGAAACAGAAGTTTCCGAGTCATCGGTAGGCGATCTTTCTGTGTTCGAATCTAGGTAGATACAGTGTTTCGCCTTGTACGGCATATATCAGCCTATATGGCGGAACGTGTAAAGATCGTTCGCCCTTCAAGGCGAATCGCGAAGGCTTACCAGTTTCTGGGCTATCAAGTATCTTTGAGATCTGTTCCTTCACGCGGCCCTTGACTGTTCTATCCCTGACTTTCCTGAATTCACGCTCGAACTTCTTGGTCCAGACAACTTCTTTGATGGTTACCAAGTCTCAAGCTCTTCAAGGAATCTTTTTCTTCCAGTCCGACGCGCCTCTCCGCGTTCAATCTCCTCCCAAGCTCTTTCGACTTCCTGGAAGATTTTCAGATCTGCCTGAAGCGATTCACTATCGACTCTCTTTAGAACAACGAAGTCACCTTTGCGTGGCGTCAAGATTGCGAACACACTGCCTGCCTCTATGCCCAGTCTTTTCCTTAGACGGGATGGAATCACGACCTGACCCTTAGAGCTGATACGAGTCAGCTCCGGCACCTCTTCTCTTTTCATAGATGGTAAGATTGTCTTACCGAGCCTTAAGCGTAGCGACAATGTCGAATGAGTTGGCTTGCCTTATGGAGAAGGGATTCTTCGAACGCACGTTTCAAGCGTAGCGGCGTGATGGTGGACCGGGCGGGATTCGAACCCGCGACCTTCCGGTCTCGTGGGCTTTCGTGCCTTGCAAACCGGACGTTCTTTGGCCCATTCTCTTGGAGATGGCATACCAGGCTGAACTACCGGCCCAACCACACTCTTACAACGCCCTGACAAAAATAACCATTGTGGATTCGAACGATTTCGCTACAGCCAATAGGCATAGGGTTGGAGACACGGGGGCCTACCGGGCAACTCCAGAGGCGGAATACTGATGAGAGCTATGAAAACGATGCTCACCAACAGCCTGGAGAACAAGAGAATAAGGAATATTAGAGCCAAGTCAAGGATTCAAGAGAAAGCGGTTGAAACGTATTGAATGGACTTCAGAAGGGTGCCTTCCGCTTCCGACTGATGCGGGTCTCTCTTGCTCATGCATTAGTAGTTTGTTTGAGACGACTTCAGACTCAGCGCAAACCAGACCGATTAGGATCTTGAGCAAACGTTGAAGATCCTGAAGAGGTTCCCACAATGGCTGCGCCATAGTTCCTTTCTGATAGGTCTATTAAGTTTAGTCTGGTTTCTACTCCGGACTGGTTTGAAGCCGTCCAGAGCGTCTTATCCATGCCAACGTGCCGCCATGGCGAATGGCCATTTGTGGCTTGCAACCTACGTTTTCTCATTTATCTCGATACAGAGAGAAGGGATAGGGTCTATTAAACGAAAGAAGTTCGTAGCCATGGCGTTAGTCTTGATGATCATTGGGGTAGGGATATTGTGGGAACTTGGACTGAACAAGGCTCCAGAAGAGAACGCAGATGTCATCCTGACAGAGAGATTGACAGCATCGAGATCCGCCTCGGATATTTTTGTGGTGAGAAACACTTCTGGGAACGACGGCGGAGTTGGCGAGCTGATAAACCTCATGGGAAATAAGGGCCTTCTGTTCTACAAATCGCCAAAGCTGAGTAAGAACAAGGGCCCGACTGGCCTGATCGCAGGTGACGATGTCATCATTGTGAAAGTCAACAGCCAGTGGGATGAGAGAGGAGGAACAAACACCGACCTTCTCAAGGCCCTACTTGAAAGCATAGTGAACCATCCGGACGGCTTCACTGGTGAGATAATTGTAGCCGACAACGGACAGGCTCAATATGGGTCATCCGGTACCGGGGGAAGTCTTGACTGGAGCAGAAACAACGCCGAAGATCAGTCTCAATCGGTCCTGAAGGTAGTGGGTATGTTTTCCGGCTCGTACAAGCTCTCAACATACTTGTGGGACACTATAACAAGAAAGCAGGTATACGAGTACGATAAGAACGATATGGAAGACGGCTACGTTGTCAATTCAACAGTCAATCCTAGGACAGGAATAATGGTTTCGTACCCAAAGTTCAGAACGAAATTTGGGACCTATGTGAGCTTTAAGCTTGGAGTATACGACCCGCAAATGCACATCTATAACAGTGGAAGACTGAAGGTCATCAATATTCCTGTTCTGAAGTCACATAGTACCTATGGAGTCACAGCTTGCGTGAAGAATTACATGGGCGTACTATCTGATAGGTTGACAAGAGAACTTGGAGCGCGATCACACAATACCGTAGGTAAGGGAGGTATGGGAACCGAAATGGTTGAGACAAGATTTCCCATATTGAATATCCTCGACGCAATATGGGTTAACGCTGTTCCAGGAGCTGGCCCAAGGGCATCATACAATAGCGCGACAAGGGTTAACGTCATCGCGGCAAGCATAGATCCCATCGCCCTTGACTATTGGGCTACAAAGTACATACTTGTCCAAATTGCCAGAAGCAAAGGTTACAGTGGAACCTCCTCTATGGACCCTGACAACACTGATCCGGCATCCTTCGGAAATTGGCTCAGGCTATCAATGCAAGAGATAAGGAGGAGTGGTTACCAGGCCACAACTGACGAGGCGCAGATGAATATCCACGTGACCGCGCTGACACAACGGTAGAAGGAACCGCTGCTCTTCGATGAAAGACCCAGCACGCTGTGGTGGCTTGCTTTCTTACACCTTGGACGAAGCCACACCGTCAGGTCGGGTGCGCTGGTCTCCTTGGCTGCAGATCCGTGAAGTCGAAGAATCTCTTCACCTGCATCGTCCCCGTTCACGCATGAATAGACATTGAGCATCTTAGTTTTGAACTCTGTTTTGAGGGCCGCCGCCGGGATTTGAACCCGGCCTCTGCCCAAGCGCGACAATTCCTTCGCGCTTCCTAGGCTCCATTGGCCGAGACCAGATGTCTCTCAGGCCTATACGCTACCAAGTTCCGCGAACTCTGTGTTCTCTACGTTACGGCGGCCACCGTTCTTCCAAGAACGTCTGATCAATTTAAGCGTTTCAAATCCTGTGATTCCTTGTTCTCCAAAGAACCTTTCAGATGAATGACTCAACTTTAATATGTGAATGGGGAACTTGTGGCAGGGTGGACTGATTGTCCTCGGTCGCCGACAGAAGGTTCATGGAAGAACTTGCTTCCCTCCTGCAAAGACCTGTAACCATTCTCACAACGCAAGGCAAAAGTTTCGCCGGAACATTGGTTGGAATCGATACTGACACGCTCAGTATATGCCTCGCGAACGCCAAGGACGAAGGCGGTGGGCTCATTCGCAGGCTCTTTCTCAGCGGGCAGTCAGTGCAGCAGATACAAAGTATCGAGAAGCCTTTCGATCTACAGGCTTTGGCCGAACGTTTGGAACGTGTCTTTCCAAATCTAGTTCGAGTTGTGCAGGAAGCCGGAGTCATAGTTGTAATGGATAAGATAAGGTTGACAGAGAAAGGCTTGATCGAAGGCTCAGGACCGGCAGCCGAGAGGGTCAAGAAGGTTTTCGACGAGTTCGTGAAGGAGACAAGGTAACTAGACCGGACTGGGAAATCGAAAGCTGGGCCTTTCTGGAGGCCTCCACTTTGCAAAGGAATCCAGCAATCGCTTGTTTTCCTCAATCGCTTGATCAAGGCGTGAGTGGTCAATATTCAGACCAAGGAAATTGCAGGTGAACTTGAGCGCTGATCTCGCAGCAGCGACATCGGCGAAAAGACCGGAAGTCTCGGATAAGACGCATAGCCCTTTGATCTTCCTTAGTCTTGCGAGTCCTATCAGGAGCCCTGCAACTCCATAGATCTGACCACGCATGACGCCTGCCCCGAGACTCTTTGCTGTATCGAGGATCTCCTTATCAGATGCTGCGCAGAACACCCGAGGCTCAGATGAGATTGACTCTCTTCTCAGCCCTCCTATGGTCAAGACAAACTCTGATCCTAGGCTTTGAGCGACATCCAAGATTCGTTTGCATAGGTCGTACTGCCCTCTAGGATCACCTGCTTGAGAGTTGCCGAACAGGATTATGAGATCTCTATCCATCGACTGGACTGAAGAGTAATACAACTCGTTCGTTGGATGGCGAAAGCTCCCTCCCTGAGATGTCAGTGAGAAGGCTTGGAAGGAAGAAGAATCAATCTGGCAGAACTTCTTTGCCTTTAACTCGCTGATCAAGTGCAAGGCAACGATGTTCGCCACGAACCCTATCCCTGGGAGACCCTCGATGAGAACTGG
This sequence comes from uncultured Candidatus Bathyarchaeia archaeon, assembly GCA_964631575.1. GTDB lineage: Archaea > Thermoproteota > Bathyarchaeia > 40CM-2-53-6 > JALHTG01 > JALHTG01. The sequence continues at coordinate 4,465 of CAZVYD010000056.1, forward strand.
CTTCCTAAGGTGAGGTCTTTCTCCGAGAAAGACCACGTTGCTGAACACTTATCTCGCTCTCCACAGCTCTATGGTCATAAGGCAAGTTAAGCATTTCAAGTTCTCCAGATCGTGGAAACATTGAGCTTCGAGATCACCTGCAAGGACGTATTGGGAAGGATAGGGACTGTAGATACGAAGAGCGGGCAGATCGAAACGCCTCATCTTCTGCCGGTTGTCAATCCACTAGTCCAGCCAATAAGTCCTAGGGAGATACTCAAAACCTTCAGATGTGATGCCATAATCACAAATGCTTACTTAATCAAGAAGAATCTAGGGCAGAAAGCTGTAGCAGACGGAATACATAGACTTCTGGACTATGACGGTGTCGTAGTCACAGATTCAGGAGCCTACCAGATCCTCGAATACGGTAACATAGATGTCGAGCCAGACGAAATAGCGCTATTCCAAGAAGCCATTGACACTGACATTGGAGTCATACTCGATGTGCCAACAGGCTGGCGAGTAAACAGAAAGAGAGCAGAGTGGACCGTCAACGAAACTATCCGAAGAGCTGATCACACATTAAAGGCCACAACCAGATCCGACATCCTTTGGGAAGGCCCAATCCAAGGTGGAGCATTCCTTGACCTAGTCGCCAGATCAGCCAAAGAGATGAGCCAACGACCTTTCGCGATCTACTCTCTCGGAAGCCCAACGCCTGTAATGGAGCGGTACATGTTTGACAAGCTCGTCGACATGATCATGACAACTAAAGTGAACATACCACTGTCGAAACCTCTACACCTCTTCGGCGCCGGTCACCCGTTCATGCTAGCCTTGGTAGTGGCGCTGGGTTGCGATCTCTTTGACTCGGCATCATACGCGATATTTGCCAAGCAGGGCCGATACCTGACCGAAAACGGAACACTCAAGTTGAAAGAGATCGAGTACTTTCCGTGCTCATGCCCTGTATGTCAGCGACACACACCTAAAGACATGATTGAACTTGAGAAGCCCAGCGCAGAAAGGTATCTGGCTGAACATAACCTATTCGTCTGCCTCGAAGAGATGAGACGCATAAAGCAGGCCATTACCGAAGGAAGGTTGTGGGAGCTCGTAGAGATTCGAGCAAGATCTCATCCTTCGCTTCTTCAAGCATTGGGAAAGCTCAAGAAATACTCTCAATTCATCGAGAGACACAGCCCCTCAACTAAGAGGAAAGGGCTACTGTACTTAGGACCACATGGAGTTTCGAGGCCTGAGATCGTACGCCATAGAGTAAGACTAATTGAAAGCTATTGTTCTCCAATCGGAAGCCGCATTCTTCTCTTGCTGCCACAGATCCACAAGAAGCCATTTCATACGGGCCCGCAGATAGCACTCTTGAGCGCAATTCTCCGAGATAGAAGGATACACGCTTGTGCATATGGTACCCCGTACGGAGTTGTCCCACTGGAGATAGATGATGTTTACCCGCTATCACAGACGGAGTCCCCAACACCCACAGACCCTGAAACTGAACAAGATTCCGCAAAAACCATTCAGGAGTATGTTGCATCCTCAAGCTACGAAATGATAGTTCTGCATGCTGCCAATGATTCCCTGAGCAAGCGACTGATACCCGCTTTGAGGCAACTCTCAAGCAAGGCCGGGTTGAGATTCAGGATCTCCTACAGTGGAGACTCACCTTGGAGCAAAGACGCTGGCAAAGCACTCTTCAAGCTCGTGAAAAAGGGGTTGAGACAATACCGAAGACCCCGTTTGACTGAAAGAAGGCAAGGCTCTCGAGCCAAGAGAAGTAAGAAATGATAAGCGACTCCGCCAAGAAAGACTGCAAGCATATCCAAGAACTGAGAGCGCAATTGCTCTTTCCTAACTGAACTCACATACCAGCGCCCCAATCGTAACTACCCGTGGCGTGTAGATCGTTGCAATCAAAGCAGACGCTAGGGGATACAGCCATTACCCCGAGTCAGACATACATTCCATGAACTGACTTTCTGGCTATCTTAGTTCTCTGATCTAGGTC
>CAZVYD010000057.1:0-6309 GCA_964631575.1 uncultured Candidatus Bathyarchaeia archaeon
CCTGCTGCAAATCACTGGATGTCGCCGCCCTTTCAGAGAGCGGAGACATAGTCTCTCTCGGAGACGCCTTGGAGTTCTTTGACCTTGTGGAAGAAGTGACAGACAGACAGGGTAAACCGTACGTTGAAGACCTGTTCAGGATAGCGCGAGATCGTTCGGTCAGCGAACGGGACCTAAGAAGATGTGATAAGCTGGTAGAATACCTTGCGGCACTTCATTCAAGGAAGAAGAACAATCCGATACTCTACAAGCGGCACATTAGGGACTTAGTCGGCCACGGAGAGATGTTGATGGGCGTCATAGATACCTACCCCGACATCAAAACATTGGACTTCGCGAATCCGAAGGAGATTGAGCAAATCGAAGTTAAGGCCGTGGAATGGCGCAACCGGATCAAGTTCTTGTCCCATCGCCTCTCCAGAATTCATGGCGACTTCCACCCCTTCGGAAACATCAGATTCCGAGAAGACGACTCGATCTTGGCACTGGACCTAGCCCGAGAAGAGTTCGGAGAGCCGGCAGACGATGTCTCCTGCCTAAGCATCAACTACATTTTCTTCAGCGTCTGGCATCACGGAGGATTTGTCGACCCCTTCAGAAACCTCTTCCGCCGTTTCATCGAGGGTTATCTCAAAGCAACTGGCGACGAAGAGATTCTGAGCGTCATTGCACCTTTCTACGCGTTTAGGGGGCTTGTTGTGACGCATCCACTCTACTATCCAGACATGGAATACGCCAAGAGACGGCTAATGCTCAGCTTCATAGTCAATGTGCTAAACGATGAGAGGTTCGATCCAGGCAAGGTGAGCGATTACCTCAGTGCCTAGCCCTTTTCAGAAATCCTTGTATAAGCATTGGACTCTAATTCTTCGACGCTTCGTGGGAAGCTGATCTGAATTGCCTAGTGACGAGTTGGAGCTTTGGAAGCAGAGGAAGCTGCTTGAGATGCAGAGAAGAGCGATCATGAAGAAGGCTGAGGAGGAAAAGCTCAAAGAAACCCCGGAAAGGCGGAATGAGGACCCGGAAGCTAGTCTCAGGAAGCTGTTCCAAGGAAGAGCCGACGAGGTTTACGAGGCGGCGAAGAACCAGTTCTCTGGTGTGACAAAAAAGATGACTGAAGCTCTTGCTGAACTGATTTCGAAGGGAGAGCTGGCTGGGCCTATCTCCGGGGAGGAACTCTATTGGTTCTTCAAACAGCTGGGTATCAATGTTAGGCTTGAGACACACATAAGATTCGTTGAGAGTGGAAAGATAAAGACGATCGCTGACAAGGTGAAAGGCGAATAGCTTTCGGAAGCTCTCACATGGTCTGCCGTGGCCAAGAAGCTGTCCTGTTATGGGCGCTCGCTAACTTTCGAGGAAAAGAAAGTGAGAGCCCTTGGAATTACCTATAGCCTTCAAGAGCGCTTTAGTATGGAGGACAGAGATCTCGCGATCTGCCATCCGGGAGCTATGGCGGGGTTATCTTGATCGCTTTAGTTGGGCATTGAATCTCGCAAGCCATGCACTGGATGCATGCTGACTCATTCACTGGATCGGATTTCTTTGCGGAAGTTGGATGCCTAGGCGAGTCAATCATTTCGTAGACTGATACCGGGCAGACGCTCACGCAGATCTCATCGCCGTTGCAGACATCCTGGTCGACTGCGGCATTTGTTCCGTGGATTCCAAGCTTCTGAGGAGGTTTCGTTTCCCCCCAGACTTTGTGGCCTGAATGCTCTCCAGTCACTTTGCGGTTCTTCTGAAATTCAGGGTCAATCGGCATCACATTCGACCTCGGTCATCCATAGAATGAATATTGAATATTAAAAATGATCTCTATCTTGAACAGTTTCTTAGTCTTTGGAACTGAGCGTTACATTTGCAGCCAATATGTCCTTGGTTTTCACGATTGCTCTGTGAGTGAAAATCGGATTGTGAGTCCGTTTGCCTCAGTTACCGGCGTCCGCCTGTTCAAGGGGCACATATCTCCCGCGCGATGTGCCCCAGATCTAGCTCCTCCAACTTGCGCTCAGTTGGGATTCCTGTGTGAAGCTCCCATCCTCTCTCCGCGTAGTATTCATTGAGCATGGGTTCAAGCTCGAAGACTGATCCTTTGGAGTTTCCACTTGTGAATGGTTCACGTAGGAATCTGCTGGGCATGGTGTCATCTTTTCTCGTGATCCCTTCTCGAACAAGAAAGGCTCTCTCGACGTTCACTATTCTTTCCCCAGCCTGAGCCACGGCTTTCGCGCCTATATCCAATCCAGTCGCTGCATGGATCGCTTCTGCAGCCTTGGCAAAGGGCAGGACCTCCATGTTCTCAGCGATGTTCTTACAAACCTCCAGAGCATCGATGACGGCACACCAGTTCTCGAAGTAGCTCACTAACTTGCCCTTCCCCTTCCATTCTAAGCGCCGTGTCGCCTCCGGTACGCCGAATAGCTCCGTGCCTCGTCTCGGGTCATCACTCAACTCAATGAAGGGCTCAGCTCTCAGGTGGTCTCCTCCACGAGTTGCGACCGCGAACCCGAGCCCATATCCTTTGAGCCCCCTCGGATCCGCTTGGATCATCTCCAAGCCTTTGATGTGCATAGCTATCTCCTCTCCGAAGCCAAGCTTCTGGCAAGCTGCTCTCACTCCGTCACCGAGGACATCTCCAAACCCTTGCCGATTCGCGATCTTCTCGATGAGCACAAGTATCGCTCCCCCATTTCCCCATGACAGATCAAGTCCGTCAGCCGCCTCCTTGCTCAGCCATCCTTTGGCGTAACATTCCATCGCCCACGAGATGCACTCCGCGGTAGTGAGTGCGTCTAACCCGAGCTTGTTGACCAAGTCGTTAGCCTTGAGCGCTAACGGCAGGTCCGCGTTGCCAACCCTTGCAGTGAAAGCTGACAGAGCTTCATATTCGGGTCCTTCGCCTTTCAGCCCCGCAAACTTTCCTTCTCGCACATTGTAGAAGCGGCTGCATGGAATGTTGCAGCTGAAGCATCCTCGAGACTTCACATTGTACTTCTCAGCCAATCGTTCTCCTGACACGTCTGCAGCACTCTCGAAAACTCCGGCGGTAAAGTGTCTTGTTGGAAGTAGCCCCATCTCGTTTACAGGTGTGAGGATGCGCGTGGTTCCCATCTTGACACGAGGCCAGTACTGCGGATGCCTGTAGATCGCGTCCTCAATTTCCTCCGATATTTTCATGAACCGTTCAGGACTCGCGACTTCGACCGGTTTGCTTCCACGCAGAACCAAAGCCTTGACACGCTTCGATGCCATAACGGTTCCCATACCCGTCCTAGCGGCAGCTCTCATGAGATCCGCGAAGATTCCAGCAAACTTGACCCCGTTCTCGGCTGCAGGCCCGACGATAGCTGTTCGAACACTGCTGTCCTTCAAGTCCTCTCTAAGGATCTTGTCCACTTCGTAAACGTCCCTTCCACACAGGTGGCGTGCATCTTCTATGCGAACAATGTCGTCATCAACGAAGATGTACACAGGGTCGGGGCTTCGTCCTTCGATGATGATCTGGTCGTAGCCTGCATACTTCATCTCCGCTGCGAAGTGTCCTCCAGCATTTGAATCTCCCAGAATACCCGTGAGTGGGGACTTTGCGCTTACATTGAAGCGAGAGGCCGTTGGAAACATTGTCCCAACAAGCGGACCAGTAGCAAACATAAGCTTGTTCTCTGGCGAGAGAGGATCCAATCCGCGGGGGATCTCCTCGAATAATCGCTCGGAGTTGAATCCTCGGCCACCAAGGAAGTCAACGATGAGATCTTTCTCAAGTTCCCCTTTTGCTATCTTTCTCTTAGAGAGGTTTATTCTGAGCACTGTTCCGGCGTAACCGTAGTACTTCACTTCGTTTCCCCTCCTTCCACTGTATGAGGACGAGACAAGAGAGATTCCACGGCTGAGAAGGTCAACACGTGCGTTGGACACTTCTTGACACATAACGGCTGGCCATCACAGAGGTCACAGACGAGAGGAGGGCTCCGAGTCGGAGGCCGAAATACTGCTTGATGTGGGCAAGCGCTAACGCAGGCATAGCACGCGGTACAAGCCTTATCTTCAATCCGTACGATCCCGTCCTTGCCTCTTTGAAATGCTTGAGTCGGGCAGGCATCTGCGGGTGGGCATAATGTGCACTGGTGGCAAACTACTGGATCATCAATTCCGCTCTCGTCGTATTTCAGAACCCTGATCTTTGACTCCCTAGGGTTGAAGCTTGAGTTCTCACGATACGAGCATACTAACTCGCAGTATCTGCAACCAGAGCACTTGCCCTTGTCGATTGTGATTCGTTTCAAAAGTTCCGCCCGCAGCTACCTGATAGCCAAGAAACTCTAGATTCGGCTTCATTACTTCATGCTTGCTTCTTTAGCTCTCACTTCAAAGACTAGACGTCCATTTGGGTCTGGGCACGACACGCGATTCACGCGCGCCAGCCAATCTTTCTCATCCGGAACGAGGTCGCGTTCCTTGGCTGGGATCAGCGGCATGATGCTCTGGAGAGCGTAAATGCAAATGAACTTTCCATCCGGCAGATGGAGCTTCCCGTTCCGCACCTCAAAGAAGTCCCCAACATTGTGCTTGTCGCAGACACCAGGTTTCTCAACGCATTGGATCACGAGATCTCTCATTCGGACACCTTCTACGCGTAGTAAGAAGTAATCATTATGGTTTGCGGCCACGTTCCAGAGAGGCCCTGTAGAAAAGGTCGTGCTTCAGTTTTGAGGGCCAGGCACATGACAAGCTTGGCGAAACCAATCTCCGACTTGCTCATCTTGAGAGAATATGGTTTGTGTGTTCTGACCATTTGTTCAGTATGCTGGGAGGGTTATGCTTGCTTCTTACTGTACTTATATAGGGCGGTTACGAATGCAGCGCAAGGTAGTTCACGAGAACGAGAGCCGAGAGTCGTTTAGTATCGAACGATTACCCGAATGTTCTTCTTCTTGTTGCGACTGACCTAAATCGAAAGAGGTGAAAACCAAATGAGTTATCGAGCATACGATACGCCCGTGGAGGAAGGAAAGGAGTACGAAGTCGACATCAAAGAATTGAGTCGACGTGGCGACGGCCTCGCGCGTATCGAGGGGTTCGTGGTCTTCGTGCCAAATGCGAAACCTGGAGATCATCTGAAGATCCAGATTACGCAAGTTCGCGACCGCTTCGCTATCGGCGAACGAGCTGAATAGGCTGCTAGCTAAGGCCAAGGCCACACCACTTTTTTGGTAATGTATAGGGGAATGTGACAATGAGAATAGCAGATCTTGAGAACGGAATGAGACACGTGAACATTGAAGGCAAGATAGTCGACATGAACAGCTATATGCTTGTGGTAGATGACGAATCCGGAAGGACATTTGTTAGATACTCACGGAGGAATCTTGAGAATCAGATTGAAACGGGCAACCGCGTAAGGATCTACGACTGCCAAACGGTAACCTACTCAGGAATCCTTCAGTTGAAAATGCAACCCAATGGGCGCATAGCTTCCCGATAAGATCCTTCTAGCGCGCACGGACTGAACCAGATTTCAAACAAGGGCACTTCTTCAACGGCGAAAACCTTAGAAACACACATGCAAACGATGCCGAAACCGTCCCCACAATTCACTGGAGATCGTCTGAAGCAAAACATGAAGATGTGCTCTTATGTTTGACAGATGGAAGTGCCTGCTGCACCGACAGGTTTTTCCTTCGATACTCGTACTGCAATAGGCTAGGAGAAATTTGATTTGAGAAGCCCTGTCGCTGTGAGTTACGCTGTTCGTGTCTCCAGAATTGTTGCCGCCCCCCTTCGTTTTGTTTATGACTGGTGCACTGACTTCAGAGAAGGCGATTATAGGATCTCGGGGTCCAAATCGCGAAGGAGGATCCTTGAGAAGACCAAGGAGAGAGTGATTTACACCACCAAGGAGAAAGGCAAGTCCGCAGGCTCGGCCAGCATAGTTACGCTACATCCTCCCGATACTTGGCATGTTGACTCAATAGGGGATCAGCGTGATGTTGCGGGTGATTATCGCCTAGCAAGACTTGCTGATGGACGGACCAAGTTGGACATAGTCTTCAGAGTTAAACAGAAATCATCCGCAGCACCGAGTAGAGCAGAATTTTTCCAACATATCAACGCGATCTGGAACAAGTACGCTACAACACTTGAGAAGGATTACAGAAGCGCACGCTAGCAAGGCGGAAGTGTGTGCAAGGTGTGGTGCGGTCGCCGGGATTTGAACCCGGGTCAGAAGCGTGGCAGGCATACGGCGACGCTTGTAGGCCGTTCCCGTCCTAGACCAGGCTAGACTACGACCGCACAGGCCTAAACCCA
>CAZVYD010000058.1:0-6265 GCA_964631575.1 uncultured Candidatus Bathyarchaeia archaeon
AATATAAAAGGCAAGTGATTGGGTTAATGCACGAGTCTCAGCAACGAGAGACTCAATTACTGTCCAAATGCATTGTCGAGAAAGCCTCCTGACCTTCACAACGAATGGTTTGCACGCCTACCATTTGGCTTGGAAGCGCGAGTTACACACATTCCGCAGGCCGCAGGCGAAGCATATTGAGCACGCCACATGGAAAGGCAAGACGAACGACAATCGAAAGATGGAACGGCTCAACGGCGAGATCCGTGATCGAGAGAAAGTCATGCGAGGCCTAAAGAATCCAGATACGCCGATCATTACGGGCTACCAGACATACCATAACTACGTGAGACCGCATGGGGCATTGAATGGCAAGACTCCTGCTGATGCTTGCGGAATAGAGGTCGAAGGCCCGGACAAGTGGCTAACACTAATCCAAAACGCGAGAAAGCATACAACGGATTTGCCGAGATGAGCACCGGACGAGATTCGAACTCAGTAGCCCACTCTAAGAGACATTAAATATCCACGGCAGAATAACCGACTCCTATGCAGATTTCCTTCAGGGCTAGGATCATGCTTGGATTTGCGTTGGAGGTAGTAGCGATCATATCTGGCATCCTTTCTTATCCCAACCTGATCTTTATCCTATCATTCGTAGTTCTTCCAGCGGCAATTGGCATCATCCTTTTGGTTGATACATTCACGGCACACAGGAAAGAAAGAGATGATTTCAGAGGTAAAGTCATACATGAAGCGTTAGCCATTTTGGATCGCATGGCATGGAGTACACAATATTTCGATGTTTCGTATTCAGTTTGGTCTGGTAAGGCTGAAGAGTTCAAAGCAGAATTGTTAGGCGGTGAAGATTACAAGCTATGGAAGGCGTTCTATGACAGCATTGAAGCACGCAATATTTTTTTCAGATCAAGGGAGAGCTATGCATGGCAGGATTTGGAGAAGCTCAACCAATCATGTTTCGACAGTTTCATCAAGATACATGATGAGATTCCATGGGTTAACCAATCCATTGCGCGAACAGACCTTGACAATCTTCTTTCTAAGGCACGAAAACACGGAATGATATAGCCCACTTATCATGCTCGTGTCCCGCCATGTAACAGCACGAAGAATGGCCCACAGACGTAACAGAGCCGCCCGACGAAAAACTTTAAAGCCTCATCTTTCGCAGTTATCGTTACCAAGTCTACGCGTCAACGCAGAGATTGAAAGGAACGATGAACGAAGAAATGCTTGTGGCTTGGACCATGAAGAACTAGTCCTAGAGTTAGGTGTTTTCGAGATGTCGCAGAAGCTTGGGCCTTGCACTCCTTCATGTGAATTCTTCAGATGTGGACAACGCAGCCTCTTCTTCAAGAGCAAAGCTGCATGGTGCAAATTCGCAGATGACGAATGCGAAGTCCGTACCTGCAAGTATGCTCAATGCGTGAGAGATAGGCTGCTGCCAAACGGCGTGTGCGCACTGGAGCTTAGGCCAAGAACGTCGTTTGATGTGGAGCCCGACCGAGTGGTTCAGCCGATCAAAGCGCCGGCTAAGCTTGCGCAAAAGCTCAAGGAACGAGAGCTGTACTAGCTCAGAATGAACTCGCGTGCCGGGCCTGATCACTGACAACTTAGGCAGGATGCTTCCTATTTAGCAGATCTTCAAATTCCGCAATCTCGGGACTGATGAGCGCGGGCTCCGGAAATCTTTGCGCTACAGTAATGGGATCCTTCAGGCCCGATCCTGTAACCTCCATAACGACTTTTTCATCAGCTTTGATGATGCCAGCCTTTGCAAGCTTGATCACACCGGCGACTGAGGCGGCTCCGGAAGGTTCAGCGAATATGCCTTCTGTCCTTGCGAGAAGCTCCTGCGCTTCGAGTATCTCTTCGTCTGAAACTGCTTCCGCCGATCCCCCTGAGTCCCTAATCGATTTGAGAGCAGCGTCACCATCCCACGGTATAGGGTCCTTCAACCCTCCAGCTACAGTGCTCGGATTTGCCCAAGGCTCTATGCTAAGAGGGTCTGCTCCTTCCTTGAAGGCCCTCACTACAGGCGCACATCCTTCTGGCTGTATACCAGCGATCTTCGGCCTTCCGTTAACCATCCCCATTGTTTCCGCTTCAATGAAGCCCTTCCAGTTTGCGCCCAATAGTCCTCCGCCTCCAATTGGGATCACGACCCAGTCCGGGCTGCTCCATTCGAGCTGTTCAATGATCTCGTATGCGATCGTCTTTCCACCTTCGAACTGGTACGGGTTGAACGGCCCGAAACTTGGGCAAGGATACCAGCCAAACTTCTCCACAGCGAGTTTCAGCATCTTGACGACTGGATCCTCAGCGGTCTCAAGGTTTCTAACTCTGAACACTCGTGCGCCTGTGCACGCCAGTTGCGCAAGCTTGCCTGAAGGCGCGTTCTCGTGGACGAAGGCGTAGCAATCCAACCCTGCTTTTGCTGATAGGGCAGAAAGGGAAGCCGCCGCGTTGCCTGTTGATGCAGTGACAACGGTTTTGGCGTTGAACTCAACCGCCTTTGAAACGCCTATCGTCATGGCCCTATCCTTGAATGATGCTGTGGGGTTTCTGGTCTCGTCTTTGGCGAAGAGTTCTCGAAGACCAAGTTTCTGGCCAAGCCTCTCGCATTTTAGAAGAGGAGTGCCGCCTTCAGATAGACTGACAACGTTTCTCGACTTTTCAAGGGGAAGCAGTTCGAAGTATCTCCAGACGCCTTTCGGCCTTCCTTGAACGGTTTCCCTCGTAAGAGTTTCCTTCGCCTCTTCGTAGTTGTAGAAGATTTCTAAGCGTCCGTCATCGCCGTTCCGGCACATTGTCGCCTTTTCATCGGCACCGTATGCAGTTCCACACTTCGCGCAGACCAGATGAGTGAGGGAAGACTTCAAACTTCTGAACTCCGCAAACAGAGAGAACACGCGTCTTCTCTATCCTACAAGTTCCATGATTGAGCGGGCGAGGACAGAGCGGGGAAGGATGACGGGTTTATCTGCTATCTTTCTGACGACTTCTCTTGTTCGGAAGGTGTAGCCCATGCAGTCCAAGACTATCAGATCTGGTCTGGAGGTAACAAGTTTCTGAGCGGCAGGGGTCACTTCGTCCTGCTCAGAGTACGGTGAAGCACTTTCAACCACGGCCGCTCTGCTAGGCCTCTTCCATCGCTCAAGAGCTTGGATCTTTTGCTTAGCTGATGGGATGAGCACTCCGATAGTATGCACTCCATGAATAGCGTTGACCACGCCGTCGAGGAGGGCGTCTGGCATTACTATCATCTTGTTTGATGCGAGCTGAGGGAATCGGCCTGTGCAAAGCATTGCCAGCACGTCGCACTGATTTGCCAAGTTGCTGACACATTGTTGAACTCTAGGAAGGATTTTCGATTCGCCAACGGTCACTTCTTCACCGTTGCGCATTCTGGTCACTAGGACCAAGTCGCTTGAGGCCGGAGCAAACTCCTTGACTTCTTCTCGAGACAGTCCGTCGAGTGCGCCGCACTGAAGAATTTCGATTGCAGATCCCAGCAGCGTTTGTATCTCAGGCACTACGTCATTCCTAGGCGTTTGCCCTATTGTCACCATACCTACACGTGCAACCATGGAGATCAACTCAGGCCTCTGCCTGGTGTGCTTAGATGCTTCATGGATCCATAGAGCTTCGTTATGAGGTTGAACTCCTGCTCGTCATAGAAGTGGCACTTGCCTTCTCCAAGGGCCTTCGCTACTTCTATGCAGAACCTCACAGCGCACTCGATGTCGACAACATGATTTGCACCAGTTGCACACCCCGGGACTGGAACATCGGTCGTAATTGCCACGCCTACTACAGGAGCTGTGGTCGTGAGCCAAGGCTGCATTATGCTGTTCATATGGTCCAGGCCGTTGCCGTACGGAGTTATGTCTTGAGTCGTGATAGGGACAACTCTGGGCAAGGTTCCTGTGACCCACTCAAGAAGTGTCAGCAGATCGTTGCTGACTTTCAGGATGTAGCCTTCCTTTACTGTGGGAGTTATCGAGATGCCCTTGAACTTGATGATCCTGTTGCCCTTCGTCGCATCGATCGAGAGTACTGCATCCATCTGAGGATCAACTTCGTAGGTGTTCATCGTTCTCATATCAACCACCGAACCCATGAAGGGAACCGGTTCGTGAGGCTCAACAGGAGAGTTGGGGCAGATGTGAGTTGCAACGATCACATCTCCTTGCAAATCGTCTCCGTTCTGCTTCATGTCCGCAAGCTTCAACGCACACGAAAGAGCTGCAACAGCGCCATCGGCGTCGGAGACAAGGCCAACTCGCTGAGGCCGGGCACCTATGCCCCCAAGCCTCCCGACGATCCCGAGCGTACGAGAACTGCTTCCTCTGGACTTTCCGTTAAGGCCGGGAATTATTGCCTTAATGAAGTCGGTGCTTCCCTTCTCGCCTTTGATGGCTTTGACTTCAACTTGGTTGACTCCTCTGCTCTTCAGAAGCCTCGCTGCTTCTGATCCAGTTACCTTTGCGCTGTCGAGAAGCTCGTATATCTCAACAACTTGTTTCATCGCCAATGGTCAACACCTTGCCACAATCCACAATAGATGTCTAGGCGCGTTTTCCTAAGTCAGGAGGCTTAATAGCTTTCTCGAATACAGTGATCTGCGACGATCCGGATGCACAGTGACAGAATTCGAGTTGTCGATGTCGATACTTCAAACATGGACGATCTGGTATTCATCTGCTCGCTCGAGAAACTTAACGACCCGATTCACATGATGGGGGTCGACCTGAAGACAGAGTGGGTCAAGGACATGTCGCAGAAATATGGCTCCTGCGCCAAGATCGCGTATCTGGATGGAAATCCATGTGGCCAGATTCTTCACTACGCTGAAGAGCTCGACCCCTTAATCACAAAGCCCAGAGAACGCGCGATCCAAGTACAATGCATCTTCACCTCAAAGCCGGAGGCTCGACGAAGAGGCGTCGCAAAGGCGCTTCTGAGTCATTTCCTGAAAGACATTGAACAACCGATGGCCTGCTTCCATAATCAGCCTTGCAGCTTTGTCTTCACAAATGCCTTCGACACTGGCGAGGTCTTCTCGCAACGGAGATTCTTCGAACATATGGGCTTCAAGAGGGCTGTGAATGATTCAGACACCTTGTACTATCCAATAGCCGGAACCTATGCGCCCAGAGAGGCCATGGAGCCTCGTGACGCAGTCAGCGAAGATGAGGGACGAGCTGTTCTGTTGTATTCGCCCACCTGTCAATTCTCATTCGAGTTCGCCAAGAAGGCTGAGGCAACCATAAGAGCAGTTGACCCAGAACTTCCGATCCGACTTGTAAACGAGTGGGAGCACCCCTCTGAAGCGATAAGAAGAAAGCGAGAGAAGATTCTAGTGAACGGTGTGCCAATACGCTCCTTCTTCTCAGGTGAGGACAAATTCAAGGACGACATAGAGAGAGCGTTGGCGACTCGCTGAGGGCTAGGGCAACACATATCAAAGGGAAGGTTTCTTCTAACGGAATTGTCGGTGCATTTGCTTGTACTGCCAAAGGTGCGGAAAGGAAGAGCCTCTACCTTTCAGATGCCCGTTCTGCGGAGGATACTTCTGCGCCGAGCACCGCCTTCCTGAAAGCCACAATTGTACAGAAGCATGGAAGCTGAGGATTCCCAGACAGCCTGAGCCGGCGGCAACCCCGACTCCGACCGCTTCGTACTCTGTTCAGTATGCTTGGACTGGGCCGTCGAAGCAGCCAACGTTTTGGTTCAGCTCGACCGAGGTGAAGCACGTGGCAATCGGCGTAGCTCTTGTGTCTGCTGTAGGGCTCTCAATGCAAAGGAGTCTGCAAATCATCGGAATCTACAATTTCAGATTGATTGCGCTCGCTGTCGCTCTATTCACACTTGGCTTCATCCTCCACGAATTGGCCCACAAGTTCCTAGCTCAATCCCATGGACTCTGGGCAGAGTTCCGACTATCCACAATAGGAGTTCTGATAACGACTGTCTCTGTCTTTTCTCCGATCAAGTTCATCGCTCCTGGCATGGTTCTCATTGCAGGGATGGCTGGTCCAAACGTGATTGGTAGGATCGCTCTTGCCGGACCCTTGACCAATGTAGTAATCGGATTTTTCGCTATGCTTGCCTCGTTCGCCATTCCAGCTGGGGCCTCTCATCATGTACTTGCACTTGGATGCTGGGTGAACTCCTACATGGCGCTCTTCAATCTGATACCATTCGGCGATTTTGACGGGCTCAAAGTTTTCAGATGGAGCAAGGTGATGTGGGCGCTGAT
>CAZVYD010000059.1:0-5774 GCA_964631575.1 uncultured Candidatus Bathyarchaeia archaeon
TATGCCAAGCTCGAAGTCTGTTCTAGCGCAGATATGAGACAACCATGGCTGCAGCGAAGGCCATGATGGCGGGGTAGATCACTGCCGTTTCAAAGGAATATTTATGGCGATACTCATCATCTATTAGGCTCTGTAGCGTCCTATCCTTCTCCGTAGGCTCGCCTTGACAAGTCACTCGGGCAATATATGGGTCAAGGGATGCCTTACACTTTTCTGCTGAGACTTCTATTCTGTCTCTGAAACCTATCTTTATGTCTGGCTTTGGCAGCTTTGACTCCCTAAGATCAAAGCCTTGTGACCTGAAAAGTGAGCCTAACTCTTGCATGTTCTTCCCTGACCACGAGTATCTCACATGTTCCATTGCACTGTCAACACTTCATGGCTTGTTGCAAGCTGCCTACTAGCTTTTTCGTTGCGAGCCGACCCGTAATGATCTGGGAAGGCTGTGCCGCAGTGCGTTAAGAACACTCGGAAAGATTTGCCTTCTATCATGCCTCGAAGATCAATCTCATAATCCACATGAACAAGATTCCTGCCAAGAAGAAGCCGAAAGACAACATGGATTTTCTGATTTCAAGTTCTTTGTGAAGTTCTGGAATCAGATCTGAGCCAGAGATATATACGAAGCCTCCGGCTGCAAGCGGAACCAGTAGAACAGCAAAGTTCTCTGCGTATGATGAGACAAAGTAGCCGATGAGGGCCCCGAGGATTGCTGTCAGCGCTGACAACAGGTTATAGAGCAATGCCTTGGTCTTGCTGAGGCCTCCGTAGACCAATACTCCGAAATCCCCCAGTTCCTGAGGGATTTCGTGCGATATCACAGCCAATGTGGCCACTATGCCCAGCTGAATATCTGCTACGAAACTGACTGCGATGGCTAGTCCATCTACAAAGTTGTGGACGCCGTCACCGATCAGGTTCAGATAGGTGAAGATGTGAACGTCGCATTTTCCGTTATGGCAATGATGCCAGTAAAGTAGCCTTTCCAAGAGAAAGAATAGTATGAATCCAAGGATCACATATGAAAAGACAGCGGTGCTTCCGGCCCGCTCCAATGCTTCAGGCACCAGATGCAGGAAGGCTCCTCCCATCAGTGCTCCTGCAGAGAATCCGACCAGCCCCAGTAGAATCTTGTTCAGATTTTCATCTCTGACTGCCAGTGTGAAGACTCCTATGAGCGATATCATGCTCACCAAGAAAGCGCTTCCAATAATCCAAAGAAGCAGGGCAACCAATTCCAATCACCCTCACAAAGATGTTTCCCTCTTCAGGCAGACGAAGGGGACAGCTGCTTGTTTCACCCGCCCATTCAATCCTACGTAACTTTTCGTTTGATCGTTGGCTAAGAAGGGACTCTATGTTAAAACATTTCGGTGACATTTCCTATTCAAAGGGCTGATTTCTATTCAGATAAGGGCATACAGGAGCGTATTCTATTCAGTTCCCTCGGGGCTGGGCTTTCATCTCCAGTGCGCCGACAAAGGTGTAGGTTCCCACGTTATGACATTGCGTTGTCGCCCTTCATCTTTGGAATGGGCTATTCAGATCCTTGCTTGGAAGTTAAATCATAAACTATTTAAGTGTGAACAAATCGCTAGTGGCAAAATCCCGGTCTGAGCAGGTTGAGTGAAGTGCAACAAGAGGATTCCTCTGTCGAAGCATGGATGAGCATTGTAGGTGCGTACAAGACAGTACACGTCCTCCTGAATCAGCAGCTAATCAAGAACGGTTTGACCTTCCCTCAGTATCGAGTGATCAGGGTCCTCGGAAAGTTCGGAGCTATGCCGATGAATAAGGTTGGCGAACACATGCTCGTAACGCCTCCTGACATCACGGGCCTGATTGATAGGCTTGAAGGAAGAGGATACATAGAACGCAAAGAGAGCGGCACTGACAGAAGAGTCGCCATGATGAGACTCACGAGAAGGGGTGAGGCTTTGCACCGTCGAACCAGCGTCCAACACAGAAAATTGGTGAGCAGAATTATGAAAGCTTTGAGCGGAAAAGAGCTCGTAAACCTGACTAGGCTTCTCCATAGGATCAGAGAGGCTGCGCTTGAATTCAAGAGTGGCACTCAGAATGAAAGCGGTTGAGGCGCAGAATCTACGGAAGACTTGCACAGATTCTAAGGTATTTGTTGAATCGGTTAGTGCTGCATCAGAAACAGGGAGCTAAGTTAGACAGGCGTAGGCGATGAGTGTAGCTAAGCCAATTCTTGAATACGTTAGGACAATTAGGACGCAGGCAGATATTCCTGGTTCTGCAAAGACGTTCAAGCGGCTTATGAAATACCATAGACCGTATATCCATTTCTTTGTTCTTATCGCCGCGCTATCCGTTTTCAGAGCTTACGTGTTTACTCTTGAACCGCTCTATACTGCGCAGATAATTGATCAAGTCATCATTGGAGGCAATTATGATCTGTTGCTGGGGCTTGTATTGGCGATAGTGGTCACTGTAGGAGTATTCGGGATGCTCAACTACGCGATAACATACATACAGGGTTACACTGCTCAATTGATCCTGAGGAACGTAAGGTCTGACTACTACTCCTCTCTGCAACGTAAGTCGTTCACATTTTTTGATTCCACGGCTGTAGGGGACCTAGTCTCAAGAGCTACAATGGACTTACGGGTGGCGGAGGAGTTTCTTAAGATGTGGACTGGAACCTTGACCAACGCCGTACTCACAGGGATACTGGTGTACATGGTGATGTATTCGATAAATACAACAATGAGTGCAATAGCCATTCTGCCGATCATACTCATATTCTATCTCACAGTGCGACTTCAAGTCACGATTAGACCTCTTTTCAGGAAAATGATGCTCATACTAGGAAGACTCGGAGCATATGTACAACAGAACATATTAGGAATGAAAGTTGTCCGGATTTTCAGAAGAGAAGCTGAGATGGAAGACGGATTCAAGCAAGTCGAAGATATTTATGTAGACACGGCGATCTCTGCCGGCAAGGTTCAATCCAAATACATGCCATCCGCGCCAGCGATTCTGACTCTTGGAATAGCGCTAGTATATCTGTATGGCGGCAACCTTATAGCTTCACCACTGTCAATGCTGACCTTGGGGCAGCTCACACTATTCGCAAGATACATGATGAGACTGACTTTCCCTCTACGAGACTTAAGCAATCTCATTGGTTCTTGGGTAAATGCTGCAGCCGGGCTCGAAAGAGTCCACGTAATCATGGATCTGCCAGTTGAAGTTACAGATAGACCCGGCGCCAAAGAGATCCCTATAGCTAGCGGTCAGGTTGAGTTTCGGAATGTGACATTCGGATATGCAAAAGATAGGCCTGTGCTGAGAAATGTGAGCTTCAAGGCCGGTCAAGGCGAAAGAATAGCGATTCTTGGCGCCACAGGTTCAGGAAAGACGTCTCTAATATACCTCATTCCGAGGTTCTATGATGTTGCCTCTGGAAGCGTATTGATTGACGGCACAGATGTCAAGAATTTCAAGCTTTCGAGCCTGAGAAGACAGATAGGTATCGTAATGCAAGATGTCTTCATATTCTCAGGCACAATTAGAGATAACATTGCGTTCGGCAAGCCTGATGCGTCCTTAGATGAGGTTATGGCCGCCGCTAAACTTGCAAGGATACACGATTTCGTGGAAACTCTCTCGGATGGCTATGACGCGATCGTGGGAGAGCGAGGGATAACCCTCTCCGGCGGACAGAAGCAGAGGTTAACTATTGCCAGAGCGCTCTTGACAGACCCAAGGATCCTGATTCTTGATGACTCCCTCTCCTTTGTAGATGCCAAAACCGAGCAGTCCATTCAAGAGGCCATTGAGGAAGCCATGAAAGGTAGAACATGTTTCATGATCGCTCAAAGATTATCGACCATAAAGAATGCTGACAAAATAATGGTTTTGGACAGCGGTGAAATCGCCGAGTTCGGAACTCACAGTGAACTAATGGCTGAGGACGGTATATACAGACGGATATACGAAACACAGTTCCTCGAGAAGGCCCCTGAAGCAATTCTAGCGCCTATCTTGCAGAGGGATGAGAATTAGATGTCGAGCCCATTTGGCGTCTTCTCAACAAGATACGAGGAAACTAGGAAGAGAACAGTGTCTGACAGGACCCTCGCACGTAGGGTCTACGAGTACTCTATCGGCCACAGGAAGAACCTTGCGATAGGCGTTACAGCCATTGTTCTAGGCTCTCTTACAGGGCTGGCCTCACCATACCTACACAAGGTTGCGATAGATCAGATCATTCAGCCTGGAAATCTATCGGGGTTCTTATGGTGGATTCCCATTTTCGTATTCGTAACGCTGGCAAACTACCTGCTTCAATATGTTCAGGTCTTCCAAATGAGAATTGTCGGAGAAAACGTTGTTGCAAAGATGAGAGACGAGATGATGTCAAAACAACAGGTGATTTCACTGAGATACTTCTCAGAAGGCGAAATAGGAAGGATAATGTCGAGACTGATAAACGACGCAAACAATGTCAGAATATTCCTCAGAATGGGACTGACAAGCATTATCGTAGACACGGCGTCGATTCTAGGGGCATTGATGATAATATTCGCACTCAACGTGAAGCTCTCATTTGCGGCTGTCTCAATTCTTCCTATCGCTTTGGCGGTAGCATGGTTTCTGGGAGGGCGTTCCAGAAGAGCCTACAGAGTAGCTCTTTCAAGCCTAGCGGGGCTGACTGCGAAGGTACAAGAGAATCTTGCAGGAATGCGCGTGATAAAATCGTTTGCATCCGAAGAGAACGCTGCAATAGGTTTTGAGAAGGCGCAGGATAAGACCTTCACGGCAAACGTTAACACGGTCAAGATCTCGTCATCGTACCAGCCTACAGTCCTCTATATGAGAATAATCGGCACGGCCCTGCTACTTTGGTTTGGCGCACTAATGGTTAAGAGCGGAGAGACCACTATCGGGACACTCATAGCATTCACAGAATACCAGTTCTCATACTTCATGCCACTAATAGACCTCACAACTGTATACGACCAATATCAATCGGCCATGGCAGCTCTTGAGAGAATGTTCGACCTAATCGACACACACGAAGAAGTTACAGATCCTCCTTTAAACAAAGCAGTGGCTTTGGATACGATAGAGAGGGTAGCCTTTGAAGACGTCACTTTTGGCTATGATCCGAACAACCCAGTGATACATCACATAGATTTCACTCTCAGCGAATCCAAGAGATTGGCTTTGGTCGGGGCCACGGGAGCGGGCAAAAGCACAATCATAAATCTTCTAGCAAGGTTTTACGACCCGCTTGAAGGCAGGATAATCATCAACGGCCGCGATGCGAAGGAAATTAGAATATCAGCTCTTCGTGAGAACATGAGCATAGTTCTTCAGGATTCCTTCCTCTTCCCCATGAGCGTGAAGGATAACATAGCATTTGGCAAGCCGGAAGCATCTGAGGAGGAAATCGTCGAAGCGGCCAAGATCGTGGGCGCACATGAATTCATAATGAAACTGCCCGGAGGATACGACTATGTCATTCAGGAAGGGTCATCAAACATTTCGATAGGACAACGGCAACTCATAAGCTTCGCACGGACCCTTCTAATGAATCCTAAACTCCTAGTTCTTGATGAGGCAACCTCAAGCATAGACCCGTATACAGAGCTTGTCATACAAAACGCGTTGAAGAAGCTCCTTGAGAACAGGCTAGCGATAATAATAGCACATAGACTTTCAACGATAAGACTCTGCGATGAGATCATAGTCATAGACCAGGGAAAGATAGTCGAAAGGGGGACGCATGCAGAACT
>CAZVYD010000060.1:0-5577 GCA_964631575.1 uncultured Candidatus Bathyarchaeia archaeon
CAGTCCGGCTCGGTGGTGTGATAACCGGAGAGCACGGTATAGGGAAGATCAGAACTGGGAAACTTGAATCCTACATGACGGAGAAGGAGATCGAGCTGATGAAGAACGCGAAGCGAGTCTTTGATCCAAACAACATATTGAATCCCGGAGCCAAGGTACTAGTCTAGGGCCGCGAATCACTAGGGCGCGATGAGTCAAGCGGAATGCCCTTCGACACGAAATCTGATGTCCCCGACCTGCATTGTATTGCTCTTGCATGTCAGCCTTGCTTCTGCTCGACTCGGCTCCTTCCGGTTAGATTGAGCGCAACATATACCTCTTCGAGATCTTGTTTCTCTACTTGAAAAACCATCTT
Source organism: uncultured Candidatus Bathyarchaeia archaeon (assembly GCA_964631575.1). Classification (GTDB taxonomy): domain Archaea; phylum Thermoproteota; class Bathyarchaeia; order 40CM-2-53-6; family JALHTG01; genus JALHTG01. Next base: position 356 of record CAZVYD010000060.1, read on the forward strand.
TCGAGCGAAGGTGGCATTCAGATTGATGCTGGGGCGCATAACGCCTAGGCAATTCGGCCCTACGATCCTCATTCCTTCATACTTCTGCTGCACGGTTGCGATCTGCCTCTTCACTTGCACCTATCACGGCAATGCTGGATGGATTGAAGACCTTGCGGAGGTTCTCGAAACTCACGTGCCCGTCCCGGAAGAGGGAACATCCTTCTGTTACATCAGCATTCTGGCGTTTCCTCGCTATCTGTTCAATTAGTACAAATCCTCTCATCACCTTGCTGCTTCAAGGTTCTTGAAAATCTTTATACTGAACATCTCAACCTCAACGCTGGGACAATTTCATGTCATGCATGGTCGTTGTTGGAGGATTCTTCGGAGATGAAGGTAAGGGAAAACTGGTTTCATACCTGGCGATTAGAGACAGACCTTCAATAACGGTGAGGGGAGGAGTTGGACCCAATGCAGGCCACAAGGTCGAGCATCAAGGCCGAACATACGGCCTCAGAATGGTTCCATGTGGGTTCGTCCATCCTGACTCGCGTCTGCTGATCGGGCCGGGAGTTCTCGTAAATCCAAAAACCCTTCTGGATGAGATCAAGCTCACCGATACTGAGAATAGACTTGGAGTCGATCAGCAGTGCGCAGTCATCGAGGAAAGACACATAGAGGAAGAAAAGAGAAACACGCACCTCACCAACAAAGTCGGAACGACAAAGACAGGCGTGGGAGTCTGTCAGGCAGAAAGAACCTATCGAAAAGCAAAACTTGCTAGAGAAATTCCCGAAATCTCTAAGTACATTACAGATGTCCCTCTGGAGTTAGGAAACGCGATCAGTCAGAAAGAGACTGTGCTGGTGGAAGGGACACAGGGGACCTACTTATCGCTCTACCATGGCACTTATCCCTTCTGTACTGCAAAAGATGTGACCGCTTCCGCCATCTGTTCAGACGTAGGAATTGGCCCGACAGCCGTTGACGATGTCATAGTTGTCTTCAAAGCTTTTGTTACGAGAGTAGGAGAGGGACCGCTAGAGAACCAAATCTCAACAGTGGAACTGGAGAGAAGAGGATGGCAGGAGTTTGGAACCGTAACAGGTAGACCTAGAAGAGCCGCGCCCTTCGACTTCAAGCTGGCAAGAAGAGCGGTTATGCTCAACGGAGCAACGCAGGCCGCTATCACGAAACTCGATGTCGTCTACTCTGAATGCAAGGGCGTTCAGAGCTTTGAGAAGCTTCCTCAAGAAGCGCGGAAGTTCATACACGAAGTTGAGAGTGAAACGGGCATCCCTGTGACATTGATAGGAACGGGCGGTTCCACATATGAAATGATTGACCGTAGGAAATCCTGAGCTTGCGTGAAGGGTGCGGGGCCTGTCCGCTTGGAACAAGGAAAGCGATTTGACCGCCAAATCACTGACAGGTTCGTCAACATCCTTGATAAGCTATCTGCGAGTCCAAGAGTCTCGAACCTTGTCTACGCCTTTGGCTTGATCTTTTTCTTTGCACTAGTTCTTCTTCCCCCAATATTCGGAATAGCCCTGAAGCTTGACAAGGTGGAAGAGGTCTTCAGAGATCCGGTTTTACTGGCACGATCATGGTCAGCCATTTCTTGGTCATTCATCCTCGCGTTCATTGTCTCCATATTGGATCTGGCATTGGGAATCCCGCTGACATGGCTGATCGTGAGGAGTAATCCAAGATGGGGAAGCATTGCAGATACGCTCGCGGACATACCCTTCATTATTCCCACTGTGGCACTAGGATTCTCGACGCTTCTGTTCTGGGGACCAGAAGGAGTAGCGAGCCTGTTCCTTGGACGCGCGTTGCTGGCACCTGGGCTCGCTCTTGTTATGCTTCTTCACTTCGCTTTCTCACTTCCTGTCGTGGTGAGGGTCATGGTTGGTGAACTATCTGGATACAGAGAGACTTTCGAGATTGCAGCAAGAACACTAGGCGCCGAGCCCTTCACAGCTGTCAGGACTGTCACTCTTCCGATCCTGAGACCGGCCCTTGTCGCCTCGTTTCTGCTATCATTCGCGAGATCACTATCTGAGACTGGAGCGACGATAATCGTGGCAGGATCTTTTGAAAACGGACCGGCCCTCATCAAGAATTCGAAAGACGCAGGGCTTGAGGGGCCCTTGTCATTCGTGAGCTTCATATTGATAGCCGGATCAATCATAGCGTTCATACTCATCAAATATCTTGGCCCGAGACTGAAGTTGCCAGTCTCAAAAGTCTGGCCAGAAACGGAGAGGAAGCTGAGCCGATCGAGTGCAATTCTTGCAAGAGACTCGGTTTCCCTTTTGGTCTTCATTCTCGTGGTTATTGCTCCTTCACTATTCATTGCATTGCCAAGCTTCCATGCAGTATTTGATGGAACTTTGAAGGAAGCCCTCTCGGGCGAAGGAGTCTGGAGCACATATTGGCAGAGCCTGATGTTGAGTTATGTCATTGGAATAATCGTCACAGCAGTCAACATATTGACAGGTATGCCGATGGCTGTGCTCATAGCGAGAAGAAGGCTTGGAAAGGCCGCTACGTCGGTCATTGATGGATTGGTGAACATTCCCATTGTTGTTCCGTCTGTAGCTCTCGGAGTTTCCTTAGGGTCTTTTTGGAGAACCTTTGGAGTTCTTCCAGAGTTTTTGGTTCTGACGATCTCGCACTTGACGATCACATACACCTATTTTGTTAGAGCCATGTCTGCTGCAATAGAGTCAATTCCAACCTATATGGAAGAGACCGCTAGGACTTTAGGAGCAAGACCCCTAACGATCTTTAGGCGAATAATCCTTCCGCTGACTAAGTATTCGCTGTTTGCCGGAGCGATACTGACCTTCACAAGAAGTGTTGACGAAACTGGGGCTGCTACAGCGGTTGCGACCAGGCTGAAGACGGCTCCAGTACTATTGGTCGACTGGGTCAAGGGAACAGTTGCAGTCTCGCGGTCAACGCAGAGCCTAGGCGTAGGAATTCTAGTTGCGATATCTTTCATAGGTCTTCTTGCACTTCGTTTGGTCACAAGGAAACGGAGATAGTTCAAATGCCTTCGGTCAGGCTGGTCGACATCGTCAAGCGATTCGGAGCGATCACGGCGATAAACCGGCTTTCCATGGAAATCGCTGACAGAGAGTATGTCTGCATTCTGGGGCCCACTGGCAGCGGGAAGACTACTCTTCTCAGGCTGATTGCCGGCCTAACGACTCCGGACGAGGGAGAACTCTACATTGACGATAAGCCAGTGAGCAAGATCCAAGCAGAGGAACGAGGCGCAGTCTACGTACCACAACAGTACGCTCTCTTCCCGCATTTGACCGTCTTGGAGAATGTGGCGTTTGGCCCTCTTGCTCATGGAATGAACGAACAGGAAGCACTTCGCACTGCAAGAGAAATGCTAGAGATGGTGAGACTGGGCCACAGAGTGGATTCGAAACCAGATGAGCTGAGCGGAGGCATGCAACAGCGTGTGGCTCTCGCGAGAGGTTTGGCCACAAGGGCGAAACTGCTGCTTCTCGACGAACCACTCGGAGCCTTGGATGCGCGACTACGTCAGGAATTGAGGTACAAGCTGAGAGAGCTTGCTGAGGATTCGGGAGTGACAGCTATCCATGTCACACACGACCAAGCTGAGGCGATGGCCGTTAGCGATCGAATAGCTGTTCTGCGTGAGGGAAGAATAAGACAGTACACTACGCCATTTCACATCTATATGAGACCCCAATCATTGTTCGTTGCGCATTTTGTAGGCGGCGCCAACTTCCTTCAGGCGGTCGTTGCAAGAAGACATCCAGAAGAATCAGTTCTCGAGTTGCATCTAGGACCGAGAATCATCGTCCGGGACACCACTCATCTATCTGCAGAGGAAGTTGTGGTGGTGATCAGAGAAGATCGTGTGAATATTGCAGAATCTGCAGAACATGTTGATTCAGATAGGTACAACACTATTGAGGGAGAGATTCAATCCTCACGATTCCTAGGAAGCTTTGTCAGCCATCAGATACGTCTCGTTAGCGGGGATCTTCTCACATCAAAGACTCCAACAGAGAAACTTGAAAAACCCTTGCCGGTAGGGAGGAAAGTAGTTGCGTACTTCAAGCCATCGGATACAATGGTCTACTCGTATCCTCCCATAGGCTTGCCGAGGGAATTGAGAGTGATATAGATGCCTCATGTTCAGATAGTGGGGCTTACAAAAAGATTCGGATCGGTCATTGCTCTTGAAGATGTCAATTTAGACATCCAAGAAAGAGAGTACGTATCGATCATAGGTCCAAGTGGGTGCGGTAAGTCCACCCTAATGAAATGTGTAGCTGGAATAATTACTCCTGATGTAGGCAAGGTATTAGTCAATGGCCAAGAGATGAGAAACGTTCCCATACAGCATAGGAGAATGGGTTATGTCTTTCAAGAGATCGCCCTCTTCCCGCACATGAGGATATTTGAAAACGTCTCGTATGGACCGCGAGTTCAGGGGCAGCCATCGCAAAGCGCCAAGGCACTCGTTGACGAACTACTCGATCTGATCAAGCTCAATGATAGAGTTGATTCATTTCCTCAGGAATTAAGCGGAGGGGCTCAGCAAAAGGTGGCTGTCAGCCGCGCCCTTGCATCTGGCTCTGCCTTGCTGTTACTTGACGAACCTTTTGGAGCTCTGGACGCGAAGGTTCGAGCAGACCTAAGATACGAGGTTAGAAAGATGACAGATGATCTGAGGCTCACTATACTTCACGTGACCCACGACCAAGAGGAAGCCATGTCAATATCTGACAGAGTCATCATCATGAAAGCGGGTAGAATCATTGAGGAGGGACCCCCACTTGAACTGTATCTACGTCCGAAGATGATTTTCACGGCAAACTTCCTAGGCGAGGCGAACTTCTTGGAAGCAAAAGTGATTCGGCAGACCTCTGCAGGTGCCGTCGTACAGATCGGAGACATGCGTCTTCAGACCCTTGAGAAGAATCGAGGAGCCGGCGAGGAGGTGATCATCTCTCTCAGGCCGGGATTCATGTCCATTGCCAAAGGTTCGGGGAACGAGAATTGTTTGAGAGGGGTAGTTCTGGGCATTAGGTTTATGGGCCATGTGGTTCGATATGAAGTCGAAATTGCAGGGGGGAGAACGATGCATGTTGAGCATCCGCTATGCTTCGGAGAACTGGAGATCGAGCCGCTGGACGAAGTAAGCCTTTCAACGTCCCCGCAACACGTGATGGTCTATTCAGTGC
>CAZVYD010000061.1:0-4910 GCA_964631575.1 uncultured Candidatus Bathyarchaeia archaeon
AAGCGTGAGGCGACCGCCAGATCATGGTCCTGCAATTTCTCTATGAGCCTAGGAATGTCTGCTGGATCCTCGTTCCCGTCGCTGCTCAAGAAAACAATGATATCGCCTGAGGTCTGGGCGACCCCCTCGATCATTGCGTTGCCTCTTCCCATCTTCTCTTGCGCTATGACTTTGATTCCTTTGTCTCTAAGGTACTGAACAGTGCCGTCGGTTGAATGACCATCGACGGCCAGAACTTCGTCAATGACATTGAAAGGAATCTTCGGGAAGATGACTCTTAGACCTTCAATCTCGTTACGCGTGAAGATTATGAGAGAGGTCCTCAAGCTGAGGTCTTCCCATACCAGTCTATGGTCTCTTTCAATCCTTCTTCAAGCGATATCTGCGCTTCGAACCCAATTTTCTCTTTCGCCTTCCAGGTGTCAGCTCTCCTGCCGAGCTGCCCCAAAGGCCGCTCTCTGTCGAAGACGATTCTAGCATTCTCATAGCCAGAGAGCTTCAGAATGAGGTGGGCCAGATCTTTGACCTTGATTTCGCGGCCAGTTCCCAAGTTCAGCGGGTCAGCAACATGATACTTCTCCAAAGCAAGCATCATGCCTCTTGAGATGTCCCGCGCGTGAATGAAGTCTCTTGAGACCTCGCCTGTACCCCAGATAACATATGGATCCTGCCTCTCCACAGCTTTTCTTATCAAAGCTGGAATTACATGGGAAGATTCAAGGTCGAAATTGTCGTATGGACCATAGGCGTTCGTTGGCCTCACGATGGCGATCTTCATGCCATATTCCTCGGCGTAAGCTTGGCACTGGAGTTCTCCCATTCGCTTGACCCATCCATACGATGCATTGGTAGCTTCTGGTGGACCCTCCCAAGCCTTGTCTTCGCTCATCAACGAAATGTGGCCGGGATAGAGGCAGACGCTACTCGTGTACAGGTAATATTCCGCATCCGCGAGGCGTGCAGCTTCGAGCATGTTGGTCTGCATCAGCATGTTTGAGGTATACATTCCGGCTGGGTGAGCCTTGTTCCGACCGACTCCTCCGACGAAAGCTGCCAAGTGCAAGACACACTCCATGCCTCTAACTGCTCTAACGCAGTCATCTAGCTTGGTCAGGTCGCCTCTGAGAACCTCCACACAACCCGGGAACTTTTGGAGAGGGCGATTGTGAATGACTGCGCGAACTTGGGCACCTTTGGCCATGAGCTCCTCTACTAGATGAGAACCAATCAGTCCGCTCCCTCCGGTAACGAGAGCAGGCCTTCCGTTATAGAAGCTCATGAGGCCTGCCTTCGGTACCACGCCGGACAGCCCTTGAAAGGAGACTTGAAGCTAATCGGGTGGCGCTGGATCCAATCAATCGTTCTCCTTAATCCTACGTCAAACGCCACTTTGGGGCTCCACCCAAGAAGTCTCTTGGCCTTAGAGTTGTCGCACACAAGCCTATCGACATCATATGGCCGTAACCGGGAAGGATCTTTCTGCAAGGAAAATGCTCTTCCGAGAATCTTGGCGATAAGATTCGCCACATCAATGATCTTCACGTCATTGCCTGAGCCTACGTTGATTACTTCACCAATCGCCTCATCCTTCAATGACGCCATCACAATCGCCGCTGCCACATCCTCCACGAAGGTGAAGTCCCTTGAACTCTCAACGTTTCCCAGTTTGAGACGATCGTTGCCTTCGAGAAGCTGGATGGCTATTTCAGGAATTATGTATGGTTGAGTTATGTTTGGGCCGTAGGTGTTGAAAGGACGAAGGATTACCGCGGGAAAGCCGTGTTCCTTATGCAGTGTAAATACTGCTCTATCTGCCGCGAGCTTGCTAACTGCATATGTGGAACGTGGGTGGGTTGGATGGTCTTCATTCATTGGGATTTTCTGAGCCGTACCATACACTTCGGAGGAAGATATGTACATGAAACGTTTGACTGAACTTGATTGAATCGCTTGCCACATCATGTTTATGGATCCTTCTACGTTGATCCTGAAGAACTCCTCTGGGTTCACATATGAATCGGGTATGAAGGGGAGCGCCGCAAGATGATAGACGATCTGCTGATCCTTGACGATTTCTGCTATCTTTTTCGTATCGCAAATGTCTCCCCTTACTAGTCTAATAGGTAACCCGGCAAGGTACTCTTTCTTACCTGACGCAAGATTGTCTAGGACCGTGACAGATGCCCCACTCTGAACGAGTTGCCTCGTCAGTTCAGAGCCGATGAAACCTGCCCCTCCAGTTACAAGTGCCCTAAGCTCACGCATATTCTTGTCGACTGTAAACAATATCGATCACTTGATTACCGAAATCTTCGCTTTCGTGAATGACAGATACGGTTGAAGCTTTTATAAAGGGCACGAGTCAGCACTAGGTGCTGATAGAAACATGGCTGTCACAAAGAAAGACTGTCTTTCAGGTATGCTTGGCTCCTACACAATCCCACTCGTGTTTGCTCTGTTGGAGGGTTTGACACATTTCGGCAACTGGTGGGGAGACTCCGGCAGCTACGTCAGCATCGTCAAGCTGTTCCGAGGAACTGCGAATGTCGGAGAAGGCCGCTGGCATGGACTACTCAGGCCAGTGGTCCCCCTTCTTGCGGTACCTCTGTCATATCTGATGAGCTACAGAGATGCTATCGCCACCGTTAACCTTGGATTCTTCCTAGTTGGCACGCTGTTTACCTACCTATTCACGAAAAAGCTATGGAACAATGGTCTAGCTTTCATCTCCGCGATATCTTTTGCCTCCGCAGCACCGAGTCTGATGTTCGGCACAGCTATTCTTACAGATGGCCCGGCATATGCGATGCAAGTTGTTCTCCTGTACTTTCTGTTGTTTGTTCTGGAAAAGAAAGCGGATGCCAAGACCTCCATTATGGTGGGAATCCTGATTGGCGTTGGAGTGCTCACCAAAGAAACAAGTTTCACTGTTCTGATCTTTCTGATCCTTCGCTTCATTCTTCACAGGGACAGATTGAAGATTGCAAATGTGATGATCGTTATCCTAGTGGGCTTGGCAATTCCGTTGGCATGGACTCAACTGATAGACTACAGTTATCTGGGGTTCTATGGGGAGGGACTTGCCTACAAAGGAACGCAACCAGTACTTGCCTATCTGGGTTACAAGGGCCTGATCATCAATCCTAAGATTTTCGCGCTCTCGGCCGTATACGCCTTCAATCTCTGCTTGCCTTTCGCGTTCATAGCATTTTTCGGCATCAAGGACGATGAATTCAAGACGCTCTGTGAGATTCTTCTCTCTGTCGGCGTTTTGCTGGTGGTGTGGCCTACTGGCCCAGAAAGCAGACTTACGTTCCTGACTTTTCCTGCGGTGCTTCCGCTGGCTGCCTTCGGAATGAAGCAAGCTTCACAGATTCTGGCAACAAGACCGTGGTTTAAGTTTCTGAGCCAAAAGTGCTGGACAGGACTTTTCCTCCTCGCCGTTGTAATCTATTCAAACGCCAACACCTTCAAGCTCTACTTCAGGATCCCCTGAATGCCCAGCCAGCCATTCGATCCTTCCTGAACCCTTCCTTACACAACAGGAGCACTAAACAAGCTTTTCAACGAGAAAAGGCCCAGCAGAGACCCATGCGGTGGTCAAGGTGAGAATAGCATTCGTCATCTACGATGGAATGACCTCTCTTGACTTCATCGGTGTCTACGACCCATTGACTAGGCTCAGGACGATGGACTTCCTGCCAGATCTCGAATGGGAGATCTGTGCTCACTCAAAGGAGGTGTTCGATCATACGGGCCTTCGTTTCACACCGACCAAGATTGGAGAACCACTTCTCGAGTATGACATGGTCATCGTGCCGGGAGGATTCAGTTCAAGAAAGATGCTTGAAGACGAGGAGTTTATTGGATGGTTGAGAAGTGCTGCGTCGTGTAGATTCAAGGTCTCCGTCTGTACTGGTTCGCTCCTCTTGGGCGCTGCTGGATTTCTGAGAGGAAAGAAGGCGACGACTCACAGAGGCGCGTTTGATGAACTTCAGAGATTCTGCGACAAAGTTGTTGATGAGCGCATTGTCGACGAAGGTGACGTGATAACTGCGCGAGGAGTGACCTCCTCGATCGATCTCGGCCTCTATCTGTGCGAGAAGTTCGCTGGTGTGGAAGCAAAAGAGAGGATCAGACGGCAAATCGATTACGAATCGTCAGGCGACCGGCATCCCAAATAGGGAGAGCCTTATCCAACGTGGCTATGCCGCGACAGTCAGCGAATTCAAGTCTCTCGGAAACTTTGTGACTCGTTCCGGCCCTCTCTCAGTGACGATCACAGTATCGGAGTGTCTGAAGCCACCGAATCCTCGGATGTAGATTCCCGGCTCACACGACAGAACCATTCCAGGCTCTATTCTTCGATCCATGAACGCAGTATAGTAGGGATACTCGTGGCCTCCGAGGCCCATACCGTGAAATGTCCTGTGCATGATGTAGTCGCCGTAACCTGCGTCTTCGATGACTTTCTGTGCAGCTGCGTCCACGTCTGAGAACTTGCTTCCCGGTTTTTGGGATTCGAAGGCCTTCTGTTGGGCTTCCACCATTACGTTGAAGATCTTCGCCTGCTTCTCAGTTGGCTTTCCAAGGACAAATGTTCTTTCGTTCTCCACCCCGTATGCGTTCAGACGGACTGCAGTTATGTCGATGAGGGTGTCGCCTTTCTCGACTATTCTGCCAACGCCTCGTGTCGTATGCGGCATGGGGCTGAAGACAGGCCCAGAACCCATGACTATGGCTCTGATCTCCAGGGCCCCTTCAGGATACTTCACAGCCGCTTCATGTTGCATGGCCTTTGAGGCGTCTACACCGATCTCAAGCTGCGGCTTTCCAGGCCGAATTTCGCTCATGAGGATCTTTTGTCCCAAGTCGCTGATCGGGCCGCACTTTCTGATCAGATCAAGCTC
>CAZVYD010000062.1:0-4538 GCA_964631575.1 uncultured Candidatus Bathyarchaeia archaeon
TCATCTGATCCTCGGGCTCTTGAGCGCATTGCCTCAAGCTTCTCAGCGAGGTCGTCTGCTCTCTCAACTTTCTCTAGGTGTTCCTCTGTGAGCCTTTTCTTCAGATTGGCCAATGCCTCTTTCGGACTCAGCGCCTTGTACAAGTTCGGCGCCCCATGCTGGACTGTGATCATTCCTTTTGACTGAAGCTCTTCCAAGGCGTAGTAGACTTTAGAATCCGGAACTCCTGCTTCGTTACAGATCGTTGTGGCTGATGCATTAGGCCGAGGGATCAGAGCTAGGAAGACGGACGCCCCAGCTAATGTAAGCCCTAGCGATTTGAGGCCGGAACGAACGTTCTCCTTAAGAGCTTCGTCTGCGGGCTCGTCCATCCCTCTTGACACACCTGCTCTATCCTCTTGTGACTCATAGGCCAACGCTTATATCTGTTACTACTACCGGCCGTAAGTAGAGGAGTCTGTAGGATGAGCAAGGCCCAATGTGGTTCCTCTAATGTTTCAATCGGGCGGGCAACCGCGGATGATCTTCCTGACGTATTGGCTCTGCTTGAGAATAGCGGTCTCCCGAAGGACGGAGTGGCTGAGCATTTAGCGACTGTGCTCGTGGCGCGAGAGGAGAAGCGGATCGTAGGTAGCGCCGCGCTTGAGCTTTACGGAAAAGTGGCACTGCTCCGATCTGTCACTGTGGATGAGTCGTTCCGCAGCCGGGGGATTGGACAACATCTCACTCGATCCGCACTGGATCTTGCAGTGAAGAGTGGAGTGACAACGGTCTATCTGCTGACTGAATCGGCGAGTGAGTTCTTCACCCGTTTTGGTTTCAAGCCTACCGGCCGCTCCGAAGTACCACCGGCTGTGCAACGGTCTGTGGAGTTCACTTCTGCATGTCCTGCCAGTGCATTGGTTATGATGATGCGTCTAGGATGACGGACTAACAAGAAGGGCATCATCCACAGATCTTCATGTCGTCCTCAACTACTTTATTCTGGTAGATTAAGTGAGTGAACGTTTATATCCTGTTCTACTACCGAGAGTAAGTAGAGGAACCAGAACAATGAGCTCAAAGAATTGTTGCAGCTCAGCGGATCTGAGGAAAGTGGTCAAGGAATATTACGGCAAGCGCTGGTCAACTGAGACGGAAGAGTGTTGCGAGGACTCCGACCTGCTCTCGAATGCCCACCAAGCTCTCATGAGTGAGCTTTCACCGAAAAAAGGCATGGTCGTTCTGGATGTCGGGTGTGGCACAGGGGACACAGTCTTGGAAGTAGCTGAGAAAGTCAAACCCACAGGAAAAGCTGTGGGGGTTGACTTCACTAAAGAGGGTATTGCAAGGGCGCAGGAGAAAGCAAGGAGTTCAGGGCTAGACGGCATCACAGAGTTTAGACTGGCCGAGGCCGAAAAGCTCCCCTTTGAGGATGAGACTTTTGACGCTGTGATTAGCGAATGCGTTGTTTGCCTCACTTCAGATAAGCGAAAAGTGTTGGCTGAGAAGGTACGGATACTCAAGCCGGGCGGCAGAATCATCATGCATGATGTGATAAGCAAGGCTCCAATGCCTGAAGCCATCAGAAGCAACCGGAAGCTTTACTGCGGTTGCATAGGCGGCGCAGTCAGCATGGACGAATATGAACGCATGTTGAAGAATGTCGGACTTGTCGAAATCAAGACGGTGGACTATTCAGACCATATCAAAAGGCAATTGAACGCTGGAATACTTTCAAACGCGCTTGAAGCACTGAGGAACGACAAGGCCTTTGATGAGATCGTTGATTTTGTCCGGAAGGACGGGATCGGCTACGCTTTGGTCATAGGAACGAAACCAAATGACAAAGCGTTCAAGTGACTTGTTCTCCTTCGCCTCAAGATATTCTCTCTTTCCTCCCTTGATTGAACATGTTCTAAAGAAGGAAAAACGACACTCCGATTACGAGGAAAGCGATTCCAGCAACTCTTGTCATAAGTCTACTGTCGATCCTACTTGAGATGAGCTTGCCCAGATATATCGCTACGACCGACACCAAAGTCAGGGCTGTCATTGTCCCAACAAGAACCATCAAGGGATCATATCTTGCTGCAAATAACGCCGAGGCTATCTGGGTTTTGTCGCCCCACTCCATCATGAAGACGAACATGAATCCTGAGATAAATGAGTTCTTAGAGTACAGCTTACTTTCCGCCTTTGTCTCGCCTGCCTTCAGGGTTAATGCTCCGAAGACTATGAAAGCGATTCCTGAAGCTATTTTCACGAAACTCAACGGAACAATGGTTGTAATGCATGAGCCGACTAGCACTGCGATTCCATCAACCGTTAGGAAGGCAAGAAAGACTCCGAGCAATAGGTGAAGATGCTTTGTTGTCTTTGAGGACAGGAGAAGGATCGACAGCTGCGTTTTGTCGCCAAGTTCCGCCAGCCCCACCGCAATCAGCGGAATCAATGCATCTGCCATCATTATCGATCATCTGCCGAATTATTCGGTGAAGAAGAGATAAACTTCGCGAATTGCTGAAACTTCTATCAAGGCGACCATATTTACACATGGCTTTCAGGCGATCCGTGTATAGGCTGGTTCCGCTAGGAGAAGATTGTAGTCCTCTGCTTTAGCCTTGTTTTTGCACAGGATTGATAAGCCTTACAAGGCTGCCCGCGAGAATGTTAAATCTGATGTGTTTCTCTTCAATGTCGGTGTCATTGAGATGGCTAAGGATCGGCAACTTTTCGCGAGCATCTCGAATGTATGTCATCGTTTGAGATGGCACCTTCTCTTCGTGCTTGCTTTGTACGTAGCTTCGTTTGCCGCAGGATACGCTGCGATAGCCGCTTCCTACCCATTTGCAATCGATTTTCGAAGCAATCTCATCAGAATGGTCAGCAGAGAGGCGCCTTTCACAACTGTAACTACGATCCTTAGGTCAGGTAACGTACTCATGGCGATTGTGCTCACATTTCTCGTGAACCTGAGTTCCGGAGCATTCTTCTCAACGACGTTCTTGGGCGTTGTGCCTCTTCTTGGAAGTGGAGGAATATCACTCATAACCGTCTATCGCGGCTTCTCGCTGGGAGTGGTATACCATGCGGTTCTTACTCAGTCGCTAGTAGTCTTCGTAGTGGGCGCCGGAACCTTGATTCTTGAGTTAGGCGGATATGTGTTCTCGGGAGCCGCAGGTATAGCCCTAAGCCTCGCCACGATCTTCCCGAAGCGGTACGGCTCTGAGAGTAGGTGGATTGCATTCAAGAAGACATGGCACGACGTGGCGACACTGTACATCGTGGTAGTCGTGCTTCTACTCGTCGGGGCCATCTGGGAGATGACAGGGCTATTCCTCCTTACAAGGTAGACATGTGATTCTAACCTCAGGCGCCTTTCGCGTCACAACCTAATCCAAACTCCAATGGACCAGTTTGGCAATGGTCTTGATTACGCGAAGCAGCAGTTGTCATAGAAGTTGACTGATTGGCCGTGTGCCCAATAGTTCATCTATTAGAGATGAAAGTATTGGCGACTGCTGCGGGGAGATCAACGTGAGGATCCGGTTTGAGTATTGGTTGCTTATCTCTTTCTTGCTGGGCCTCCTCATTGCCTACATCGTTCCAACTAGGATCGACTTATTCTTCATCGTCGTCGATACTTTCGTCGCTGGGTTCATGTTTCTTGCGCCTGTCATAGTGTTTGTAATCATATTCGATTCCACATGCTCATTGATTTCTGAGAGAAATGTTGCGGGAGCAGTGATCAAAGCATCTGTAATGTATTTTGTGTCTCTTGTCTTAGGATGTTCTCTATTCGCATCGATCATTCTATCGTCTGTGTTGGTTACGTCCTCCTCCTTCACAGGACTATCAGTTCAGACTTTCCAGTACGTACTACAGGTTATGCTGGCCAGCTTGCTTCGACCAGTCACAGTGGCCTTAGTGCTGGGTGTGATTCTTGCCTTCGCATTCTCGCGCTCGCAGTCTTTCAGAAAAGTCGCTGACTTCTCCAAGCAGATATACAGGGCTCAGGAACGAGCCTTCAAACTTCTACTCAAAGTCTTTCCGGCGATCGCGATGTCTTTGGGTGGAACCCTCTACTACAACCTAGGGCGGATTTCGATAGAAGCTTACGTGATCTCAATGTCTTTGATATTGATCCTTGGCTTGACCGCTTTGGCAGCCCTATTCATCGTAGTGCAGAGAATGATCCACATGGGATTCGGAGAGATGTCAAGGTATTCAACAAGGCTGTTCGCCGTTGGACTATCCACTGGATCTTCATACGTGGCCTTACCTGTCGCCCTCAGGATCTTCAAGGAACACTTCGACATCAGTGAAAGCGTCGGAGATCTTGTTCTCTCACTCGGAGCCTCGCTCAATCGATGTGGCAGCGTGATGGGCGTTCTGGTTGTGACGTTTGTGGCTGCACGCTTCACTGGTTTCGAGATCTCTTGGCAGCAGATGCTCTTACTAGCCATCCCGGTTGCTCTCATCGGCTTCGGCTCACCTGGGATACAGGGAGGAACACTTCTCGTTGCAATGCCTGCTATCCTATACGTAATCGCGCC
>CAZVYD010000063.1:0-4096 GCA_964631575.1 uncultured Candidatus Bathyarchaeia archaeon
GCGCTGCTTGGGCTACCCGTGAGTTCCACGCACGTGACGAATGGAGCGATAATGGGTGCGGGCCTCGCGCACAGAGCCAAATCAGTCAAATGGGTCACCAGTAGGAGGATCGTGCTGGCGTGGATACTGTCAATACCGGTGCCAGCTGCTTTCTCATTTGTGCTCTTCAGGATTGTTGCTCTTGCATCGTAGTTGAATAGAACCGTGCGCGTTCACAGGAAGCCGAACTATATTCTGTCAAATGCCTGTGCTAAATCGGATATTATGTCGTCTGCGTCCTCTATGCCCAACGAGAGCCTGATCAGTGAGTCGCTTATTCCCGCCTTCTGCCTTTCCTCGGGATTCATGAAGTAGTGTGTGGCTCTGCTGGGTTGACTTACCAATGTCTCCGTTCCACCCAAGCTCGCCCCGATAAGTGCCAGCTTTAGACTATCGACAAATCTTATTGTGTGGTTCAGGTCGCCTTTCAACTCAAAGCTCAGAACTCCTCCGAACCCCTTCATCTGACGCTTCGCGAGGGAATGCTGCGGATGCGTGCTCAGCCCGGGGTAGTATACTCGCTTCACCTTGGGATGACTCTCAAGGTATTCTGCGACCTGTTGGCCGTTCAAGTTGTGCTTTTCCATGCGAAGCGCAAGCGTCTTCATGCCTCTGAGCAGTAGCCAAGCGGCGTGTGGATCAAGCACTCCTCCTAGGACCCTGCGAAGCTTCTTTATCGGCCCAATGAGTTCCTTTGGCCCAGCTATTCCACCTGCCGTCACGTCGCTGTGTCCGACAAGGTACTTTGTGGCGCTGTGTATCGCCGCATCGCAGCCGAACCGCAGAGGCTGCTGGTTGTAAGGAGTTGCAAACGTGTTATCGACCAGAACCTTCGCGCCACTGTTTCTCGATATTTCGGCAACTTTGGATAGATCCACAAGTTTGAGAGTCGGGTTCGTTGGCGTTTCCAAGAACAGAAGCTTTGTATTCTTCTTAACTGCCGATTCGATCTCGCCAATGTTCGTGGCCTCAACGAATGTTGTTCGCACATCGAACCTACTCATCAGATTCGTGAAGAAATCTAGCGTTCCGCCGTATAGGTCTCGGGTCGACACTATGTGATCACCCGGAGAAACGAGGCTGATGATGGCAGTTGACGTGGCCGCCATACCGGATGAGAATACCGCGCAGTCCTCAGCGCCTTCCAGTTCAGCGATCTTCCTCTCTGCCGCCGTAATGGTTGGGTTGCTCCATCTCGTGTAGACATCCCGGCTGCTCTTCTCACTGACGGCATCGACCAACTGCTGCGTACTGCTAAAGGCAAAGACCGCTGTCTCATAGATGGGTGTGACAACTGCTCCAGTCTCTGGATCGGTTCTCTCTCCCGCCCTCACAGCTCTGGTGGAGAACCCTTTCCCTCTATGTCCCGTCATGAACATCCCTCAGGATGGATTAGAGTTTCCAGAGGTAGATACGCTATTCGATCAGGCGGCAGAAGATGGGCGGATGGTGACGAAGTCCGTGTGGAAAGCTTGTCGGAAACAGTTAAGGCTTGAACCGAGCAACAAGGAGTCGGCGACTGGTGTTGGACAGTTTCATAAAGCCCGAATTTCTGGATATGATCAACTACTCCATTTGCCTAGCCGTCAACGAGTTCGTGGGCGAGAAAGCTGTCGAGCTCTTCAGAAGAGTTGGCGAACATCACCTAGAGGAGGCCATCAGAAGAGGCGCAGTCAAGATCGACACGACTCGCAAGCCACTAGACAACCTAATAGAAATAGCGAGATACCTCGAGTCTGCCGGCTACATGGAGAGAATAGTCATCGAGAGGCTTAGCGAGGAAGAGGCGCTCGTCGAGATGCACGGGGTTTCAGTAACCGAATCCTCCGTGAAACTGTTAAGGGAGGGCAGGCATCCTTCACATTATATGACGAACATCATGCTCGCAGCGCTGAGTAGACTCGGTATTCAGGCGGAGCTTAGAGACGTGTCTTTCGATGAAGAAGCACGCAGGTTCAAAGAACATTGGAAAATTCTAAGGACATGAAGATGGCGCCACTAACTGCTTCGATCTAGCATGTCCTTTATGAGTTAGATGGAAGACGCCGAAGCCTACGTCTCCAGCAACGTAACCAATCTTGCCCCAAAGCGGCAGCTGATCCAATGCATGCTATAGCTCCACAAGCTTCAATTCATCTCTTCCGCAAATCGCTCAAGACCCTTTCAATCCGTGTGAGAGCTTCGCTGAGATTTTCCATTGAGTTTGAACAGGAGAGCCGTAGATGCCCCTCTCCAAGTTGCCCAAACGCCACGCCCGGCGCTGTAGACACGTGTGCCTTCTCCAAGAGCAACATTCCCATCTTATGCGACGAATCGCTGAATTCGGTGAAGTCTGGAAAGAGGTAGAATGCACCTTTCGGTTTGACGCATGGAACCCTCATGCGCTCAAGTCCACGAAACATCAGGTCAATCCTTTTCTTGTACTGCTCAGCCATGGCCTTGACGCAGTCTTGTGGACCCGTGAGGGCCTCAAGAGCAGCGACCTGAGCAAAAGAAGTGGAGCAAGTGTTCAGATAGAGGTTCAGTTTGGCAATCTCTTTCGCGATCTCCTCATTTGCGATGGCGTAACCAACACGCCAACCAGTCATGGCGTAGGTCTTTGAGAACGAATTCACCAAGATAGTTCTGTCTTTCATCTCAGGAACAGTCAACATCGATGTGTGCTGAGCGTCGTAGGTCAGTTTCTCGTACACCTCGTCAGATATCACAAGTAGGTTCTCCTTAAGGGCGATCTCGGCTAAGGTCTCAAGCTCATGTCGATCGAGAATCGATCCTGTTGGGTTCTGAGGGGAATTGATTATTATCATCTTCGACTTGCTGGAGATCTTGGATCTCAGGTCATCAAAATCAATCCGGAAGTCTTCCTCCTCCAAGAGTCTATAGCGAACAGGAATTCCTTCAGCCATCTTTGCACTTGGGCCATAAGGCCAAGATGGGTCAGAGATTAGGACTTCATCTCCTGGGTCTAGGACTGCCATCATGGCGAGCGTGATAGCACAACTCCCCCCATCAGTGACCACGACTTCTTTTCTTGGATCCACATCAATTCCAATCTCATTCCTCGTCTTCTTTGCGATAGCTTCTCGAAGCGGAAGAATTCCTGCGCTTGAAGTGTAGTGAGTGAACCCTTTGTCCAAGGCTCTCCTAGCAGCATCTTTGATGTGCTCTGGCGTGTCGAAGTCAGGCTCCCCAACCTCCAGTCTTATCACGTCTTTCATCCCACGAGCCTTTTCGAAAATAGCCATAATGCCTGATGGTTCCAACGACTTGGTCCTGATTGACAGCCGGTTCCTTGACGTATTCTTCACACTGATGACCTCCAGCATGCCGAGCTAGTTTCGCCAACACTACGCACTAGAGATATTAGAATATGCATAGCTAATCAGGGTGAGTGTGTCAAGCATGACGGAACTGGCGGGCTTAGCTGAAGAACATGACCTCCTGAAACCGTTCGGCCAGCTCGATGTTCTTCTGCTTTATGCGATAGTTTCATCTGAACTTGGAGCTTTTCTTGGAGACAGAGAGATTGCCTCAAGAGTCTGGTTGAAGCAGAGAACGCTGCTGAACCGAGGTTCACAACTTCCACCACTGCACGTAGACGAAATCGCCGGGAAGGTCTCTTCCGACCTGCTGCGGATCAGAGCGAAAATGGGTCTGGCAGAGGCCAGAGGCAGCCTAAGCACTGTGGAAGAGAAGATCTGGAGATATTTCCCACCCAGAAAGCTTTGCGACTATTTCTACGCAACCAACCACGAAGGCCAAGGCCGCGAGATCGACAGGATATTCTATGACATTGACCGACCAAAAGATGTGCCTCACGAAAAGGCAAGGGAAGTCACTCAGCTATTTCTAGAAGCCATTCTCAGCGACGATCAATTCAATCGATTCATCCGCGATACGATCCTTGTAGCTTGGACCGGATCATCTTTTCATATCTACCTGTTCCTGAAGCAGAGACAGAAACACAGCTTCTACACAGAGGAAATCCAATACACTGAGAAGACCCCCGAGAAAGGCTTCACCGCAAAATGGCTTCGATACGCAAGAGGAAAGACAC
>CAZVYD010000064.1:0-3660 GCA_964631575.1 uncultured Candidatus Bathyarchaeia archaeon
GCATAGTATCGATCGCAATGCTTTGAAGTCTGCACTAAGATCTCGGCACTTGGAAGGTAGTCGCCAACAGCTGAAGCGCTGAACCAGAGGTTTGATGGGGAGTGGGATTCGCGCACCAGTTTACCAGTAAACCGCGCCACACCAGAAACTGGGCAACCTCAAAAAAGCCACAGACGTAGCTCACGACTATGAGGGGAGCCGGGTTATGGAAGAGAAGGAACTGCTGGAAATCGAGGTGAGTGAAGAATGATTCTCGATGAGATCCGCTCTGAGGATTTCGAGAACGCTTTGAAATGCATCAGAAAGGCAGTCCAAATCTCGAATGCTCCGGATTACCCAGCAAGCGTCATCAAGATTCAGCTTGAACAGCACTACACTCTTGAATGGATGAGGAACGCAGTCAAGAACAGGTACTGCGTGGCAGCCAAAGAAGGAGGCGAGGTTCGAGGAACCGGGGCGCTCGTTGAAAATGAGCTTAGAAACGTCTTTGTTGACCCAGACTATCAGAACCAAGGCGTTGGGAAGTCGATAGTGCAGCATCTGGAGAGAAAAGCGATGGAAAAGGGGTTCAGGGAAGTCTGGCTAGTCTCAAGCATCACAGCTCGGAACTTCTACAGACATATGGGCTATAGTGACATTAAGGATGTGCAGGAGAGAATCGGAGATCACGTCGTCACAGGGTATCTCATGAAGAAAACCGTCACAACGAACAAAGGATCGTAGCGCGCACGACGGATGCCAAGACTAAGTCTTCAAGAAGAGATTTATTGAGAAGTAAACAATCATGCTTTTTGGTGCCCTTTGTGAAGAGGTACAATGACTTCGAGAAAACGATAAGCGGACTGTTAAGGCTTGACGAGTTTCCTGTAGGATTGAAATTCGTCCATAACGAACAAGGGTTGAAAGGGATAGTCCGAGCGAAGAGACATCTATATTCTTGCCAAATGCTCAAGATAGCAGGGCAGGGCGGCTATCTTCACGCAGCAACAGAGCGTGAGCTTTCCTGTCCGCATGAGAGAATAGTATTCGGGATGGCCGACGTTACAGATGAAGATGTAGAAAGGCAAACGACGTATGTCTCCGGCAAGAAGATCGCTAGAAAATGGTTCAAGACTCAACTGCCAAAAACCAAATGTCGAGGACTCATAGCTGGGCCGCTTGGCAAGATGGAAAGCGATCCTGACATCGTTGCTCTGACTGTTAACGCGTGGCAAGCTACAAGGTGCATCCACGCCTACACGTTTCACGACGGACTCAACATGCAGTTTGTGACCGGTCCTGCCGCCATACCATGCGCTTACGGCGCCGTCTACGTCTACAACTCTGGAAAACCCAATCTCGTGACTGCATGCTCCGGCGCTAGAAGATACGGCAAGTTCGAGAAGAACGACCTAATCTTCTTCTTTCCGTTCCGGGACATTGAGAAGCTTGTTAAGGGGCTTCAGGAATCTGAGAAGAACGGATTGTCTGTACCGCTCTTGCTTGATCTCGGATATCCTCCGAGAATTCCTAAAGCCGTTTTCCAAGAGCCAAGAAGAAGCTAGGTGATTTAGATGGTCACGGTTCCGATGGATCAACCTGAGATCGAAGATCTGCTGAAGAGGAGTCTCGTCGGACGCTTAGCTGTCGTCACAGATGACGGGCCGTACCTGATTCCTCTGGGATATGTCTATGAAAACGGAAAGATCGGATTTCACTCATCGCGCAAAGGGCGAAAGGTGGAATGTTTCAGTAAGGATCAGCGTGTCTGTTTTGAGGTGGATGAAGCAAATCCTGAGATCACTCAATACAAGAGCGTGCTGGTTTTCGGAACAATAGAGGAGACTAAAGACAGAGAGATCAAGCTTCAGATCTTGAAGAGCCTCGTTGAGAGGTACCCTACTGAGAGGAGGAAGAAGATAGACTTCAAAGAGTGTGTCGACGAGGCGGCAGTCTTTCTAGTAGTTCCTGAAAAGGTCACAGGAAAGAAGAGGATCGGCGAGTAATCCCCTTTGGGGAGAGAGGTCTGCTCTGGATACGACCTAGGTGGAGGACCCTTTGGGATTACGTGTAGATGTCTTTCAGCGACGAGGTACTATTGAGCACGAAGAGTGCTCTGTGACCTTATATTGCTCAAGAAGCCTCTAGTACTTGCAGGAGGGTCACACTTGCCGAAGACTAAATGGTTTCTAGCAACCGTGCTGTTGGGAGTGCTCCTGCTCAATTTGCCTGTCGCTATTGCTGAAACGTTCGCTGATCCCTCTGGTGATCTTTTCGACACTCAAGGTAAGCCCGCTATAGGCGAGAAGTTTCTTGACATGGTGGAGGTGGAGCTGACACGAACAGAATCCACCTACATTGCCCACATTAGGCTACTTGATTCGCCACCCCCAGCTATTTCCGATTCATCAGCCTTTGAGTGGGATGTGCTGATTGACTGTGACCAGGACATGGGCACACATCCATGGGGGTACTGGGCACTTATCGACAATGGAATTGGAGTCGATGTGCTTCCTCGGCTAACATTGACATCAAGCGGCTATTCCAGCGAGTTGTTAACGTGGCCAGGTGGCAAGACTTCTCGTCAGAAGATTGACTTCCGTCTGGAGGGAACGCTTGTTGAGATGCGATTTGACGGCTCAATGGTCAAGAGCCCGGCGGGTTTCGATTTCGTATTTGCGGTGAGAAAATACGTCGCAGGTAAGATGATCGTGGCAGACAAATGCCCGAACGAAGGATACTTCACATTCTCAGAAGGTATAACCTCTCTTGTAATCATGAAGCCTGGCCAACCAACTGAAAGGCTCCAGACGAATCATTCCATTGTCTACTACAATCAAGGAAGCGATCGGAGGGCAAAATGGTACGGAGAAGCGTTTGAGAACGCGTACGTTCAGGTAGGCATCGACCTAGGGGCGTATCCTGCACAGCGGTTCAAGCTGTACGTCTATCTCACACAGGCTGATCTTGTGCTTGGACTCCAACTATATAGTGGTTTTTCTGTTGACGAAGCAAACTACTTCAAGAGTAGTGGAGCACCACGGCCTATCAACTTCATAATGCATGTCGCACCAGGGTTTGATTGGCATACCATCACTCATGAATACACTCACGCGATCATCGAGGAGCTAAGTGGCCAAGTGTACAGGTCAATAAAGTGGCTCGATGAAGGGCTCGCAGAGTATGAAGCTTACACAACCGTTGTCAAGACAAAGTACAACCAAACGGAATTGCTTTTGAAGGCAAACGCAGTTCGTACAGTTTGCGATGCGCTCGACAATGGTAAGCTCTTCTCTTTGATAGAGCTTTCCTCTGAGACGGATTGGCATAACCGACTCCCGGGAACCCCTGAAAGAGCGTTACAGTACGCCGAGGCATGGATCCTCGTAGACTATCTCGTTGTTACGTATGGAGCACCCAAGTGCAAGTCGATATTGTTGGCTATGAAGCAGGGACAAGGTCAAGATCAAGCCATCCAGAACGTGCTCGGTGTCTCGACAACGCAATTAGAAACGAACTTCAAGCAGTATCTTCAGAATATCAGAACAACCTGAGTAGTGAGAGATCCAAGAAATCTTCCCGCCTTCCGCGTGGAGAATGATGTCAGAACAGTTGAAGCCGTGTCAGAGGCCTTTCAATTTCGCACGAGTGTGAGTCCACACTGGGCTCAGCACCTTGAGC